>NZ_JBNPBA010000001.1:0-343372 GCF_050310315.1 Snodgrassella sp. CS2 | reverse complement strand
CGATAAAAATAATCACAGTATTTCTTTTAATGGACGCGACCTTGCCGGATTACTGGTTGATTGCAGTGTGGCACAAATTAATGTCAAAGGAATGAATGTATTAAGTGCTGCACAAAAAATTGTCAAACCATGGCCGCAGATTAAAAATGTGGTTTTAAAGGCGGAAAAGAATCCGGTATTGGACAAGATTGACATAGAGCCGGGGGAAACGGCTTGGCAGGCACTGAGCAAAATTGCCTATAAAGCTGGGTTGCATGTCTGGCTTGAACCTGATGGTACGCTGGTAGTTGGAGGAGCCGATTATGCTAGCCAGCCTGTAGCTTCATTGTGTCATAGTAAAAATGACAATCGGCGTAATATTCAAAGTATTGAAATTGAGTACAGTACGGAAAATCGCTATTCGGAAGTAACGTTTCTTGGACAAAGCCATACACGCTATGCCAACTCATCTAAGCATGATCTGAAATGGGTTTATAAAGATGAAACCATGACGTTATATAAACCTAAAACGGTTGTCATTGGTGATGCTGAAAATCTGGAACAGCTCAAAGTTCAGGCTAAGAAAATGCTTTCTGACTGGCGCCTTGAAGGTTTTACTTTAACAGTTACTGTTGCCGATCATAAAACCCAAAATGGTGTTTTATGGAAACCCGGGCAAAGGGTACATGTTATCGATGAAGATCAGCAGATAGATGCGATTTTTTTTATCATGGGACGTCGGTTTTCTCTGAGCCGAAGCGGAGGAACGATGACAGAACTTCGCTTAAAAGAAGATGGAATTTGGACTCCAGATGCTTATGTGAAAAAGTCTGCTGCTGCGCGTTCACGCAAAGGTAAACGTAAAGGAGTGACTAACCGGCAAGTTAATCAATTGAAACGTTAGTAATGAGTTGAAACAAATTTATAACAATAATGGGTGTATTAAATGAGTTATGTTGCAAAATTAGTTAATAAAACCCGGACAACCATTTCTAATACAACTAGTTCTGTGCGGCAGGCTTTTCGAGGCAGGTTGACACGTGTCAATGCTACTGAGCCGATTCAATCTGCACAAATTTCTGCTCTAGCTGATGAGTTGTTACAGGATGTGGAGCATATACAGCAATTCGGTTTTACCAGTAATCCGCCGGTTGGTTCTGAAGCTATTATTTTACCGCTAAGCGGACAAACCACCCATGGCATTATTATTGGAACTGAGCATGGGGCATATCGTATAAAAGCTTTGGCTTCTGGTGAGGTGGCTGTTTATAACCAGTCTGGCGCATCTATTACATTAAAGAATGGCAGATTGATAGAAATTGACTGTGAGACTTTGAATATTAAGGCTCCAGCTGGTGTGAAAATTGAAGCAGCTGCCGGGATTAGTATTGATGCTCAGGCTGGTGTGGATATTACTGCTTGTAATGTTAGTTGTTCTCAGGAAATTACTGCTGCGGGTCAGATTAATGGAAATGGCGGATTGGAAATTAAAGGGGGGCAGGGTGCAACCTTTTCTGGCAATGTTGTTCAAACTGAAGGCAGCTTTACTACGGTAGGTGATGTTAAAGCCGATGGTATCAGTCTGACTGAACATGATCATACTGTAAGTGTAGGCAAACCTGTCTGAAATCTACTAAAGCTGTTCAGCTTTATTTTAATGCTGTAACACAAGTAAATTATAAAAATATATAAATGGAATGATTTATGGACAGAGAAATTAATACCCGAAATGGTGATTACAGCGGACATACAATCAATAATCTGCAAAACGCTGTTTATCTGCGTCTGATGACGCCGCTGGGCAGCTATTGGGGAGATAAAAAATTGGGTTCGTTGCTTTATACATTGGAGCGTGAGAAAGATGTGCAATCTGTTAGCTTACTTGCTCAACAGTATGCACAGCAAGCATTACAGCCCATTATTGATGATGGACGTGCAACAGATATTTCTGTGACAACTTTGCAGACACATAATGGCCAGCTTCATTTGAATATACAGGTAACTGAGATAACAGGAGAAAAATTTATATTTGAATGTCCGGTTAAAGTAATCTGAAAGAATAATTAAATGGATTTTAAATATGCATAATATTCCTACCTTTGAAGAGATCCGTCAGGCTATTTTGCGTGATATGGTTTCATTAAATCCAGAAACAGATGTTTCTTCAGATAGTGATAATTATATACGTGCTAGTAGTTTGGCCAGTTGTGCCACTGGTCAGTATGCCCATCAGGCATGGATATTAAAACAGTTTTTTCCAGATACGGCAGATACGGATTTTCTGGAAAGACATTGTAATCTGCGTGGCATACGACGTAAAAATGCGACTTCGGCCAGTGGTACTGTTATCGCACATGGTATTCCGCAATCATCAATTGATGCTGATTTGCAAATTAAATGTGGAGAACATTTATATACGGTTTTGGAAAAAGCTTACATTAAAGAAGATGGTACTGTTGTTTTGAGCATAAGGTCGCTTGAGCCTGGTGCCATATCAAATCAACATAATAAGACAGCACAGTTTATGGCTGCTCCTGTGGGTGTATCCAGTGATCTGGTAAACCTTGATGTGACTGGTGGTACTGATGTTGAAAGTGACAATTCTTTATTAAATCGTTTGCTTGATTTATTGCGTCGTCCACCGGCCGGAGGTAATCAATATGATTATAAAGCTTGGGCTTTGAGTGTGGATGGGGTGACCAGTGCTTATGTTTATCCCTTACGCCGCGGATTAGGTACGGTCGATGTGGTTATTACCAGTGGTGATAATGTGCCCAGTGACGACATAGTTAGTAAAGTACAAAATTATATTGATTCTGTGCGCCCTGTTACTGCTAAAAACAGTATGGTAATCAAGCCTGATGTAACCAAGGTAGACATAGAAGTGAAAGTTAGCCTGTCGGGAGGGGCTTTTGACAAAGCTGCAAACGATATTAAACAAGCACTACAAGAACATTTCAGCGCATTAAAACCAGGTGATAGTGTAATTGCCTCTCAGCTGGAAGCTGTAATCAGTGATGTAGCAAGCGTGACAGACCGAAAAATGACTTTGCCTAAGGGTAATCTGGTGGCTGAAACAAACAAAAAAATAGAGTGGTTTATGCTTGGTGAGGTTGATGTGGGCTTGCTATGAACTACAAAGATACCCTATTAGGATTACTACCCCCAGTCGCTTACAACCGTACCGCCACCACAATAAGAAATGCAGCCGCCGTTGATGGTGCCTGTCTGGATGAAATCCAGAATGCTGCACGCCGCAAGCTTGGGGTTATTGACCCGCGTACATCGGGCAACTACATCATACGCTGGGAGGAAGTGCTCAATCTGGATCCTACCGGCAAGAATGGTCAGCAGAGAATACAGGCTGTCATCACGAAAATCAACGAAACAGGCGGCTTGAGTATTCCCTATTTCATGCAGATGGCTGCATCCATTGGATACGACATCACCATAACAGAACCGCAACCTTTCCGCGTCGGTATCAGCCGAGCCGGGTACAGGCTGGCACGTGAAGACATCATTTGGGTATGGTGGGTAAATATCAAAAATGCAGACAGCCGTGCAACTCGATTCCGTGCAGGTATGTCTACTGCCGGTGACAGATTAACAGCATATGGCGATGTCGTAATTGAAAGTGTATTAAAAGATTTAAAACCGGCATTTACTGATATACGTTTTACATATAAGGATAAATAAATATGTATCCAATAGATACACAGGACGGCTTTTTTCACGATGGCGATGGTATTAGCGAACTAGGTACAGTTCTACCTGCCAGCTGGCTGAATCAGGTACAGGCTGAACTAATCGCCATCCTGACCGCAGCCGGCATCAAGCCAGAAAAGGCAAATCAGAGTCAAGTCATTGCTGCTATCAAGAAATTGATTGCCGCCAATGTTCCTGCAAGTGCCACAGATAAAGTTGCCGGCATAACTAGGATTATTGATTGTCTGGATTCAGATGATGCATTGGCGGCTTTATCAGCACGGCAAGGTAAAGCATTGTTTGATTGCAAACTGGATAAAGATGGGGTAGCTAAAACTGCACTTTATGCAGAACTGATTGCTGCACGAAAAATCGGTGGTGTGACATTTAATGCCAAAAGTGATATTGATTTACCCGGTGTTAATATAGCAGGTAATCAGGATACTACAGGGAATGCAGATTCAGCTACTAGACTAAAAACTGCACGATTGATTAATGGCGTCCCTTTTGATGGTTCAAAGGATATAAACACGACACCTTCTGGCGCAATCATGTATTTTTCCCAGAGCATGGCTCCTATCGGCTGGTTAAAAGCAAATGGGGCGGCCTTGTCGCGGACAACATATTCAAATCTTTTTGCCGCAATAGGTACGATGTACGGATCTGGCGATGGAAATACAACATTTAATTTACCAGATTTACGTGCTGAGTTTATTCGTTCATGGGACGATGGACGCAATGTTGATGGGGGCCGGAAGTTTGGTTCATGGCAAGATAGTCAAAATCTTAGCCACATGCACAATGGCAGAACGTGGGAATCTGGAGCCCACAACCATACCGGTTGGACTCATAACAATGGCGATCACAATCATGGGGTTCCAATTAGCACTAATGGTGCTGGGTCTAATTTTGAATCAAACGGCGGCAATATCGAAAGATGGGGATCTACTAATAATTCCGGTATTCACAGCCATTATTTTGTCACTGATGTCAACGGCAATCACACCCATGATTTTGCCACCGATGTGAGCGGGGGTAATGAGGCCCGACCTCGTAACATTGCGTTATTGGCTTGTATCAAAATTTAAGGATCGATGTTATGAAAAATTATCCTTTAGAAATTCCTGTTTGTCAGCTTGATGAAAACAATTTTTTTACGGGAATAACCAGCGCTGATTTAGACCCTCTTGAGGGAGGGGGCCATTATTTAATCCCACGCTTGTGTATTCAGACTGATGAGCCCGAACAAAAAAAAGGTTTTATTCCGCAATGGAATAATGGACAGTGGGAATATATAGAAGACCATCGCGGTGAAACCGTGTATTCTAAGAATACGGGTGAAAAACAAATTATTGTCGCGGTTGGTAAACTACCTGATGATGTAACTACTTTTGCTCCAGCGCCTTTTACTGAATGGTCAGAAGATGCCGGTGCATGGGTGGATGTGGATAATGCAGATGAATTATGTCTGCAAGATAAAAAGGAAAAAGCAGGAATAATCACCCGCAGCCAGTTTTTGACTGCGATCGAATTGCAATTCAGTAAAAATAAAAAGGAATTGCTGGATATTGCTAAGCGTGAGCTAGTCGGCGACCATTTAATCAAGGTAAGAAATGTGATATCGGAAGCTCCAAGTTTTACGCTGATGGATGACAATATGTGGGATTTTCTTACGCAAACGTTAAATATCAGCAACGAGCAGATTTTTGTGCTCTGGGATGAAGCGAAGAAAAACTATTAATTAAGATTCGAAAAATGCGCTGGGAACTCTCGGCGCATTTTAAATTGATATGCCTGAAAACTTAAAAGTTTGCGCTATTATGCTTTATATTCTGATTCTTTTTTTAATTTTATTTTAAAATTTTATCTAAATTTTAATTAAACGATTGACTTAATCAGTCGTTTAATTAAAAATATTACTTTGATAAATTCTGTGGACATTTTTATGAATGAGTTTAAAGAAGCGGAGCGAGGTGATTTAACACGCCGAGCGTTGATTGATGCTGCTATTAAAGTATTTGCCCGTGATGGCTTTCATGCGGCTAGTACACGGGAGCTTGCTCATGCAGCCAATGTGAATTTGGCACTGATTAACTACTACTTCAAAGGAAAACAAGGGCTGTATTTAGCGGCTTTTGAAGAAATTACGACCCAGTTAAAGAGTGAAATATCGCCAGTAGAAGACAAGATTCGCCTTTGTCTCGAGAAATATGATTGGTCGACATTGGATAAGGATGGAAGAAAGGAAATTCTTTTGCCCTTGTTGCTGGAGATGGCAAATACATTTTTAAAACTGCTGACCAGTGATAAAACCAAAGAGTGGGCGCAATTGATTATGCGTGAACAGCAGGAGCCTACAGCTGCTTTTGAATATGTTTTTTCAACATTTATCAGGCCCATGCTGACGCAAATTATTAGATTGATAAAAGTTTTGCGTAATACTGATGAAGAAGAGGCTGCGATGATCACTTTCAGTGTTTTTGGGTTGCTAGCTGTCTGGCGGGTGGTTCGTACTGGTATTTTGAGACGAATGAACTGGACAACAATTGGTGAAGAAGAATTGCAGAAAATACTGCCAGTTGTGCATCGCAATATCATCGCGGTGGTCTTTGCCTGAGGGAGAGGGAGCATGATTAGCAGAAAACGAATATTGACTGGTGTGGTTGTCGTTATTGCTTTAATTGCGTTGTACTCAGGATGGCATTTTTATCAGGCAGCCAGACAGCCGCTGACGCTTTATGGGAATGTTGATATCCGCGAAGTTGATATGGGTTTTCGTCAGTCAGGCCGACTGTTGTCTGTAAAAGTGAAAGAGGGTGATAAGGTTAAAAAAGGGCAAATATTGGCATTGCTGGATGATGTGCCTTATCGTCATGCATTAGCACAGGCTGAGGCTGAAGTGGCAAAAGCACAGGCAGAGCTGCAAAAACTTGAAGCCGGAAACAGGCAGCAGGATATAAAAGTAGCAGCTGCTGCAGTAACAAAAGCACAGGCGGTGTTGCAGCAGAGCGAAGCGGATTTAAAGCGTCAGCAGCAATTAGTCAAAGCAGGCGATGCAAGTGAAAAAACGCTCGAACAAGTACGTAGGGATCGAGATGTAGCGGTGGCTTCACTGGCTTCGGCACAGCAGACTTTATCGCTGCAAAAATCAGGTGCGAGAATTGAAGAAATTGCGGCAGCGAGGGCGCAGTTGCGGGGCGCGCAAGCAGATTTGGCACAGGCGCGTACTGCTTTAAATGATACGGTGCTACGGGCACCAGATAATGCTGTGGTGATGAGTCGAGTGCGGGAACCGGGCAGTATGCTAAGTACGCAGGATGCGGTGTATACGCTGTCGCTACGCAAGCCAGTATATGTTCGTGCTTATGTTGATGAACCGGCTTTGGGGAAAATTGCACAAGGGACGCGTGTTTTTATTTACACGGATTCTTCAGCTAAAGTTTATTCCGGCCAGATAGGTTTTATTTCTCCGCGTGCAGAATTTACGCCTAAATCTGTTGAAACCACGGATTTGCGTACTGATTTGGTTTACCGGCTCAGAATTACTGTATTGAATGATGATGATGCGTTGAAACAGGGTATGCCGGTGACGATTCGGCTGAGCGATAAGGGAGTCTGAAATGGCGCAGAGGCCTGCGGTGGTGTTGGATAAGGTTTCGCGCTGTTTTGGTGAGATCAGGGCACTGCATGATGTTAGTGCAGCTATTTATCCCGGCCGACTAACGGGACTGGCCGGCCCTGATGGTGCAGGAAAAACCACGCTAATGCGGCTGATGACTGGTTTGATGGCACCTGATAGTGGGCACATTAATATTGCCGGCTTAGATACGGTACAGGAAGCGGACAGTATAGCTCTAAATGTGGGTTATATGCCGCAGCGTTTTGGTCTGTATGAGGATTTGTCTGTACTTGAAAACATGAAGCTTTATGCCAGATTGCGCGGTCTAAATGCGCAGGAAAGCCAAAGATCGTTCAGTAAGCTGCTGGCATTTACCCGTCTGGAGCCTTTTTCCAAGCGCCTTGCTGGTCAGCTTTCCGGTGGGATGAAGCAGAAGTTGGGATTGGCCTGTGCGATGATGGCTGCCCCTAATGTTTTATTGCTGGACGAACCTGGTGTTGGTGTAGACCCCTTAAGCCGGCAGGATTTGTGGCAGATGGTGGCAAAGCTGACTGGGGACGGGGTTGCTGTGGTATGGGCAACAGCCTATTTGGATGAGGCAGAGAAGTGTGATTCGGTGCTGCTGCTAAATGAAGGCAAACTGGTATTTGATGGTAGACCGTCAGACTTGACGGCCAGACTACAGGGGAGAAGTTTTGGATTAAATGGTTTTAATGAAAACCGGCGGTCTCTTTTGAGTAGGGCATTGAATTTGGATAGTGTCTGTGATGGCACAATTCAGGGGGCTTCTTTACGACTGGTTCTCAGACACGGTCATGATGCGAGAGAAATTGAGGCGCTGGCTGCGGACACAGGGGGCTCGATCCGTCCTTTAGCGCCCCGATTTGAAGATGCGTTTATTGATTTACTAGGTGGAGGTCCGAAAGGGACGTCGGCACTGGCGGCAAAGATGTCTTCTTTTCCTAATTTAGCCACGGCCGCTGTGGAGTGTATTCATCTAACAAAAAAATTTGGGGATTTTATAGCCACAGATGATTCCAGCTTTCAGGTAAAACAAGGTGAGATTTTCGGGTTGCTTGGTCCCAATGGAGCAGGTAAATCCACCACATTTAAAATGTTGTGTGGTTTGTTGCGTCCGAGCAGTGGACAGGCGCATGTGGCCGGACTGGATTTGCGCCATGCTACTAAAAAAGCCAAGTTGAAACTGGGCTATATGGCGCAGAAGTTTTCACTTTATGGCTTGCTGAATGTGGAGCAAAACCTGAATTTATTTGCTGGTATGTATGGTTTAAGTGGGGGCACCAAGCAGCAGCGCATTGAGGAGATGATTCAGATTTTTCAGCTGACACCTTATCTCAGACATTCACCTGATGAGTTGCCTTTAGGTTTCAAACAGCGGCTGGCATTGGCTTGTGCGCTGATGCATCGTCCGCCGGTTTTATTTCTGGATGAGCCCACTTCTGGTGTAGATCCAATTACGCGTCGGGAATTCTGGATTCATATTAACGGAATGGTGCAGAAAGGGATGACGGTGATGGTAACGACGCATTTTATGGATGAGGCAGAATATTGTGACCGTGTGGCTCTGATGTATCAAGGACGGTTGATTGCTTTGGATACACCCGACCGGTTGAAAGAAAAGGTACGTACAAGTGCAGGAGATGAACCAACGATGGAGCAGGCATTTATCCGATTGATTGATGCGGCGGATTGTGCAAACTCTGCTGAACGTAATGGCTGTACGGAGGCCGTATGAAGCAGGGGAAAAGTGCTGTTAAGAACCGTCTTGGTGCACTTATTTATAAAGAAAGCCTACAAATTGTACGCGACCCTTCGGCAATATTCGTCGCTTTTGTATTGCCGGTTATTTTGTTGCTGCTGTTTGCTTTTGCTGTTTCGCTGGATGTGCGTAAAGTGCCGGTAGGTGTGGTACTAAGCTCAGATACGCCGACGGCACAATCGCTGGCAGCAGCTTTTTCTGGTTCACGTTACTTTACTGTTTTGCCTATGCGTCATACTCAGGAGGCAAAAGCAGCAATCATAGCCAGTAAAATTCGAGGTTATGTTGTGATTCCTGCTGACGTAGAAACTCGTTTACATAGCCGTAATAATGATCTGCTGATTCAGGTGATTGCGGATGGGTCACAACCTAATACCGCAAATTTTGTTACAGCCTATGCGCAAGGGATTGCTTCGCTGTGGTTAGCTCAGCATGGTCAGAGTACTGTTTCACCGGTATCAGTCCAGCCTCGTTTCTGGTTTAACGCAGAACTGGAAAGCCGGCGTTCACTGATACCGGGTTCTATAGCCATTATTATGACGATGATTGGTACGCTTTTGACGGCGCTGGTGGTGGCCAGAGAGTGGGAGCGTGGGACGATGGAAGGCTTGCTATCTACCCCCGCAACGATTACGGAAATACTGCTGGGCAAATTGTTGCCTTATTTTGTACTGGGTATGCTGGCAACGCTTGGTTCGGCGCTAATGGCCGTATTTGCTTTCGATGTGCCGCTCAGGGGTAGTTGGCTGGTGCTGATGATGCTGGCTGCAGTATTTTTGATTCCGGCTCTGGGACAGGGGCTGGTGATATCGATATTAGCTAAAAATCAGTTTATTGCCGCGCAGTTGGCTGCTTTCACGGGTTTTTTGCCGGCGTTTATGTTGTCCGGTTTTCTATTTGAAATAGACAGTATGCCATGGCCGATCCGGTTGATCACTCATATTATTCCAACGCGTTATTTTGTTGAGGCGCTGCAAACGGTTTTTCTGGTAGGCAATGTTTGGTCGCTCTTATTGACCGATATGCTAGCCATGCTATTAATCGGGGCACTGTTGTTTGTTCTGGCACGAGCAAAATGTCATAAAAGTCTGGAGGGATAAGGATGCTGTTTTCGCTTCAGCTGCGCGCGCAGATTATCAAGGAAATTCTGTGTTTGCTGCGTGATAAAAGGGCGCGATTTATTCTGATTGTGCCGCCGATTATGCAGTTAATGATTTTTTCTTTTGCGATTACACTTGATGTGCGCAATGTTACAGTATCGGTTTATAACCGTGACAATGGTTATTGGTCGCAGGAGCTGGTGCGAACCATAGAACATGCTGGTTTTGTAAAAAAGGTGCTGGTGACAGACAATCCGTCTGCGTTGCATGCCGATATAGACCGAAAACAGGTGCTGTTGGCGATTACTATTCCAGAAGATTTTTCTCGAGATATCGCTGCCGGTCAATCTGCCAGTTTGCAGGTGATTATAGATGGACGTCGTGCCAATGCCGGCCAAATTGCCTATTCCTATATTGAGAGAATTGTCCAGAATATGGGAATGCAAGCTCAGAAGACAGAACGGATTGCGGCTAGAAATTTCTTTAATCCGAATTTGAATTATCGATGGTTTGTTGTACCAGCATTATCAGGCATTCTGATATTTGTGATTGCGCTGATGACAGCTGCGTTGTCGATTGCGCGTGAGCGGGAGCTGGGTACCTTTGATCAGCTGCTGGTTTCGCCTTGTACACCGGCTGAAATTATCATTGCTAAATGTGTCCCTGGTTTCATCATCAGTATTATGTTGTCTTTAATGATGATTCTAGCGGCAGTGTTGATTTTCGGCATTCCGTTTACCGGTTCATTGCTGCTGTTACTGATGGCGATGATGGTATTCATTGTTTCCATTATCGGCATCGGACTGGCCATATCAGCTTTTTGTTCCACTCAACAGCAGGCAATTCTAGGGGTGTTTGGGGTCATGATACCGATGGTGATGATGTCTGGATTTGCCACGCCGGTGGAAAATATGCCGCAGGTGCTGCAATGGCTGGCAGAGCTGATGCCGTTTAAACATTATCTCATCATACTGCATGGTGTGTTTCTTAAAAATATGCCAGCAAAGGAGATTTTCCATAATGCGTGGCCGATGCTCTTGATTGGCTGTGTAACACTGAGCATTGCGATTATTTCAGTACGGAAAAAATTAACATGAATAGATTGCGCTTATCCATTTTGTTTTCTGGTACTTTATTGCTCTGTGCCTGTATCAGTGCACCGCATTATCAGGGACCACACGCTGTCCAGATGCCCAAACAATGGACGTTGCCTGAAAAAGATAATGAACCGGCAGAGGCTCTGGATAAATGGTGGCAAAATTTTCATGATCCGCTACTTGACCGGCTTATAGATGAGGGACTAGCCAATAATCATGATATCCGCCATGCCGTACTCAAAATCGAAGAAGCGCGTGCAATACTGGCTGGTACGCGCAGTGGTTTTTGGCCGACAGCGGATGCAGAGGGACGTAGTACACGTAGTCGCAACAGTGACAACGTTAGCTTACCCAATCAGCGCTATCAAACGCGAAATTATGCTGGCACCGCTATTACATGGGAAATTGATTTGTTTGGGCGTGTGCGTAATAGTGTAGCCGCGGATGCGGCACGCTATCAGCAGCTACAGGAAGATGCTGATGCCATTAGACTTAGCGTGGCTTCAGAAATTGTGCGCAGTTATTTTGATATGAGAAGTGCGCAGGCTCAATTACAAGCCCAAGAGCGTATTTTGGAGGCACTTCGTGGGACACGTAAAATTGTGTTGCGCCGAGTGCAGGCCGGAGATTTGGCTCAAATAGAAATTCAGAATATCGATACACGCTTATTGTCTGCTCAGGCTGCTATTCCAGAAATACAAGCCCGCATCCGTGCCGAAGCATTAGCGCTGAGTATTTTGACGGGTGGTCAGCCAAATAAGGAGTTATTCCTAGTCAGCACTGCTATTCCAGTACGCTCTTTGCCGGCTATTCCGGCTGGTAGTCCAGCAGATATTTTGCGTAGGCGGCCGGATATCCGTGCTGCTGAGCGTCAATTAGCAGCCAGCAATGCTGAGGTGGGGGTGGCGGTTGCCGCACAGTTTCCGCAACTCACTATTAATGCCAATGGTGGTTTCGATGCTTTATCATCCGGTAAATTAGTCCGCTCATCTAATCAGAGCTGGTCGGTATTTCCGTTTATTTCATGGCGGATTATGGATGGGGGCAAAATCAGAGCGGAAATACACGCTGCGCAGGCAAGACAGAAAATGGCGGCAGTGGATTATGAGCAAACAGTGCTGAAAGCGTTGAATGAATCTGAAACTGCGATGAGTAATTATCAATATTATCAAAAATCTGTGTCGAAGTGGACTGAAGCAGCGGTGCAGGCGCAGCAAGTTTTCCGCAGCCAGCAGCGGCGCTTCAGTGCTGGCGATATATCTATGGCAGATGTACTTGAAGCGCAACGGCAGTATGCCGAGGCACAGTACTCACTTGCACTGGCTCAAGGCAAAGCCAGCAGTGCCATGGTAGATGTGGTCAAGGCACTTGGCGGAGGCATTTGAGCATGCAAATCTAATTACTGCCCGCTAAAAATAGCGTTATCTAAGTGGCAAGTGGAATATACGTGTATAGGTTCAACACAGAAATTTTGTTAACGTCGAGCCAATATTGCGGTAGATAAGTATTCCTTTATGCCGCTGGCAATGGAGCTGGCCACTTTCTGACGGAAATCACTGCTGGATAGTAAACGTTCTTCAATTGGATTGGAAATAAAAGCAGTTTCAACCAGTATTGAAGGTATATCCGGTGCTTTTAAGACGGCAAAATTTGCCTGATCAACACTACCTTTGTGAAGATTATTGATTCGGCTTAATTGATTTAAAACATCCTTGCCTAGTTTTAGGCTGTCGTTAATAGTGGCTGTCTGGGTAAGGTCAAACAAGGTATTGTTGACATTTTTGTCTGTAGAATAATTTACCCCGCCGATTGAGTCGGCCGCATTCTGCGTCTGCGCCAGATATTTGGCTGCTGCACTAGTGGCGCCTTTGGGGCTAAGGGCATAAACCCCTGTACCTTTGGCAGATGGATTGGTAAAGGCATCGGCATGAACGGAGACAAACACATCAGCTTGCAGTTTACGTGCTTTGGCTACGCGTACTCCCAACGGAATAAAAATATCTTCGTTGCGAGTCATATAGGTTTTATAACCATATGAATCGAGTATTTTTTTTATTTCTCTGCCGATAGCCAGTACTACATCCTTTTCATGCAGCCCAGATGGGCCGGTTGCTCCGGGATCTTCACCACCATGTCCTGGGTCAATCATGATAACCGGCTGGCGGTTAAGCTTGTTTGGTTTGCCGGGCTGTGGTGGCTGATTAGTCACCGGCGGTTTGATTACAGGTGTTTTTTGTACCGGCGGTGTGGAGGCAGTGGCCTGAGGACGGGTTGTGCCATCGCTATTGACCTTGCCGTGGCTGTAGTCTTGTAACAGTGCCATTAATGGGTCGTTTTTTTCCTGCTCCATGGCCACTGTAGCGGTAGGATATAAATCCACGACCAGACGATTTTTGAAATTGGCCACTGGCGCCAGCGAAAACACTTGCGGATTAACGGTGGTTTTCAAATCCATCACGATACGGATGGTTTCAGGATTAAACTGGCCGATACGGACACTTGCGATATACGGATCCATCGGAATCACTTTGCTGCTCAGCTCCCGCAATACCTGATTGGTGGCGGAACCTTGAATATCAATGACCAATCTGTCCGGATTTTTCAACTGAAAATACTTGAACTGGATAGGTGTGGTAGATTCCAATGTCATTCTGGTATAGGCTGTGGCCGGCCAGATACGAGAAGCCACGATGTCGGCGCCGGCCTGAGCGGCACGGGCAAATGGAGTAAGGCTAATTAAAAGCGAACCGGTGGAAGCAATCAATAATTTCCGGCGGCTAATGTGAATAGGCATGGTTATTCTGTGATCTTGTTTAGAGTGTGTTTTCCAGTGGCCGTGAGGGCGCTCATTCGTACGGTACGGCCATTTTCTTTTATTCTGATATTTAAAATAATGTCTGCTGGCGGAGCCAGATCACCGCCAAGCTGCGGCCATTCAATCAGAACAACGCTGTCTGAAGTGATTAGTTCGTCTAGTCCTGCATCCAGCCATTCTTCAGGGCTTTGAAATCGGTATAAGTCAAAGTGATGCAAATCAAATCGATTGAAGGAATAAGTTTCGACAATATTATATGTAGGGCTTTTGACTGCACCCTGATGGCCCAGTGCACTGAGCAGACCGCGGGTAAAAGTGGTTTTGCCTGCACCTAGATCTCCCTCCAGCCAGATGATTAATGGCGGGCTAATATGCTGAGCAAAACGGCTGCCCAAGTGTAGGGTATCGTTTTCATCGGCCAGAACAGTTTCTTGGATGTGAGAGGCAGACATGATGAGTTTAGATAAATAAAACGGGTTTATTATGCGATAAAGTTTGTAAGAGTGAAAGTATTAAAGTTTAGCAGTTTTGTGATTTTGCCAAATTGATTCCGAATTTTTACTACGCCTATGATAGCTCTGCTGTAAGTATAAGCGCGGGTCAATGTTATAATTACCTTAATTAAAGGGTCTGTACCGGTTCAGGGCACGGTGTGCTGAATGGTTTAGGCTACAGATGAAGAGACTCATGACAGCAATTGAACAGCGCCCGATAGGCGTATTTGATTCCGGGGTAGGCGGCCTGACAGTGGTACGGGCGTTAATGGAACGACTGCCCAATGAAAATATTATTTATTTCGGGGATACGGCACGAGTACCGTATGGGGTGAAGTCCAGACACACCATCGAAGCCTATACCGAACAGATTGTTTCGTTTTTGCTAGAGCATGATGTGAAGGCGCTAGTGGTGGCCTGTAATACCATAGCGGCAGTAGCACGTGAGAGAATCCGGCAGTTGGCCGGCAGTATGCCGGTACTGGATGTGATAGCTGCCGGTGCGCAGGCAGCACTGAATAGCACACGCAATAATCATATCGGTGTGATTGCTACCAGTACCACTGTTAACAGCAATGCCTATGCACGGGCGATTCACAAGCAGAACCCGCAAACACGGGTTTTCTCACAGGCCTGTCCCCTATTGGTACCACTGGTGGAAGAGGGCTGGCTAGATCATGAAGTCACTCGCTTGACTGCACGCGAATATCTAAAACCGATACTGGCTGAAGATGTGGATACACTGGTATTGGGCTGTACACATTATCCTTTACTCAAACCCTTAATTCGACAGGAAGCACCGGGACTAAAATTGGTTGATTCAGCCATTACTACTGCAGAAGCCACGGCGTTAGCACTGGAAGAAAATCAGCTGGCCAATCCAGATCATACCGGCGCGCAATACAGGTTTTATGTCAGTGATATTCCTTTGCGCTTTCAGACTATCGGAGAACGGTTTCTCGGTCGCAGTTTGGAGCAGCTGGAAATGGTGTCTTTGGGGTAAAACTTCAGCAAGAGGGAGAAACTGACATGATGAAAAGAATTGTGATTCTGATTTCCGGACGTGGCAGCAATATGCAAGCCTTAGTTAAATCTAATATTGCACAGGCGGAAATTGTGGCTGTTATCAGTAATCAGAGTGATGCAGCAGGTTTGGCATGGGCGGCTGAGCATGGTTTGGCAACTGAAGCCCTAAATCATCGAGACTATGAAGGCCGAGACGCATTTGACAGGGCACTGATGGAGCGTATTGATACGTATCAGCCCGACCTTGTAGTTTTAGCTGGCTTTATGAGGATATTAACGCCGGTATTTTGCACGCATTATGTGGGCCGGCTGATAAACATCCATCCCTCTTTGCTGCCTGCTTTTCCCGGACTGCATACGCATCAGCGGGCATTGGAGAGTGGTTGCCGCGTGGCTGGGTGCACCATTCATTTTGTTACAGCTGAACTGGATTGTGGGCCAATTATTGCACAGGGTGTCGTCCCTGTTCTGGATGGCGATACAGCTGAAATTTTGGCTCAGCGCGTGCTACGGATTGAACATCAGCTCTTGCCGCAGGCAGTGGCTGATTTTGTTGCAGGTAATCTGGTAATACAAGGTAACAGAGTAAACAAATTGGAAGCTGGTATAACTGATGGTTTGGTCTGCTTAAAAAATTGATTGGTGTACGTGGCGTATGAAATTGAAATTGTGGGCGAAAATAGTGTTGGTTTGGGCTGGTTTAATGCTGGCTTCTGTAATTCATGCGGGAGAGTTGCCGCAGCGGGCACAATTACAGTTTGTTGACAATAATGGTCTGTCAGTCAATATGGATTTTGAGCAAAAAGGTGGGAAGTTTCAGATTAGCACTGATCTTAGCTTGCTGATTTACCAAATGCAGTTTGTCTCTAGCGGTACGTTAAGCGGGACAATGCTCAATCCGCTTACCTACACAGACAGTCGTTTTGGTAAACTCTACGCTCAGGCACGGTTTAACGGGCAGAGTGTGGATTATGGCAGGGTATCTGATACCAGCAGACATCTAGCAGTAAATGGACCAGTGTATGATATGTTTGCATTGGCATGGCAGCTTGGCTTTAATCAGGGAAAACTTCCGGTAAATACGTATTTAACCAATGGCAAGAAAGTATACCCGCTGGATGCGGTTAAAAATCTGGGCTCCGCTCAAATAATGGTTAATGGGCAGCACATCGAAATTAGCCAGTACAGCATCAGTCGTGGTGATGATCGGGTGGAATATGCATTTGCACCGCAGCTGAACAATATTCCGGTACGCATCAGTTATATGGACAATGGTAAAGTATATACATTGCAGCTGAAGGCTGGCCAGATAAACGGGAAAGCTATTTAAACAATTATGATCAATGCACAACAACTTGATTTAACCACTTCCGCATTAGCGCAGGTGTTAACATTCCGCCAGCCGGCAGATGTCGTGCTGTCTTCTTTTTTCCGCCGTGAGCGCAAACTTGGTGTTCGTGACCGGCAAGAAATAGCTGAAACGGTATTCGCCACCATCCGGCATTTACAGAAAATCCAGCAGATGTTGCCAAAACCGCATAATAAGCCTCGGCGCGCGGCACTCGCTGCGCTGGTTTTAGGCCGAGGCCTCAGTGTTCATGCGGTAGAGACTTTGTGTGATACCGATGAGAAAGATTGGCTGGTAGAGCTAAAAGCCCACAAGTCTGAATTTGCTAGTACGCTTTCCACAGCAGCAGAATTGCCGCAATGGATGATTGAATGCCTCCAGCAGCAGGATTGGGATGATGAGCAAATTGTTGCTTATGGCCGCAGTGTCATGCAATCAGCACCGCTGGATGTACGGGTCAATACCCTGAAAGGTAAACGTGATAAAATTTTGGCTGCGCTACAGGCTGAAGGTCTGCGTGCAGAAGCCACCCCTTATTCACCTTGGGGGATTCGTTTTCCCGATAAGCCGGCTTTAAACCGTCACCCACTGTTTCTGGATGGCGTACTGGAAGTCCAGGATGAAGGCAGCCAGTTGCTGGCATTACTAACGGGTGTAAAACGCGGACAGATTGCTGTAGATTTTTGTGCCGGCGCCGGTGGTAAAACACTGGCTATGGGCGCAATGATGGCCGGTAGCGGACGATTGTATGCTTTAGATGTGGCAGAAAAACGGCTGGCTAATCTTAAGCCGCGTATGGTGCGCGCTGGATTAACCAACATTCATCCACAGCGTATCGATAATGAGCACGATGCCCGCATTGCCCGTCTCAAAGCGAAGGCAGATTGTGTGCTGGTGGATGCACCCTGCTCAGGTCTGGGAACTTTACGCCGAAATCCTGATTTAAAATATCGCCAGAACAGTGACAATGTTGCTGCATTGCAGCAACAGCAGCAATCTATACTACAAGCAGCTTCAGCGTTGGTACGTCCCGGCGGCCGGCTAGTATATGCCACATGCAGTATTCTGGAGGCAGAAAACCAGCAACAGTTAAATGATTTTCTGGCGGCCAATAACGGCTGGCACATCGAACCGGTGAATACGTTGCTTAAAAGCCATAAGCCGTCTTCCATGCACAGTGATTATCTTCAACTATCAACCAGTGAACATCATACAGACGGCTTTTTTGCCGCTGTGCTAACACGCATTAAGTAAATGAAACAAGGAAAGTAAATGAGTACTCAGGAAAGAATTAAAAACATTGTTACCGAACATCCAGTGGTGTTGTTTATGAAAGGGACAAAACAATTCCCACAGTGTGGTTTTTCATCCCGTGCAGTACAAATTCTGCAGGCAGCTGGTTTAAAAGACTTTTATACTGTGAATGTACTTGAAGATGAAGAAATCCGTCAGGGTATAAAAGAATATGCCGACTGGCCGACTATCCCGCAGTTGTATGTGAAAGGCGAATTTGTTGGTGGCTCTGACATTATGCTGGAAATGTATGAAGCAGGAGAATTGCAGACTTTGTTGGCCTCTGTCTGACCAGAATTGGTTCAGAGGATTTTCAACTAGCTGATTTCATTCAGGTGTTATAGCAATTATTTTTGGAACAGGCTATGAATATTAATGTGATTGACCACCCGCTGGTAAAGCACAAACTGTCACTGATGCGTGAAGAGGATTGCAGTACCTATCGTTTTCGCACACTGACAAAAGAGCTGGCGCGTTTAATGGCATATGAGGCCAGCCGTGATTTTGACGTGGAAATTGTCAAAATGCAGGGCTGGTGTGGTGAGATAGATGCTTACCAAATTAAAGGTAAAACGGTAACCGTAGTGCCAATTCTGCGTGCTGGGTTGGGTATGCTCGACGGCGTATTGGATTTGATTCCAACTGCTAAAATCAGTGTGGTGGGCTTGCAGCGCGATGAAGAAACCCTCGAACCTGTACCTTATTTTGAAAAATTTGTCAGCCAGATGGATAAACGTCCGGCTCTGATTATCGACCCAATGCTGGCTACTGGTGGTTCTATGAATGCCACCATTGAGCTACTGAAGAAAAAAGGCTGTAAGGATATCAAGGCACTGGTGCTGGTAGCTGCTCCAGAAGGTGTGAAAGCCGTTAATGAGGCTCATCCCGATGTCACCATCTATGCGGCTGCTCTTGATGATCATCTGGATGAAAATGGCTACATTATTCCTGGACTAGGTGATGCCGGCGATAAGATTTTCGGTACCAAACACTGGTAATCTGAAGTCGGATTCTTTCACCTGCTGACAATGGGTCAGACATGCATATACTAAAAACAGAATACTTAGACTAAGTATTCTGTTTTTTTATGCCAAAAGAAAAAAGACTTCCGTAAACAGGGAACATTCTGTAAATTAAATCGGCGGAAATTATTATAACCAGCCATTCCTACAGTTCTATTTTATTTGGCCGTTATTGTGGCTGGATTTGGATGTCAGGAATGCTAAAAAGTAGAATCACAGCCAGCCCGGGTTTATCTTCATGGTTATGCAAGCTGGAATCAGCCAGACTAATACTTATATGCCACTGTTCACACAGCGTTTTTACGATGGCTAATCCGAGACCACTACCGTTTTCATTGTTACCAAGAATGCGGTAAAACGGTTCGAAAACAAGTTTTCTTTCTGATTCAGCGATGCCCTGACCATTGTCTTCAATCCACATAGATAATTCATTTTCTGCATTTTGTTGGGTATGAATGCTGATGTGGCCACCGGCCGGTGTGTATTTAATGGCATTGCACAGAATATTTTTTAAAATTGTATGTAAATCATTGGTGCTGATTGGTAGTTTGATGTCTTCATTGATATCTACACTTAAATTTTGCTGTTTTTGTTCTGCCAGTGGCAATATTTCTGCAATCAGGTCGCGCAATAAAGGGAGTAAGTCGGTGCTGGCATGGGCTGCTTGTATGTGCTGCTGTTGCTGATGCTGTGCCCGTGCCATGGATAGCAGCTGGGTGAGTAATTGCTCAGTACGTGCAATACCGGCTCTAATTTGCCCGATAAGCTTATTCTGTATGTCCTTTGTTAAATCTGGATCATCAAAACGCGCTATCTGAATGGTTAGTGCAGTGATGGGCGTGCGTAATTCGTGTGCAGCATGGCTAATGAATTTTTTGTCATGCTCTATTGCCGCCTGCAATTGGCTAAACAGTCGGTTTAAAGCAATAATAAACGGACGGATTTCTGTGGGTACATGCTTGGTGTCCAGAGGCGATAAATCATTGGCATTGCGGGCAGTCAGTTCGGTGCTCATTTCCTGCGTAGCACGAAATAGACGTCTAATCCAGATAGCGGTAAACAGCCACAGTAGGGGCATGAGAATCAAGAACGGCCATACCACGCTCAGGGCGCTGTCTTTGGCAATGTGATTGCGGTAGGCTGTGCGCTGAGCGACAACGATTCGTTCGCGCTCACGGGTAAGGATGTATACACGCCAGTGCCGTGCTACAGTAGTGAAATTGTGAAAGCCATCCTGTAACTGTTGCAAGTTCTGCACTGCATTGTCATCACCCATCAGTATATTAAGATAAGGCGAATCCAGCGTTTGTGCCAGTACACGTGGTTTGGGCAACGTGCGTGCACTTTCAGGAAAGTTAAGATCTTCTTGTGTGTCCCGACGCAAAATGGAGCTGCGTGGGTCGAGTAAATGGGCAATCTGTTCCAGCTGCGCATCCTGCAAGTCTTGTGTTTCGCGAAAAGCAGTCTGATAGGCGAGAATATCGCCGATGATGGCAATGAAGGTAACTACAATAGTAATTACCAATAATAAGCGCCATTGAAGCGATGAAACTATCCGCGTTGATCCACCAGCCATCCCAGACCCCGCACATTTTTAATGACATTGCTGCCGAGTTTTTTGCGAATACCGTGAATAACTACTTCTACGGCGTTGCTTTCCACTTCTTCATTCCAGCCATAGATTTTTTCTTCCAGCTCCTGCCTCGACAATATTGTACCCGGCTGCAACAACAGACTGTACAGTAAGGCATATTCTCTGGCTGACAAACGAGTAGATTGTCCATTGGCACTTACTTCCCGTGTTGCCGGATTCAGGGTGATAATGCCATTGCTCAACACTGGACTGGCATGCCCGCTACGTCGGCGCAGAAGTGCACGGATCCGCGCTAGTAGCTCCGTAGGGGCAAAAGGCTTGATTACGTAGTCGTCTGCACCACTATCAAGACCGTTGATTCGTTCTTCCACTGTATCACGGGCAGTAATCAAAATTACAGGCAAATCAAAGTTTTTTGCACGTAGATGGCGCAATACACTAAGACCATCCTGCTTGGGTACACCGATATCTAGTAAAGCGATATCATAGATGTTAGGCTGTAAGGCGTTTTCTGCGGCTAAGCCGTCAGTCACGCAATCAACTGCAAAACCGGCAACATGAAGCATATCGCTAAGTGCTTCTGCTATCATCTTGTCGTCTTCAAGAAGTAAAATTCGCATGGGTTAACAATTTTCCACGTAGACAGTGTTGAGCCGATATTGTTTCAGGCTTCAGGCTGCCTATGATAACAAAAACCGCTTCAGGATACCTGAAACGGTTTTGTTCAAACGTTAACCGCAGACTGATTAGTTTGCTTCAGTAGTAGTAGTGGTTTGTTTGGTAGTAGTAGTGCTAGCAGCAGCTTTTTTGGCGTGTGCTTTTTTAGCGTGAGTGCGTTTTACCTGAGCTTTTTTAGCAACCGGTTTAACAGTTTTAGCAGCTGGTTTTACAGTAGTTGTAGCAGCAGTGGTGTTAGTGGTAGTAGTAGTGGTGGCTGCAGCAGGAGCAGCAAAAGAAGCAGCAGCAGTTAAACCAAAAATAGCACTTACAACAGCAGCAGTGATTTTTTTCATGACAAATCTCCAATTTAAGTAGTTTAGGACAATAACCATCTCGGTTCTTGTTGCTGAACAGTATGGTCGCCAATACTTAGGCAAGACTTAGATAAATGTATTTTATTGTTAAATAAATGTAATTATAAGTTAATAAATTATATATACTACAGGTTTAAATTAATTTTCTTTTTAATCTTCAAGTTTTTAGGTATTTTGCGGGCATAGTAGCCGTTTTTAGTGAAATAAAATGACGCTTATTAACTGCTATCTGACAAATGTAAGCGCAAATTAGCGTCAATGCCCGAGAAAATTTTAAAAAAACGGTAGAAAAGCCAGATTAAACATCATCTGCGATTGCCATATTACGCAATAAAATGTCAAAAATCTCATTATTAAACTCTATTCATACATCGGAATAGCGAAAACCTTTTCCGAGAAGTCAGAGATAAAATTGGAGATATCAAAAGCACGATTAATTATTTGAATTTCAAAAGTTATGCTAATGAGTTTCTGGTTAAAACTGAGACCATAGACTTGTGTAAGCAGCGTATATTTGTTGTGTTTCAAACATTCTCAGCAGAATAAAAAAGGCGTATCCAAAAAGGTTACGCCGGTAACAAATAAAAAATAACTGTGTTAAACAGTACGAGCAATTTCAGTCATGGATTCAGCAGCCAGTCCCAGTGTGTCAGCAATGATTTCGCTGTTATGAGCGGCAGAAACAAAACAGGACTCATAAGCAGATGGAGCGAAAGCGACGCCACGAGCCAGCATGGCATGGAAAAATTCTTTAAACAATACCTGATTGCACCGCTGCATATCGCTAAAACAAGTCGGAAGCTCGGCAGTGAAATAAAAGCCAAACATCCCACCTATACTGCGACTAGTAAAAGGAATATTTGCTTCTTCTGCTATGGCGGCCAAACCTTTACTCAGTTCTAAAGTACGGGCGCTGAGTGTGTTGTAGAAATCTGGTCTTTGGATAATTTCCAGCGTTTTAAGTCCTGCAGCTACACATACTGGATTACCAGATAAAGTGCCAGCCTGATATACAGGACCCAAGGGGGAAACGCAGGACATAATATCTGCACGCCCGCCGAAAGCCGCTACCGGCATGCCGCCTCCGATGATTTTACCGATGGTGGTTAAATCAGGTTTGATACCGTGAATAGACTGTGCACCGCCCAGTGCGACACGAAAACCGGTCATAACTTCATCGTAAATCAATACGCTGCCATACTGGTCAGTGAGTCTGCGCATGGCCTGCACAAATTCTGATGTAGCCGGTATCATATTCATATTGCCGGCGATCGGTTCCACAATTACACAAGCAATGCTGTCGCCCTTGCTGGCAAAAGTTTGCTCTAATGCTTCAATATCGTTGTAGGGCAGCACAAGCGTATGGCGGCTAAAATCCTCAGGTACTCCGGCAGAACTGGGATGGCCGAAAGTCAGCAGACCCGAACCTGCTTTGACCAGTAAACTGTCAGAATGGCCGTGGTAGCAGCCTTCAAACTTGATAATATTGTCACGTTTAGTAAAACCTCTAGCCAGCCGTATAGCACTCATGGTGGCTTCTGTACCGGAGCTAACCAGCCGGATTTGTTCCATACTCGGCATAATATGGCGGATTGCTTCGGCAATACGGATTTCATTTTCGGTGGGTGCACCGAAAGACAGGCCATTTTCTGCTGCGTGACACACGGCTTCTACTACTTCCGGATGTGCATGCCCCACAATAGCCGGACCCCACGAACCGACATAATCGATATAGCGGCTTTCATTTTCATCCCACACATAGGCACCCTGCGCCTTTTTAATAAAGCGGGGAATACCACCAACGCTGCCAAAGGCTCTTACCGGTGAATTCACGCCGCCGGGAATAATGGTTTTAGCCTGTTCGAATAATTGCTGATTTCGATCCATGATTTTAACCTCTGTTATAAAATGATGCCGGATGAATGGCATTTAGGGATAATCATACTATTGATTGTGCACACTCGATAAGGGACTTGAATCATTCAGCCGCTTAGATGCTTCATAGTGTGTCCAAACAGGCTGGCATAAAAAGTTTCAATTGCTACACATAGCAATAAAGATTCAAACAACAGAAAATAATGCTATATCCTGATTGGCAAATAACGAAACGCGTAAGGGTATCCTGTAGCCAGCAGCTATTTCATTGCTCTGCCAGTGCCGGTTGGCTTAGGAAAAAGAAGAAAATTTGCTGCGGAATGACTGAATCAACTGGGGAAAGTGAGCGAGATGCTTGACCCACTGGTAGACCATGAGGGTATAACTTTCCTGAGCCAGAAAACGTAGTTTGGACTGGGTAGCGGTATAACGGGTAGTAGGGGTGGGAGAAACCTGTACATCCAATCCTAAGTCGCGGGCCATGATACAGGCTCGCGCCAAGTGATAGGGATCGCTAACAATAATAAAAGTGTCTATATCATTATCTTCAGCAAGTGCCTGAGCATTCACCAGATTCTGCCAAGTGTCACGTGAATGATTTTCATAAATGATATCGCTGGCATCTACACCATTGCGAATAGCATAACGACGACCTACCGCTGCTTCAGTCATAAAACCGCTGCGCGGACTACCACCGGTGAATAGTATTTTTTTTACTTTTCCCGCGCGATAAAGATTGATGGCATGATTGATACGCTCACGAAAAACCGGTGACGGGCGCTTATCCCATGCCGCAGCACCGAGCACAATGGCTGCATCGGCTTCACTGAGCAGCTGCGGATGGCTAAACTGATAGACAGTCGCCATACTGATGGCGTAATTGGCGGCAACAAACAAGCTACCGGCAGTAATCACACTACGCAGACAATACCAGAAGCCGAAGCGTGTGCCATTGGACATTTATTGCTCTAATAAGGCTTCAATATTGGTTAACGGCCGGCCGATGGCTGCATGATCGCCAAAGACAGCAATAGGACGCTCAATGAGAATAGGGTGGGCAGCCATAGCAGCAATCAAGGTATCTTCATCTGCCTCTACCAGATTGAGCTGTGCATATAAATCATCTTTGCTGCGCATCATCTCCCTTGCAGAATGGATGGCCAGCTTCTGCTTTAGCGCGCGAATCTGTGCCTCGGATAATGGTTCGGTCAGGTAGGGAATGACTTTAGTGTTGACATTGCGAACCTGTAGTAAAGACAAGGCGGCACGGGATTTAGAACAATTAGGGTTATGATACAGTATGACGGTATTTGTCATGATTATCCCTGAACTTCAAAATAAATGGAAAATCTAAATAGGAAGTGTGGACGAAACTTCAAATTTTGACAAGTATTATTAATTATTTTAAAGATCAGACTAAGTTTCAGTAGTGAGTGTAAATAAATTATTTGAATAAAAATACATGCTTGGCTTAGGTATTAAAACTAAAAGTAGTATGGTGAATAAACAGCTTGCCGCGTTGGCGCCGAAATTGTAAATAAAATATTTTATAATTACTGCTGTGAAACGTAATATTTAGGAAAGGCTATGTTTCAATTCATCCGTGTTTTGAAAAAAACAGTGGTATTAAGTTTATTGATTTCTGGCGGATTGCACGTACAGGCAGCAGAGCTGCAAAGCTGGCCTCAAGGTAAGGCCGCAGTATTGCCAGCAAATAGTACTGTACAAGTGATTAATATCTGGGCGTCATGGTGTGCTTCCTGCCGTAGTGAAATGCCTATGCTTTCGCGCTGGTATCTTCAGCAACAGAAATCAGGTAAAGGCAGGGTAAACGTAGCAGGGGTGGCACTAGACACTGAGGCTAATTTACAACGCTTTACCCGTCAGATAAAAGTCAGCTACCCGCTATATCGCTACACCGGCACGGACAGCAGAGCTTGGATGAGACAGTTCGGCAATAGTATTGGCGGCATACCTTACACGCAGGTACGGGCGCCAGAATGCGGTTTTCAACAGTCTTTGATAGGTAGGTTAACTGAAGACATACTTAATCAGGCGCTTGCAGCCGCCAAAAAACAATGTGCTCAACGTAAAATACATATATAAATTTTAAGCAATATCAACATTAAAGTGTGCACCACGATTTTCTGTTTGATTTAAACCGTCTTGTACCATCAGTAGTGCTGTAACCAGAGTCAGTTTATCTGTCTGGCTGACAGCATGCAGGTACCATTGCTGTAACTGCATGTGTAATGTGTGCATGTCTTCAGTGCGTCGGCATATACCAAAATATCGGCTCATGAGTTTTTGCAGTGCTTGTAGGCTAAATGTATGCATATCTGGCACTGAAACAGATGTCTGCACGGGCTGTTGCCACAATAGCTCGGTCGATTCTTTCTTTAGATGTTGAGGCCAAGTCAGGGTATGAGAATCTGAAGCGGCCATACTGGCGGCGGCCGCCCGCCCAACAACGACACATTCCAGCAAAGAATTACTGGCCAGACGATTGGCTCCGTGTAAGCCCGTACTGGCGGTTTCGCCAATAACATATAGCTGTGGCACATCGGTACGGCCAGCCGTGTCGGTGATAATACCGCCACAGGCATAATGCGCTGCCGGGGCAACTGGAATGAATTCGCAGGTAATATCAAGCCCTTGCTTTAAGCAATGCCGATAAATCTGCGGGAAATGTGTGCGGATAAAGTCAGCAGATAAATGCGTAATGTCCAAATAGACACAATGATGGCCAGATTTGGCTATTTCAGCAGCGATGGCACGAGCGACGATATCTCGGGGTGCCAATTCGGCGCGCTCATCATATTGAGGCATGAAGCGCTGTCCTTGGCTGTTGCGCAAAATGCCGCCCTCTCCACGTACTGCTTCTGAAATCAGAAAACACGGATTAGCTGGTAGTGCAAGCGCAGTGGGGTGAAACTGTACAAAAGCAAGCTGTCGTGTTCTGCAACCCGCCAGCGCAGCTACAGCGACGCCATGCCCAGTGGCGGTAAGTGGATTAGTGGTCAGCGAGAATAACTGACCCAGACCACCGCTTGCCAATACCGTATGTTTAGCTCGAATGAGAATGGTTTCACCACTGTCTGCTATCGTGACACTGGCGCCAGTGCAAACAGTATTTTCCAGTATCACCTCATTTATGAAAGTATGGGTGAGTACTTGTATATTGGGGTGAGCCAGAAGCTGTTGCTGAAGGGTTTCGGTGATGCTGTGTCCTGTGTGGTCGGCTGCGTGCACAATTCGCCGCTTGCCATGTCCACCTTCGCGTGTTAGATGTAATTGCCCATTTTCACGCGTGAATTCCACCCCATGCGCACATAACCATTCAATTGCATTAGCACCTTCACTCAAAATGGTGGCTGTCTGAGTTTCATCACAGCTTCCAGCTCCGGCAATAAGGGTGTCGGCTACATGTTCAGCCACACTGTCTGCTTCATCGATTACAGCGGCTATACCGCCTTGCGCCAGAGTGCTGGCACATATTGACAAGTCTTGCCTGACTACAACCGTAATATGAAAATGTTCAGGTAAAGACAAGGCTACTGTCAGTCCGGCCAGACCGGCACCAACAATCAGCACATCTGTCTCAGCAGTTGAGCAGGGAGGCAAAGTGGTCATGTTGTCTGATCCAAGGAATAAACTGATCGGATAAAATATTTAAAGTATTAGATGTAGAGCTAAAAGCTTGAAATTCACGCCAGGCTGATGAGAACTCAAGCATGCGCCGGATCGACAAGCTGGCCTGTTGGCTTAATGCTGCTGGGAGTTGTACGCGATGCTGCTCTTGGTGGTTTAGCGCATCGATACAAGACTCTAGACCGTTCATGGCCATCCATGGGCAGAAAGCACACGATTTACAAGTAGCACCATTACCGGCAGTGGGCGCCGCCAGAAATGTTTTTGCTGGTGCCTGTTTGGTCATTTCATGCAGAATGCCTTGATCAGTGGCTACAATGAAAGTATCGGCCGTATCGTTGATTGCTGCCTGTAGCAACTGGCTGGTAGAACCAACCACATCTGCCAGAGCCACTACCGCTGCCGGCGATTCAGGATGTACCAATACTTTAGCGTGCGGATAACGGGCTTTCATCAACGCCAGTTCTTGCCCTTTAAATTCATTGTGTACCAAACAGGAGCCCTGCCACAGCACCATATCAGCACCGGTCAGATTCTGAATGTATTCGCCTAAATGCCTATCCGGCCCCCAGATAATTTTTTTACCCTGAGCATGTAAAAAAGATACGATTTCAATCGCAATCGAAGAGGTAACAACCCAATCGGCACGGGCTTTAACCTCAGCGCTGGTATTGGCATAAACCACGACAGTTCGTTCCGGATACTGATTACAAAAAGCTGTGAATTCATCTGCCGGACACCCGAGGTCTAAAGAACAAGTTGCTTGCATATCCGGCATGAGTATGGTTTTTTCTGGACTAAGTATGCTCGCTGTTTCGCCCATGAATTTCACTCCGGCTACCAGCAGTGTCTGTGCCGGATGGCGGGCACCGAAGCGCGCCATCTCAAGCGAATCGCCCACCATACCTCCGCTAGCAAGTGCCAAATCCTGTAATTCTGGTTCAACATAGTAATGTGTGAGCATTACCGCCTGATGCTGCTGCAATAATGTAGTAATTTGCTCAGAATAAGCCTGCTTCTCTTCTTTAGTTGGTTGCGATGGAATTTTCGCCCATGCACATTCCAGTACGGACGTAGCAGGCTGACCATGCGTAGCTGCATCAGTAGCATATTTTTTTAGCTGTACAGATGGTTTTTCATAATCAAAAGCACGCCATTGCTTATGGTCGGGTACAGTTTGCATAGACACTCCTTAATCAGGATTAAATCATTATGCTCAATATGAGTATATAAAGCAACATGTAAAGATTGTGACAGGAAGAAAGTAAATAGATTTGATTATGGTGCTGTTTCATTAAATAGCTGAATGAATGGCTGATTCATAAAAACCGGCTGCGCAGGTTTTGTTTTTTTGCAACAATTTCTTTACAATTAATGAGTGTTGATTAAGGAGTATTACCTGCATGCACACAACAGCTGATTTACCCTCATCCAGTTATAGCGATAGTGCAGCTGAGCTGGTGGCCGTGTTGTTTGCAGTAACGGATTTTAGCGCCCGCGTGCTTACCATTCACGATGGCAGCTTATTGCCTTTTGGTCCGTTAAAACCAGTGCACCACTCCTTGCAGGCTGGAGCAAGAACATGGGTACATCAGCGGACCGGTCAGCCACTTGGCTATATTGAACAGCTGTATACTTTTGTTGACATGAAGCGTAGCCATCACAATGGTCAGGCAGTTATCAATATTAGTTATCTAGGTCTAGTAAAAGAGACGGCTGAAAGTGGCCTGACGCTGGAAGCAAAATGGCAAGACTGGTATGAATACTTTCCATGGGAAGACAGCCGTCGTCCGCAACATGCGCATATTCTCAACCAGTTGATTCTGCCGATGCAGAACTGGGTGGATGCCGCACCCAATCAGGAAATCCGTAATCAGCGGCAGCAACGCCTGAATTTATGCTGGGGTATAAACGGGCAGCACTGGATTGCCGAAAATGCTCTGCTGCGCTATGAGTTGATGTATGAGACAGGCCTTATTGCTGAGTCACCGTATTATGATAATCAGCTACCACCACAATTAACCGGCCGTCCCATGCAATTCAATCATCGTCGAATTCTGGCTACGGCTGTGTCGAGATTGCGCGCTAAATTACAATACCGGCCAGTTATCTTTGATTTAATGCCGCCCCAATTCACTCTGTATCAGTTGCAGCGCAGTATTGAAGTATTGAATGGTGTGGAGCTGCATAAACAAAATTTTCGTCGTTTGGTTAACAATCAGCAGCTTGTTGTAGCTACTGGTGAAACTATGGTGGCAGAGCGTGGACGTCCGGCACAACTATACCGTTTTAATGAAAATGTATTGCAAGAAAGCTTGCTTTCCGGTTATCGGCTCCCATTAATTGGTAATCACATCTAATACCTTTCTGTATCATCAAGGTTTTACCAAAATTTTATACATTAATATCATAGGGATACATATGCCGCACATATTGCGGCAGAGCTAAGATGCTTACTTTATTAAAATACAGAATTAGAGTTTATCTAATCCAGCTTTTGGCAATGTGAACAGTGAACCCACTGCTGGTGCGCATCAACCTTATAGCAAAAATTAAATCAAGACCTGTCTAAATTTTCCTTTTCGTAAAAGTCTTATCTCATATATACTCTAAACGAGTATAAATACAAATGAGAAAATCATGATGAATGATTTACCTGAAATTATTACGCGTCCATTAGTACAGGCAGCACTAGTGGAAGATTTGGGGCGCCGCGGAGACATTACCTCCCGAGCAGTTGTACCGGCCGAGAGCCTTGCACAATTCAGCATCGTGGCTCGGGCAGAAGGAGTAGTATGCGGGCTAGAACTGGCGCGGCAAAGCTTTGCATTAATCGACTCTAATCTAAAATTTAAAATATATCAAAATGATGGTGATATCATTCCCGCAAATACTGTGCTGGCGCAGGTTACAGGTAATGCTCGGGCTATTCTGGCTGCTGAGCGTACAGCCCTAAATTTTCTGACTCATTTAAGCGGTATTGCCACTGCCACACACGAACTTCAGACACTGATTGCGCCTACGGGTGCCTTGCTCACCTGTACCAGGAAAACTTTGCCTGGCCTGCGCGCTATTCAGAAATATGCAGTACGAATGGGGGGTGGACGTAATCATCGAATGGGACTGGACGATGCTATTCTGATTAAAGATAATCATATTGCTCTGGCCGGAGGTGATATTGCCCTTACCCTACGGCAAGCAAAGGCTTATGCAGGACATCTTATCGCTATAGAGGTGGAAGTAGATACCCTAGCGCAGTTGCGTCGGGTACTGGATGTAGGTGTTGATTTAGTATTGCTGGATAATATGTCAGTGGAAGAATTGCGAACAGCAGTAAGCTGGTGCAAAGGGCAATGTCAAACAGAGGCATCTGGCAATCTACGTCCAGATACACTTTTGGCTGCAGCACAAACCGGTGTTGATTTTCTGGCAATGGGCTATCTGACGCACAGCGCGCGTTATCTTGATATTGGTCTGGATTATCAGTAAACCCGATTAACTTTCCTGGACCAGAAAGATGAAATTCTTGTTGTATTTACTATTTTCCACTTTGCTAAGCTTATATAAAACATTATATTGCTGATTTTAAGCCTGCTTGTTATAGAAAATATCAAAAATACAATAATGGATTAGGTTACGAAACCGGAAAACATAGTAGGTGGGTTTCAAACGTTTTCAATTTAGGAAATAGCCGAAGTGCTTGAGTTTGAAAACACTTTTAACTTTATTGATGATAACGCTCAGTAAAGCGAGGCAAGTAGCGGCTGTGAAATATTTCTGCATCCTGAATACTATCGTTTTATTGCGTGTCAGTTTGAATTGTAAATATGGCTGTAATAAAAAATTAGTGTTTTAATTTTTTACACATGCATAGAAAACAGAATGATTCATATAAAAAGGTGCAGCCTAATAAGGCTGCACCGTACTGATACAAAACAGAATCTATTAACCGTATCGGCGTTGAAATTCTTGCATAAAGCTCACTAAGGCTTCTACACCCTGTAATGGCATAGCATTATAAATACTGGCACGCATGCCTCCCATGGATTTGTAGCCCTGTAACGTACATAATCCATGCGCATTAGCTTGTTGCACAAATAGTTTATCCAGCTCTTTTTCAGGTGTGTGGAAAATAACATTCATGTACGAACGCGCATGTTCTTTTACATTATTGATATAAAAACCATTACTGTTATCTATGGCGGAGTACAGGGTTTCTGCTTTCATGGTATTGATAGCCTGCATCTGTTCCACACCACCATTGGCTTGTAGCCAGCGGAATACCAAACCAGAAATATAAATCGGATAGGTGGCTGGTGTGTTATACATGCCTTGACGGATAATATGGCTATGGTAATTCCATACGTCCGGTATGCGATCGGAGCAGCGTTCAAGCAAATCTTCACGGATAATCACAATGGTGGCACCAGAAGGGCCGATATTTTTTTGTGCACCGGCATAGATTAAGCCGAAATCCGCAACATTAATTGGCCGTGACAGTATCTCACTCGACATGTCACAGACAATTGGTGGTAGTCCATCGGGTTTGGGGATATTGCGATACTGCAGGCCATGCACGGTTTCATTAATGCAGTAGTGAACGAAAGCTGAATCCGGATCAACGTCCCAAGTTTCTGGTGCCGGAACGTCAGTATAGTTATACAGATCACCACCATGGGCAGCAAGATGAATCTCAGCATCTGATAGTTTACCCATCTGGCTGTGGGCAATACGGCTCCAATTGCCACTCACAACAGAGTCTACCCGTTTAAAACCATTGGCTAGATTCATGACAACCATATTGAACTGAGCACTGGCGCCGCCCTGCATAAACAAAACCTTGTAATTATCTGGAATATGCAGCAACTGACGCAAATCCAGTTCTGCATGATGCAGGATACTGAGAAAAGCATCGGAGCGATGGCTCATGGTCATGACTGAAGTGCCGGTACCATTGTAATCCAGCATTTCAGCCTGAGCTGTCTGTAATACGGCCTCAGGTAGAATGGCCGGACCGGCAGAAAAATTGTATTTGTGCAGTGTTGTCATGAATAATTTAAAACCTGTTGCTAAGCTGTATGTATAGAGGTTTTGCGTCCCGTGGAAATGCTGCATACCGCGTTGAGGTTTAACGCAAAACCAGGTGAAGTTTTGAGTTGCTGGAATTCTAGTTGTTTGCCAATTGAAAGGCAAATACAAAACCGTTTTGCATGTAAAGGAGCGAAAGTATGGTTTTTTCTGCCTGTGAGCGAGAAAGATTTAGTTTGAAACCCTTTTATTTTGCTTTTGCTCAGGTAAATTTTCTATAAATTACCGGATTTATCTGGTTGTCAGACCCGTTTAATCGCATAGAGAATCTGATTTCAGCCCTCACTGCTGTTTTCCAGTAAGGTAATTTTGGTGGCTCCAAGCTGCTTTAGGCTGTGTAGAGCTTCATGCCATGCTTGAGGTAGATTTTCGCAGTCTTTATCCCATGCTTTTAAACCAAATTCCAAACGATATTGATGGATTTGTTCATCGTTAGGTAAATCTTCCCGAATAGTTGGCAGGCTAAACGTTTTGATACCTGGCCATTTTTGCTCAATCTGCTCCATCAAGGGGGCGATTCTGGATTCAGGTACACCGTCAACCAGCGCGGCTTTAGCCATGATCTGATGCTGAAAAAAATTCTTGCTGTAATAGGTATTCAGCACCCATTCAGCCATTGGGTGTGCCATTTTGGGAAAGCCGGGGAAAAAATAATGCTCTTTAATAGAAAAGCCGGCAATATTATTAAACGGATTGGGAATAAGCGCTGCCCCTTTTGGGAATTCAGCCATTTTGGCACGCTGTAAATGAGATGGACTATTAAGTGTGTCGCCTTGTCTGATTGAAATTGCTTCAATATTTTTCAGTGCTTGAGGATGAGCCTGCAAGGGTAGATTTAAAGCAAGCGCACAAGCTTGGCGGGTGTGATCATCTGGCGTTGCGCCAATACCGCCGGTTACAAATACGGGTAGTTTTTCTTCAAAAGACTGTTTCAACTGGCGAGTAATGGTATCGCAGTCATCGGGCAGATACTGTGCCCATGCCATTTGAAGGCCGTGTTGCTTAAATAAATGTTTAAAAAATATAAAATGACCGTCTTGTCTTGATCCATTCAGAATTTCATCGCCGATAATAATGATGCCGATTTGCATGCTGGTTCTCCTGAGTTGTGTTTGTTGTTGCAGTATGGCTATATATTTCAATGATATAAAACGTGGCTATTGTTTTATGCTCAAATTTATTTTAATGTGCAGGTGTCGTGTTATTTTAGCAAGGATGTGATTATGAGTATCAAAAAATTGGCCATCACTGCCCTGGTTGCAGGTAGTCTTGCTGCCTGTGCCCACACATCTGACCGTAAGGTGAATATGCGTGCGGCGAATGCGCAGCTACTTAGTGCTTACGATTGGCAGCTGACAGAAGCTACAGACCGGCACGGCCGACCTTTGGCTAGCCTTGCAGGCAATACCAATCTGAAACTGAATTTTAACGGTCAGCGGCTAAATGTTTCTGGTGGCTGTAATAATATCAGTTCGGTTTACCAACTGAACGGAGAAGATATGCACATTCAGGCGCCGGTAAGTACGATGAAAGCGTGTGCTCCCGATGTCATGGCGCAGGATGCAGCAGTTGTATCGTTTATGAACGGCCAGAAGTTACATGCTGGTTTATTGAATACTGAAGATAGTCAGAATGCTGAACCAAAGCTATGGATTGAAAATCGGCGAGGTGAGCATTTGCTGTGGCGGGGTGTGCCTACTGCAACAGCACAGTATGGACAACCAACAGTGGTATTTTGGGAAATTAGCCCAGAAACTCAGGCTTGTCAGACAGCGCAGGGTGCTGCTCAATGCCTGAAAGTACGTGAAGTGACCTATAACGAGCAGGGTATCAAAGTTAAAAATGGTGTATGGCGTAATTTCGCTGGTACGATTGATGGTTGGCAGTTTAATCCGTCCGAAAATCAAGTTTTACGTTTGAACGTATATGAAATTAAACCAGCCGATGCCTCTGCAGAAAGCCAATATGTTTATAAATTGGATCAGATTATTGAGCGCTCAGCGGTGAATACACCTAAACATAAACATCAACGTAAATAAGCAGTACGGGTTATTGAAGCAGAAAAAGGCAATGAAATTTCATTGCCTTTTATTATGCTGGTATTTCAGTGCGTAAGATATTGAACTGAATTTATTGTTTTAAGTAGATTTCTGGCTGACCTGCCGCATTATCAAGTATCAGTGTCTGATTATTTTTATTTTGAATCAGTCTGCCACTGCGGCTAATGGATTTGCTGCGGCCATCTTTGCTGACTTGATTTTGATAAGTAAATTGATGGTTCGGTTCTAGACGGAAAGAAGTGGTTTCACTGTATTGATGACATTCAGGTTGTTTGCAATTCTTAAACAGTTTAACCTGATTTTCATCTTGTTGGATGGAGGCAGATAGGTTCTCAATTTCTTTTTCAATCTGTTGTTGCTGATGCAACATTTGGCTCATAATTCTTTCAGCATCATCATTAATATAACTCTCGTCTGTAGTCTGATGGCTTGCAGCTAGAGCAGTATTGGCCAGTGTAAATATTGTGGTGATCAAGAGGACTGATTTCAGTATTTGCATGTGTTTTCTCTTTTTCTTAGTTGAGTGATTCAACGTTTCTATGAATACTGTGATTTGGAAAAAAATGTAGTGGTTCAGATCAATATTTAACTATTGAAAACTAGAAAATATCGCAATCTGTATAATTTCCATTATCATCTTTTTGGTTAGTACAAAGCAGCATGCCCTTTAAACTACTATAGACTACACTTTTTGTTTCCCCACTATTAGCTGCCTTTGGGGTAGCAATTAGTGTATAGCTGCTAGGATTGTATATACCTGTTAAAGTAAAAAAAGTTTTACTTCGATTCTGCTCAAGTTTGTTGTAGCCGACAAATGTTTTGTTTTGGGAATAATACCTTTCCAGCATGTTTATATTGGATAAGATATCAGCGCGTGCATTTTCTGCTCTGGCTTTAAGAACAAAATTATGATAAGTGGGATAGCTGATGGCAGTCAGAATGGCAATAATAACGATGGTTATCATCATATCAATCATGGTGAAACCGTAATGGTGACGATGCATTGTATTCTCTTCCTTATTATGAATGCTGATTAATTGCTTATGATTTATCTGCTCTCGATACGGGCTTAATCTGGCTGCACCAGCACATAAGGTTTTACCACAACAGCCCACATCGACTGATTATTATCAAAAAATTGCTGTGCCATTATGTCGCTGACTTTGCTAATTTTACCTTCCTGAATCAAAAGTGCAATGGCAGCACTGTCGTCTGTTGCTATCTTATGTGCAATGGTAACTAAATCCAGCTCAGGTGCAATATAAATACAGTTGCCGCGGGCAAAATAGGGTTGGAGTTCGTGCCAGCTGATACGGGCAGTCTCCATATTAATTTTATGTTCCAATGGTACTTCAGTATTCATACTTAAATCATCTGATTTCATGTTTATCTTATGTTTGCTAAAAAAGGCATTTTGTTATAGATACCGGTAACAAAATGCCTGTTAAAACTACTTCAAAAATTATTGTAACGCAGTAGATGCAGGAGGAGTGCTTTGTATGCCCCATGATTCTGGATATTTATATCCGGCAAAGCGTTTAAACGCATATTGTTTAAACGCTGCTGAATTGTACGCAGCAGTAATGTCTTTTACCCATTGGGTATCTTTATCAGCCGTGCGAATTGCTGCCCAGTTGACATAGGTGTAGCCAGGTTCAAGGAATAATGCTGATGTGAACTTTAGTCCTGAGCTCGTGGCAAAATTGCCATTGATGACCGCAAAATCCACATCGTGACGAGAACGAGGTAATTGGGCTGCTTCCAGCGCCACCAGCTTGATGTGTTTATTGTTACTGGCTATATCTGATAGTGAGGCCTTCAACGGGTTAATATTGTTTTTTAGACTTATCCAGCCGAGCTTATCCAGCATCACCAATGCGCGGGCAAGATTAGAAGGATCGTTAGGAACAGAGACACTAGAACCACTTTTGACTGCACTCAGCTCATGTAGTTTGCCGCTGTAGATACCGAGCGGACCAGTTGGAACTTGAAACACGGGCATGATGGCCAGATGACGAGACTGGGCAAAATCATCTAGATAAGGTTTATGCTGAAATACATTGATGTCGATAGATTTATCTGCCAGAGCAAGATTGGGACGGACATAATCCGTAAACTCCAATAGCTGAACGTGGTAGCCTTGTTTTTCCAGTTCAGGCTTGACCTGATCGCGCACCATGTCAGCAAAATCGCCTACAGTGGTGCCGATGATAATTTCTTTTTTTGTTTGAACTGATGAAGCAGCGGAGTGCTGAGTTTTTTCGCCACCACAGGCTGAAAGGAACAGGAGGCTCAGGCAAACAAAGAGGGTGTTCAGAATTATTTTCACACAATGTCTTTCTTTTAATCGTTAGTATGCAGAATGATTGTTTAGTGTCTTTTATCAGACGCATCTGACTCTTGTTCTCATATGTAGGCATAGACACAAATAAATTGCGCTAGACTGCCCAGCATCACAAAAATATGCCAGATGCCATGTCCGTGGCGGATTTTTTCATCATTAATAAACCAGTATATGCCAATACTGTATGCCAATCCACCGCTAATAAGCCAGAAGAGGCCGGGAGCGGACATGTGGTGTATCAGTGGATAGATGGCAACAATAATTAGCCAGCCCATCAATAAATATAGTATCAAGGATAGAATACGAGTTTCACTTTTACGCCCGATAGTCACTTCTTGAATGATACCAAATATTGCCAGTCCCCATGAGATACCAAATAGGGACCAGCCCCAGCCGCCGTTGAGTGTGGTGAGTGTAAAAGGAGTATAACTACCGGCAATCAGCAAATATATGGCGCAGTGGTCAAATTTTTGTAGTACGGCTTTAGCGTGATGTGAGCGGATGGAATGATACAAAGTGGAGATACCATACAGAAATATCAGACTACCACCATATATGGCCGAGCTGACTATTCGATAAGCATCGCCATACAGTGCAGATTTTATTAGCAGAAAGACCGTTCCAATGATAGATAGTATAAAGCCGGTCAGGTGAGAGTAAGCGTTAAAACGTTCGCCATAATACATTTCGAAATAACTTGGCTATTAATTAAGAGTCTATCGTTTCACTACCTGCGTCAGGGTGCAAGTGTTTTTTCGTTTATTATTTGCAATGAGGTAGTGTTTAGGTACTGAATGATGGCTGTTCAACTGCTAGTAAGCACAGTAAAATAGATAATTTTGCAGACTATCAGAAATTTCCTTTCATGCTGACTTTCCAAGAAATAATTTTTACATTACAGAATTACTGGGCCCGTCGTGGCTGCGTGGTATTGCAGCCGCTGGATATGGAAGTAGGTGCGGGTACCAGCCATCCGGCCACCTGTCTGCGCGCGCTGGGGCCTGAGCCGTGGTTTGCTGCCTATGTCCAGCCCTCCCGCCGGCCTAAAGACGGACGCTATGGTGAAAATCCTAATCGTCTGCAGCATTATTATCAGTTTCAAGTAGCGTTAAAGCCGGCTCCAGATAATATTCAGGAATTGTATTTGGCTTCTTTGCAGGAGCTGGGAATAGACCCACGTCAGCATGATATCCGTTTTGTGGAAGATGACTGGGAAAATCCAACGCTTGGTGCCTGGGGATTAGGCTGGGAAGTTTGGCTTAACGGCATGGAAGTCACTCAGTTCACTTATTTTCAGCAAGTGGGAGGCATGGATTGCTCGCCAGTGCTCGGTGAAATTACTTATGGTGTTGAACGGCTGGCAATGTATTTACAGGGTGTAGACAATGTTTACGATCTGGTCTGGGCGAAAACGCTAGACGGACAGATTGTGACCTACGGTGATGTCTACCATCAGAATGAGGTTGAACAGTCTACCTACAACTTTGAATACAGTAATGCTGATTGGCTTCTGACACAGTTTAATGATTATGAAGCTGAAGCCAAACGTCTGTTGGCTGTTGAAGATATTAGTCTAGCACTACCTGCTTATGAACTGGTGCTGAAAGCAGGACACACATTTAATCTGCTTGATGCGCGTGGTGCAATTTCGGTGACCGAACGTGCCACCTATATTGGCCGTGTGCGTGCATTAAGTCGTGCGGTGGCGCATAAATATGTGGAAAGCCGTGAAAAACTTGGTTTCCCTCTACTGAACAAAAAATCTACCGGCCACACAGCCTGATTCGAATGAAAGTATTATTTGCATGAATGCTCCTTTATTAATTGAACTGCGTACTGAAGAACTGCCACCTAAGGCGCTGAATAATTTGGGCGAGAGTCTTGCTGCCGGTGTTGTGGATGGACTGGAAAAAGCACAGCTCATAGATGGTGTGGCTGATTATCAGGTCTTTGCTGCGCCAAGACGTTTAGGTGTACTGGTTCAGAATGTAAAAGCAGTACAGGCAGACCAACGTATTATCAAAAAAGGTCCTAGTGTGGCAGCCGGTATGAAAGATGGTGAACCCACTAAAGCCTTGCAGGGATTTGCACGCAGCAATCAGATTGAAATTAGTCAACTTACACAGATAAATGATGGCAAACAGATGGTGTATGCGTATGAATATACGCAGGCAGGCCAGCCATTGAGTGCTCTCTTAAGCGAAATTCTTAATCAGGCTATTAAAAAATTGCCTATTCCCAAGGTTATGCACTGGGGCAGTAGTACGTTTACTTTTGTACGGCCGGTGCACGGACTGATTATGTTGCATGGCAGTGAAATCGTTGCTGGTAGTGTATTGGGTCTGAGTAGCCAAAATTGGACTTTAGGTCATCGCTTCCTGAGCGAAGGCAGAATTATTATTCAGCATGCTGAAGATTATGCACAGCAAATGCTGGAACAAGGTAAAGTAGTAGTTAGTTTTGCTGAACGTCGTGCTCGTATTGAGCAAGATTTAAGCACTGCGGCCGAATCGCTGCATGCGCATGTGGCTTATGCAGATGGACTGTTGGATGAGGTAACCGCGCTGGTAGAATGGCCGGTGGTACTACAGGCAAGTTTCGATGAGCGTTTTTTACAGGTACCACAAGAGTGCCTGATTCTGACCATGCAGCAGAATCAAAAATATTTTCCACTACTGAGCGGTGACGGTAAGCTGATTAACCGCTTCTTGCTAGTGTCTAATTTACAGACTGAAAATCCAGTTCACATTATTCATGGTAATGAACGGGTATTGCGTGCTCGTCTAGCCGATGCAGAATTCTTTTACCGTCAGGATCAGAAATTTACGTTGGCCAGCCGTCTACCTCGTTTACAAAATGTGGTTTATCACAATAAGCTGGGTAGTCAGGCTGAAAGAGTTCAGCGAATTATCCGTCTAGCTAAAACAATTGCTCCGTTGTTAAATGCAGATGTTAATCTGGCTGCACGTGCTGCAGAACTGGCTAAAGCTGATCTACTGACTGATATGGTAGGAGAGTTCCCTGAATTACAAGGCACAATGGGCAAATATTATGCGCTGCATGATGGTGAGAATCCAAATGTTGCTGTCGCGATAGAACAACATTACTGGCCACGCTTTGCTAATGATGTCTTGCCGGATAATGTGTTGGGAACGGTAGTGGCACTGGCTGACAAACTTGAAACCTTGATAGGTATTTGGGGTATCGGCCTTGTTCCTACTGGTGATAAAGACCCATATGCCTTGCGTCGTAGTGCTCTGGGTATTTTGCGCATGCTCATGCAGCATCATTTGGCGCTGCAGCCATTACTACAGGCCGCGTTTGCTACTTTCCCTGCCGGTAAACTAGCGGAAAATACTGTAGCTGAAGTGGCCGGATTTATGCAGGCTCGACTGGATATTCTGTTGCAGAATAATTATGAGCAGGATGTGGTTGCCGCGGTACTTGCAGGGCAAGTGGATGATTTGGGTGAATTAGATGCGCGTTTAGCCGCTGTTACCCAGTTTAAGCAGCTTGAGGAAGCAACAGCGCTGATCGCTGCGAATAAACGTGTACATAATCTGCTGAAAAAAACGGACGTATCAGCTTTGCCAGCTGTTGATTCTTCAAAATTGCAAGAACAGGATGAACTGAATCTATACCATGCTACTGAAGAAGTCGCTGTGCGCATTCAGGCAGCTATGAGAAAACAAGACTTTATTCAGGCATTGTCCGAACTCACCGGAATTAAAAAAAAGGTGGATGTATTCTTTACTAATGTAATGGTAATGGATGAAAATGAGGCCATCAGAAATAATCGTCTGGCTTTATTACTGTTTTTGTCTCACCAGATGAATGCTGTGGCTGATATTGCTCTTTTGAATGAGTAGTACTGCCTTAACCCGTTCCCTTAATAGATGAAAGCTGAATTATGATATTAGATAATGTGGTGTTTCATACTGAAGAAGATTATCCGCCGGCATTGGCTCTGGCCAATGCGGCCACACACATGGGATATTATTGGTCTTGGATTGTGCGGCGTGGTCTGTACAATCCAGAATGGGATGAAGCAGCAGAAGAAGACATGGGCGCTTTAAAGGCACAGGCGATAAGTGGTGCTGAATTTGTACTAAATAATATGGCTGGCTGTCTGGAAGACAGTGATTTTAACGAAGAAGGATGCCGCTTTTCTCTGTATTACTACGATGATGAAGAGGAGGGGTATGGTCGTTTTATGGAAGATTATGTCCAAACACTAAATACGCCGGCGCTGGAAAGCTTTTATCATGTTGAAATTTCCGATGAAAATCAGGCTTTACTGGACGGGGTATTTGATAGTGCCCTGATGCAGTGGAGGCAAAGTCTGAAACCTGCACAGTAAGGATATTTATGATATTGAGTGGAAAAGGCAAACTAATTATTCTTGATCGAGATGGGGTGCTCAATGCAATGCAGCCGCAGCCTATTAGTGATCCAGATCAATGGCATCCTCTGCCAGGCAGCATGGATGCGGTGGCCTTTCTAACTCAAAGCGGATACACGGTAGTGGTAGCAGAAAATATGTCGGGTATCGGGCGCAATCAAGTCACGATGGAACAACTGAATGAAGTGCATGGGAAAATGCACAATTATATTCAGAAAGCTGGTGGTCGACTGAGCGGTGTGTGGTTTTGTCCGCACACCAGCAATGCAAAATGCCATTGCCGCAAACCTCAGCCGGGTTTATTGCTGGATATACTCGACCGGCTACATATGAGAGCAGAGGATACATGGCTGGTCGGTGATGGTATTCGTGATATGGAAGCAATAGCAGCCATCGGAGGCCATCCAATACTGGTATTAACGGGGAAAGGCAAAGAAACGCTAAAAATGGAAACTTTGCCTGAAGATACGCAGGTGTATGACGATTTGCTTGATTTTGCTAAATTCTGTCGTACACAGGCTGAAAAATCAGCCGAGGAATAATTTAACATGCTGTTGTTACGTAATTTAATTTACTGGTTTTGTTTGTGTATATTCTCGCTAGTTTGGCTGATGGTGGTGATTGTTTCCATGCTTGTCCCTAAAGGCGTGACATGGACGACAACTGCATGGGGTAAAACCCTGTTCTGGATGCTGGAACATATTATTGGCCTTAAATATGAAGTAATTGGCCGGGAAAATATTCCGCAGGAGCCGGGTATTGTATGTTGTAAACATCAATCGGGCTGGGAAACGCTGGCTATGTTGTATTTTTTCCCAGATCTGGCTTTTGTGGCAAAACGTGAGCTTTTTCGGATTCCGGTATTTGGCTGGGCGTTGAAATGGCGTGGTACTATCGGGATAGACCGTAATAATCCCAAAGCAGCAAATGCGCAGATAATCAGTCAGGGCAAAATATGCCATCAGAAAGGCATGTGGATTTGCATCTTTCCTGAGGGTACCCGTATTAAACCGGGCTATCGCGGTCATTATAAAAAAGGCGCTGCGCGCATGGCTCAGGAACTACATCTTAATTTGATACCAGTAGCCTTAAACAGTGGTGAATTCTGGCCTAAGGACTCTTTTTTGAAGTATCCAGGTAAAGTGACCGTAGTGATTGGTGCGCCAATACACTATGAACAGGCACATAATCCTGAAGAGCTAATTAAGCATTGTGAGCAGTGGATAGAAGACAAACAGATAGAAATTCAGGGTGTGGGACCTTTTGCACCGAAAAATCCTCAAGTACCCACGCCCGTCTTACCTCACTAATCAATTTAATGAGGCCAAATAATAGATTGAAAATCAATTCATTAATTACGATTTATTGTTTTTTAATTGGCTAACTTAGTGTTGCTTAGTTGTCTGTAATCAAAATCTAGTTTCTACATGGCTGTTTAAAGAAGAGATAGTTGATTTTTCATAAATGCTTTGATTAAGCGATGGCTAGGTCGTGCATACATTGATAAATCTGTTACGTTTATTCGCGTTTGCCGATCAGAATTCTGCTAGAGCATAAATATGTCGGTGATTATTCACACTACTCAAGATGGCTGTGCTATCAAGTTTCACTTGCGGCGGACGGCGCGGAAAAATATCATTGTACGCGTCGCTTCGGCTTCTATATTAACTGTCAATATACCGCCTTTTGTCTCCCTGAAACAATTGCAGCAATGGTTTGGTGCCAATGAAGCGGCGCTTAAGCGGTTGTGGCAGCAGTCGAAAACTATTAAAACAGAGTTACCGAACACTATCTGGTATCGTGGGCAACGTTTCTCTTATACCTTTGCTAAGGGGCTCTCGGCTGTTCAATGGTATCAGCAACAGGGCTTTTTGTTACCAGAGACATTTGAAGCATCCGCGCTTGATATACTGCGAACGTGGCTAAGGCAGTGTGCTCAGACTGAGCTAATATCGCGTTTACAGTATTGGGCACTCGTGATGCAGCAACAACCCGCCTCCATGGCGTTAACTCAAGCACGTACTTTTTGGGGTGTATGCCGCAGGCGTACCGGTATCCGTCTAAATTGGCGTTTAATTGGTGCTCCGGCGTTTGTGGTTGATTATGTTTGTATTCATGAATTATGTCATCTGCGCTATGCGAATCATGGTAGGGACTTTTGGGCAATGGTGGCCAAATATACATCAAAGACGCATGATGCGCGTTTATGGTTGAAACGGCATGGATCTGAGTTGTTTGCACTGGATAATGTGCGCTAAAAATCGGCAAACAGCGCAATTGTAGTAAGCTGTAATTGCGCTGAATGATATACAAGTAAATCTCAATGAGTGTGTTAAAAAGCTGGTGTCAGATATAAATACATTCGGTTTCAGCTGGCATCTACTGCGAGTTGTTTCATAATATTCTTGATTATTTGCACTCGTTGTTGCACGTCTTCTATGCCGATATTCACTCTGAGTTTGTCTGCACCGACAAGGCGGTAATTTTTATCATTTTGCATCATGGCAACTATGGTTGCCGGATTAATACAGTGATGCTTGCCAAATGTGAACGTTATGCTTTCGCTGCTAGCATCTATGGTATCTATACCTAGATTTGCTGCTTCGAGGCGCAGATGGTGACTGGCGATCAGTGTGGATACTGCCGGTTCAAGCAAGCCAAAACGGTCAATTAATTCTTCGTGAATCTGGTCTATTTCAGCTTCGGTTTCACTGCTGGCCAGCCGTTTGTACAAAACGAGGCGTGCATGGATGTCTGGACAGTAGCTTTCTGGCAACAAAGCTGGACTGTGTAGTTTAATGTCGCTGGTAATGCCTAGTGGCGCATCTAAATCCGGTTCGCGGCCTTTTTTCAAATTGCGTACCGCTTGTTTTAACATTTCAGTGTAGAGGGTGAAACCTACTTGAATCATTTCACCAGACTGACCTTCTCCGAGAATTTCACCAGCACCGCGAATTTCCAGGTCTTGCATCGCTAGAGTGAAACCGGCGCCTAAATCATCGGCCATTTCAATTGCTTCCAGTCGTTTCTGAGCATCTTTGGTCATGGCATCGGGCACAAGTAGATAAGCATAGGCCTGATGGTGGGAACGACCTACACGGCCGCGCAGCTGATGTAGTTGTGCCAGACCGAATTTATCTGCACGCTCAATGATAATGGTATTGGCATTAGGGATGTCTATGCCAGTTTCGATAATGGTTGAACATAGCAGTACGTTATAGCGCTGTTGTAGAAAGTCACGCATTACTTGTTCCAGCTCGCGCTCTCGTAGCTGTCCGTGTGCAATGCCAATGCGTGCTTCTGGCAATAAACTACTTAGTTTTTCATAAGCATTAGCGATGGTGTCTACTTCATTGTGCAGAAAAAAAACTTGGCCACCACGTTTCAGTTCGCGCATTACTGCCTCACGTATCAGTCCATCGCTGAGGGGACGGACAAAGGTTTTAACGGCTAAACGGCGGCTGGGTGCGGTGGTTATCAGGGAAAAATCACGTAGACCCTCTAAAGCCATGCTCAAGGTGCGTGGAATCGGTGTGGCGGTAAGAGTCAGTACGTCAACATTGGCGCGAAGGCTTTTTAGTTGTTCTTTCTGACGAACGCCAAATCGATGTTCTTCATCGATGATGACCAGACCAAGATTTTTAAAATGGACATCCGGCTGAACCAGTTTATGTGTGCCGATAACAATGTCAACAGTGCCATCTGCTAGTCCAGCAAGCGTGGCTTGTGTCTGTTTGCTGGTATTAAAACGTGAAAGTTGAGCAACTTTAATGGGAAAATCTGCAAAGCGGTCGGCAAAATTCTGGGCATGCTGCTCAACCAGCAGAGTAGTTGGAGCCAGTACCACGACTTGTTTGCCAGCCATAGCGGCTACAAAAGCTGCCCGTAAGGCAACTTCCGTTTTACCAAATCCTACATCGCCGCAAATAAGCCGATCCATTGGTTTTTCTGCGCATAAATCCTTAAGAGTGGCGGCAATAGCGGCCGCCTGATCTTCAGTTTCTTCATAGCCGAAGCCATTGGCGAAGGCCTGATAATCTATTTCGTTTAGGTTGAAGCGATGCCCTTGCTGTGCTTCACGCCGTGCATAGAGGTTTAAGAGTTCGGCAGCGGTATCTCTGGCTTTCTCAGCAGCTTTATGCCGTGCCTTATCCCATGCACCATGTCCGAGCTTGTGCAGGCTAACATTTTCATGTGCGCTACCGGCATAGCGGGAAATCAATTGCAGCTGGCTGACTGGTACGTATAGCTGTGAACCTTCGGCATACTCCAGCAGCATCATTTCACTGGCACCTTCACCCAGATCAAGTGTTACCAGACCTTGATAGCGACCAATGCCATGCTGTTCGTGTACAACAGGGTCGCCAATTTTGATTTCTGCCAGATCACGCAGCATACCGTCGGAAACGGCACTGTGTTTGCGGCGGGTGCGGCGACCACGTACGACGTATTGATATAAGTCGGCTTCGGTGATGATGGCCAACCTTTGTTCGGCCAACAGGCAGCCATAGCTTAATGGTGCAATGGTCAAACACAACTCAGCCTTGGCTTGAAGAAAATCTGCCCAGCCACTGACGATATGTGGCTGCAATTGATACTCACGCATGAAATTAAGCATGGTTTCACGTCGGCCAAGGCTTTCAGCACAGATTAATACTTTACCAGACCACTGCTGCAAAAAAGCTTTAAGAGAGTGCAGAGGATCGTCAGACTGCCTATCGACGGCAACATCAGGCAAGGTGTAGCTATTATGGTTGCTTAGCTCCGGTACCACACGTGCATATGCTTTGATGCGTGCCCCAATCTGATCTTCACTCATATATAAATAATGCGGAGCCAGCGGTGGATAGGCTGGGTCGCCTTGTGCCATGGTATAGCGCTGTTTAACATCCTGCCAGATACGTGCCGCTTCGTTGTGTATATCTCCTAGACTGACCAGAATAGCATCCTGATTGATGTAGTCAAAAATGCTGACGCATTCTTCTTCAAAGAACAGAGGCAGATAATATTCCACTCCGGCACCGAAGTGGCCTTCGGATACAGCTGCATAGACTGTTGCTTTACGGGGATCATTGCTGATTTCTTCACGAAAACGGCTACGAAAAATTTTTTGGGCATCGCTGTCGGTGGGGAATTCATGTGCAGGCAGCAGGCGGATTTCTTCAACACTGTTCAGGGTGCGCTGAGTATCGGCGTCGAATGTTTTAATGGTGTCGATTTCATTATCAAATAAATCGAGACGGAATGGAGTGTCACTACCCATCGGGAATATATCCAGTATCCCACCACGGGTGGCAAATTCACCGGTGGCTACTACATGGGTAACATGGTTGTAGCCTGCTTCTATCAGGCTGTGTTTGAGTGCATCAGTGTCCAATTGCTGGCCGGTCTTGAGCCAGAATGTACGGCCAAGCAAAAATGAAGGCGGGGCGATTTTTTGCATTGCTGTGGCTAGCGGCAACAGTAAAACATCAACCAGTCCGTTTTTTAATTGCCATAATGTGCTAAGGCGTTCGGATACCAGCTCCTGATGGGGAGAAAAATGTTCATATGGTAAGGTTTCCCAGTCAGGAAAAAATACAATACGCGCAGCTGGGTCAAAAAACTGCCATGCCGTCTGAATACGGATAGCCTGCTCTGCATCCGCTGTGAGAACAATTTTTAGTTTTTTTTCAGGCAAATGCTTGCTGAGAAGAAATGGCAGACTACCAGCATTTAAAACTGGCCAGTGTACGGTCTGACTGCTTTTGGGTAACACAAAAGGGGCAACAGCGGACATAGTTTCTGTTTTATAGGAAATAATTAATTAGATTTTCACTAGTTATGGGCAAGCTATGATAAGACAAGCCTGCGCCGACCGGCAATCATTGCCGCATACGTGAGAATGGATAAAATTTTAAAAAGTAAAGGCTATGTATTCTATTACAAATACAGTAGCCTTTGCTCTTGGTGGTTAGTTAAATATTCAGTTAATATAAATGATACAGATACATCACGGCGATGGTAATCAGAATGGCAAATGCGCAGCCGATTTTGGCAACAACGCCGAGAACTAGGCCAATTAGGGTAGCGAATCCTACTTTTCCAGCGGCCACTAAATTACGTCTGGCAATGAATTCACCGGTCGCTGCTCCGATTAACGGGCCTAATATCATACCTGGAAGGGCAAAGAACATACCGATAATGGCGCCGATAAAAGCCCCCCAGATGGCTTTTCTGCTTGCACCACTATGCTTGGCTCCAAGTACGCCAGCCATGTAATCCATACCACAGCCTAAGGCGGTGAGAATTGCCAACGTAATCAGTGTGCCTGTACCCATAATCTGATAATCGCTGCTTAGAGCCAATAGCCATGCGCCGCCAAACATAAGTGGCAATCCGGGTAGGGCGGGCATAAATGTACCTAACAGCCCGATAAATAATAAAACAATAGCCAATATCACCAAAACTGAGGTCATGGCAGATAAGTCCTCGCGAAAAAAGGAATAATAATTTTAGATTGGGGATGCTGCTGTCACACTCAAGAGTAAATTATGTTGTGAAGGTAAAAGTTATGTAATCGGTTAGGACTAACCAATAATTGTAGCAGTTGGAAATGGTATTTGTATATTGGTGTCTTTTCCGGATACTGTGACCGTTGGTAAAGTATGCATATTTGAAAACTGCTTGATTCTCTTCTTAAACTTATTTTGCTGTTGAGGCTGTGATCAGCAATCAGAGACGATGGTGAATACCAAATAATGGTATGCGAACGTATTTTTATTATGTAAATGCTGAAACAGGCAGCCAGTTGGTGGCTGCCTGTTGTGCTGTAAAGGTCGGAATCAATCCAGTTTTTTAAAGTGTTTGCGCCGTTCCTGCTCGCTTAGATAACGTTTACGCAGGCGAATGGTCTGAGGAGTGATTTCTACAAGTTCATCATCATCAATGAATTCTACAGCTGCTTCCAAAGACATTAAAACGGGCGGAGTAAGGCGCACAGCTTCATCGGTTCCGGAGGCACGGACATTGGTCAGTTTTTTGCCTTTCAGAGGGTTGACTACTAGATCGTTGTCACGGCTATGGATGCCAATAATCATACCTTCGTAAATTTTCTCGCCCGGATTGATAAACATGCGGCCGCGGTCTTCAAGATTCCACAGTGCATAGGCAACAGCGTCACCTTGTTCTTGTGAAACCAGTACGCCATTACGACGGCCGGGAATTTCTGCCTTCACCGGTGCGTAGTTATCAAATACATGGCTCATCAGTCCCTGACCACGAGTCATGGTCATGAATTCGCCCTGAAAACCAATCAGGCCGCGGGCTGGAATACGGTATTCTAGGCGAGTGCGTCCTTTACCATCACTTTCCATATTGGTAAGTTCACCACGGCGGCGACCCAACTCTTCCATGACAGCGCCCTGGGTGTTGTCTTCTACATCGACAGTCAGATTTTCGTAGGGTTCGCATTTTACGCCGTCGATTTCGCGGAATACTACGCGTGGTTTGCCCACGGCTAGCTCATAACCTTCGCGGCGCATGTTTTCAATCAGAATGGTTAGATGCAGTTCGCCACGGCCGGAAACGCGGAAAACATCGGCGTCGGCGGTGTCTTCCACCCGCAGAGCAACGTTAGTCAGCAGTTCTTTCTGCAAACGTTCGCGAATCTGACGGCTGGTAACGAATTTGCCTTCTGTACCGGCCAGAGGGCTGGTATTTACCATAAAGTCCATGGTAAGAGTAGGTTCGTCCACGCTGAGCATTGGTAAGCCTTGTGGTTGTTCGCGATCTGCAATGGTGACGCCGATACCAATATCTTCTAGTCCGGAAATGGTGACGATATCACCAGCTTCTGCTTCCTGTAGTGGAATGCGCTCTAGACCTTTAAAGCCAAGTAGCTGATTGATTCTTCCCTGACCAATCTGCTGGTCTTCATTCATAATAGCCACTACCTGGCCCGGTTTTATGCGTCCGTTCAGAATACGGCCAATACCGAGACGGCCGGTGTAATTGTCATAATCCAGCTGGGAAATCTGCAATTGCAAAGGTTGGTCGGCATCGCCGGCCGGTTCAGGTGTATATTTGAGAATGGTCTCAAACAGCGGACGCATGTCGTTGGATTCGTCCTCTTCATTCAGTTTAGCAAAGCCGGTCAAACCGGAAGCATAAACAATGGGAAAGTCGAGCTGTTCGTCTGTGGCACCCAGTTTGTCAAAAAGTTCGAATGTCTGGTCGATTACCCAGTTTGGACGTGCACTAGGCTTATCAATTTTGTTGATAACCACAATTGGTTTTAATCCCAGTGCCAGTGCTTTTTTGGTGACAAAGCGGGTTTGCGGCATCGGGCCTTCCTGTGCATCGACCAGTAGTAGTACGCAGTCTACCATGCCCAGTACGCGTTCTACTTCGCCGCCGAAATCAGCGTGTCCCGGGGTATCGACGATATTAATGTGATAGCCTTCATATTCGATGGCAGTATTTTTAGCCAGAATGGTAATGCCACGCTCTTTTTCTAGATCGTTGCTGTCCATTACCCGTTCGTCTACTTGCTGGTTGGCACGAAATGTACCAGACTGGCGTAGTAGCTGGTCTACCAGTGTGGTTTTGCCGTGGTCGACGTGTGCGATAATGGCAATATTGCGAATTTTTTTACTCATGGGGGTGTGTAACCTAGTTGTATTTGCTATTCAGAGGTAAATTAACCTTGAATTATAACATTTACTCTGCTTTTCGTGGAATTTTTAGCAAAATCAGGCTGTCTGCTAATCTTAATCGCGCGGATTTGTTTCGACTGCTGTTAGGTTATAGCCATGAAGCGTCTATTGTGCTTTGTCGGCTAAAGAGGTTATCTACGAATGCTGTATTGTTTTATATATAGGAATCTGCGTAATGGAACAGTTGGAATTTTTTGTTATTCCGAGCCCCTGTCGCGGTGTATGTGAAAGTAATCAAAAAGGCTATTGCAAAGGTTGCCTGCGCAGTAGGGATGAGCGTCTGTATTGGTTAAAATTTTCTGATAGGCAGAAGCAGCAAGTACTGCGTTTATGTCAATTGCGCCGGCGTAAGCTTGAACAACTGTTGCAGCAGTCACAACAAGTTGGTGAAGACAAGGACAGTTTAATAGAAAAATTATGGATACAGGCGGATTTTGATTTTTAAATTTCTGAATAAGCTGTTAATCTGCGCTAAATTTTGTTTTAGGGGAAAAAATGCATTTTCTGATTATCAGTATCTTATGTAGTGTGGCTGTATCCGTATTGCTGAAAGTAGCACGTAGAAATGGAGTGGTTATTGCTCAGGCGGTAGCGGTGGGTTATCCAGTTGCCGCTCTATGCAGTTGGTTGTTTCTGCATCCACAGTTATCAGACTGGCAAGTTTATGCTCACCACTGGATAATTTTTCTTGCACTGGGTATCGGGCTGCCACTAGGCTTTATTGTGTTGGGCAAAGCCATTGAGCAGGCCGGTATGGTTAAAACAGATGCTGCACAGCGCCTTTCGTTATTTTTACCTATACTGGCGGCTTTTATATGGTTTGGTGAAAGCCTGAGTAATAATAAAATAATTGGGATTGCACTAGCTCTGATGGCTTTGCTGGCGTTACTTTATCGCGAAAAATCGACTAAAAGTAAGCAAAAGGGTGGGTTTTTCAGTACCGCAGGCTGTCTTTTTGGGGTGTGGCTGTGTTATGGCACTACGGATATTTTATTTAAGCAGATGGCTAAAAGCGGCACAGCTTTTGCCCCGACTTTGCTGATAGCATTTATTTTGGCTGCTGTGCTGATTATAGGCTATTTGCTTTTACGCCGAACGGTCTGGAATGCAGCCAGTATTCTGGCCGGTTTACTACTGGGCTGTCTGAATTTTGCTAATATTTTGTTTTATATTCGTGCTCATCAGCAGTTTCAGCAGAACCCGTCACTGGTATTTGCTGGTATGAATCTAGGTGTGATTACGCTAGCTACGGTAATTGGTGCTTTGATATTTAAAGAAAAAATTAATGGCATGAATCTAGCGGGTATTGTGCTGGCCATAGCTGCTATCTGGTTTCTGTTTTACGGCAGCAGTCTTCATTCGATTTTGCCAGGTATGTAAAATAAAAGCTGTTCTGGTGTACCAGAACAGCTTTTTTATGCTTTAGCTGGCATTGCTGAGCTGCGCCAGCTGCTGAGCCTGATGCTCGGCTATCAGTGCCTGTGTCAATTCGCTTAAATCACCGTCCATAATAAAATCAAGTTTATGTAAAGTAAGATTAATGCGATGGTCTGTGACCCGTCCTTGAGGGTAATTGTACGTGCGTATGCGCTCACTGCGGTCACCACTGCCAATCAGACTTTTGCGCTCGGCTGCTTCTTTGGCATGAGCTGCATGCTTCTGCTGTTCGTATAAGCGTGAAGCAAGTACCTTCATTGCCTGTGCTTTATTCGCATGTTGTGAACGGCCATCCTGACATTCTACTACCATACCGGTGGGTAGATGGGTGATACGTACGGCCGAATCGGTTTTATTGATATGCTGTCCGCCGGCGCCGGATGCACGGAAGGTATCAATACGCAAATCATTCGGATTCAACTGTACTTCCGCAACTTCATCAGCTTCGGGCATGATGGCTACGGTGCAGGCTGAAGTATGTATTCTGCCTTGACTTTCAGTAGTCGGTACACGTTGTACTCGATGTCCGCCTGATTCGAATTTGAGCTGGCTGTATACATTCATGCCGGCAATACGTGCAATCACTTCCTTATATCCGCCCAAGTCGCTTTCACTGGCTGATACAATTTCTACCTGCCAGCCCATACGTTCGGCAAAACGGGTATACATGCGCATCAAATCACCTGCAAACAAAGCTGCTTCATCACCGCCGGTACCGGCACGGATTTCGATAAATATATTTTTATCGTCGTCTTCATCTTTAGGTAAGAGCAGTTTTTGCAGTTCACCATCTAACTGAGCAATCTGATTGCGCGCATGGGTAATTTCTTCTGCTGCAAATTCTTTTAATTCTGGGTCTGTCAGCATTTCTTCAGCAGCTGTCAGATCAGTTTGCGCTTGTGTGTACTGGCGGTATGTATCCACCACCGGCGTGAGTTCTGCATGTTCACGAGTGAGGCGACGATATTCGTCTATATCGTTGGTAACATCAGGAGAAGCCAGCAATGCGGTTACTTCCTCCAGACGTTCCGTCAGGTGCTGTAACTTTTCTATCAATGAAGGTTTCATCTGGAATCCTGTAATTATTTAAACTTTTAATCAATTGAAACTTTTGGTGAGTACTACTGCAAACCTATTGCTGAATTACATTTACTGCTGTAAATGTGAATCATTCAGGTGATAAATCAAACTAATGGCCTTTGCCAGCTCAGGATGTTGCTGGCTGTCTTTATTCAGCGCACGAGTAGGGGCATGCAGGAGAGTATTGGTAAGTTCATGGCTCAGACGTTGCAATACTTCTTCAACTGCTGTGCCATTACGCAAGCGGCGCATAGCCTTAGCTACCACTTTGCAGCGCTGTTCTTCGCCTTGGCTACGCAAAGCGCAAATCAAGGGTACACTGCTGCGTGTCTGCTGCCAGGCAATAAATTCAGCCACTTTGGAAGCCACCATTTTTTCTGCAGCTGCGGCAGCTTGCTGTCGGGCAGCCTGCCCATGCTGCACAATACTGACCATATCGTCCACAGTATATAGATAAGCATCGTTGAGCTCGCCGGCTTCAGTCTCGATGTCACGCGGCACAGCTAAATCAAGCAGAAATACAGGCATACCGCGCCGTAGTTTAAGTGCCCGTTCGACCAAGCCTTTGCCAATGACCGGAAACGGGCTGGCAGTGGAGGACACCACCACATCGTATTCGGGCAGGATATCAGGTAAGTCCGTCAGAATACGGGCATTGGCACCGTTATTCAATTTGCTGCATAACTCCTGGGCTCTGGTTAGCGTGCGATTAAGTACCGTAAGGCGTCGCGGATGCTCGGCAGCAAAATAGGTAGCCACTAGCTCAATCATTTCACCGGCACCCACCATTAATACATTCAACGCGGCAATATCAGGAAATATCTGTGCAGCCATTTTCACCGCTGCCGCCGCCATGGATACTGAATTTTCACCAACGGCACTTTCATTGCGAATCTCTTTGGCTGCTGCAAAGGTTTTTTCAAATAATGCATTCAGGTGCTGGTGTAAAGTATGTTGACTGCGTGCTATGCGCACTGCTTCTTTAAGCTGTCCCAGAATCTGTGGTTCACCCAGTACCATGGAATCCAGACCGCAGGCTACCCGAAAAGCATGCTGTATGGCCTGCACATCGTGCAGTCTGTACAGATAAGGTGCGAATTCTGTGAATGGTAACTGATGATAACTGGCCAACCACTGTATGGCAGCATCAGCATCTCCAATACAATAGATTTCGGTGCGATTACAGGTGGACAAGATCATCGCTTCAGCAATATTTGTCTGACAGCCGAGTGAACACAGAGCTTCTGACAGTACAGCCGCCGGAAAGGCCAGACGTTCGCGCACTGAAACAGGAGCGGTTTGGTGATTAAGTCCGATAACGGTTAAAGACATGTTGCCTGAAGTTATTTGCGTTTACCCGCTGCCGCGGGTAGGATAAATGCCAAGCAGACTTTATATTACGATTAAATATAAAGCTGTTAAAGTGCTCAATTATACGCTATTAGTACCGAAAAATCAGCAAGACGGTCTTGCACTGCTATCATCATTTTTGCGTGTATAAATTAATACTATGAATAATCTGGATTTGCATGACATACGTCAGGATTACAGCCAACAGTCACTTAGTGAAGCCGATTGTTGTGCTCATCCACTAGAACAGTTTCAAAAGTGGCTAACAGAAGCCATACATGCCAAAGTGAATGAACCTACTGCGATGAATGTGGCTACAGTGGATCAACATGGCCGTCCCAATGCGCGCATCGTATTATTAAAAGAAGTGACCGAAAAGGGATTTGTGTTCTTTACCAATTATCATAGCCGTAAGGGTCGTGCTTTAAGCCAGCATCCCTATGCTGCACTGACTTTTTTTTGGCCAGAGCTGGAACGTCAGGTGCGGGTGGAGGGCGTAGTACTGCAGCTAGCTGCTGAAGATTCTGATGCTTATTTCCGTTCCCGTCCCTACAGCAGCCGTATCGGAGCCTGGGCAAGTGAGCAAAGTTCGGTTATCAGTAGCAAAGCCGTGCTGATGACTCGTGCCGCTGCGTTTGGAGCAAAATACTTGCTGAACGTACCACGTCCTCCGCATTGGGGTGGGTATCTGGTCGAGCCTGATCTTGTGGAGTTTTGGCAGGGAAGACCTAGCCGTCTGCATGACCGTGTTCAGTATATGCGAGAAAAAGGCCTATGGATTAAGCAGCGATTAGCACCATAGAATTTGCTGACATTTTTCTAGTTAATACTATTGCTCACGGTACATTTTGTTTGCGAAAGTTGTAGCCAGCGGGCTGTCGCTCAGAACTTTCTGCTGAATAAATTCTTCTGCCATCGTTTTAAGTTGAAAACGATCTGCATGTTGATTTTCTGTAATCATTAGTGGTTCAGCAAAATCCACTTTTACTGTAATTTCAGGTATCGAAACGATGTTCCACAGACTGCGCAGCAAACTGGTTTTACCGGCAAAGGCTACTTTAGGTGTGCGTTTGGCCTGTGTATCGTAATAACGTATGGCAACAGACATTACCGGCCGATTTGCTTCAATGGCGGCTTGAAATAGAGCAGCTTTAAAGGGTAAGGTGGTCAAACCTTCAGAGGTGTACGCTTCGGGAAAAAAGAGCACATTTCTGCCTTGCAGCAAAGCTTCTTTGATAGCTTTAATCACAGGGCTAATGTCCTGCCGTGACAGCCTGTTAATGTAGACGGTACCACCATTAGTAGCAAGTTTGCCCAATATAGGCCACGACTGAATACTTTGTTTGGCAATATACCCGCCTGGTATATAGGCCATCAGCACAAATATATCCAACCAACTCACATGATTAGCCACAGTCAGCCACGGCATACTGGCTGTATTTGGTAGAGGTTGTTGCGGTTCTACCTTAATATGAAGTATGTTGAGCAAATTTCTTCCAATGGAAACCAGTTCTCCATTCCGTTCGGTTGCACTGAGTTGCTCAAAATGATTAACCCGTCTGATGGTTTGTCGTAGCCACAATGCCAATTTAAAAATACGTTTATAGCGGGTAAAAAAAGAAGTAGATTTTGATGATGTCATTGTTATTTGTCGTTATTTTTGGCAATGAGGGCAATAAAAACTGCTACGTTGCCCCAATACCATTTTCTCAATCGGATGGCCGCATTTTAAACACGGTTCTCCAGCTCGTCCGTATACATAATGTTGTAACTGAAAATAGCCACTATTACCAGCACTGTTTACAAAATCGCGCAGCGTACTCCCACCAGCATTAATTGCTTCCTCCAATATTTGCTTGATAGCTCTAGTCAGTGCATTAACCTGAATTTTGCTTAAGCTCATGGCGGCGGCTGCAGGATGAATGCCGGAGCGAAATAGTGCCTCATTGGCGTAAATATTGCCTACACCCACCACCGTATGATTATCCATAATTGCCAGTTTAATCGCTCGCTTTTGTTTAGCCAGTTTTTGCTGCAAATATTCCTCATTAAATTTTTCACTTAGAGGTTCTGGTCCTAAATTAGCCAATAGAGGATGGTGTTCAACTACGCCAACAAACCACAAGACCGCCCCAAAGCGTCTGGGATCATGAAAGCGCAGCAAAGTGCCATTAGTAAACATAATATCCAGATGGTCATGTTTTTTCACTGCTGGCGCGCTGGAGTCAGTAAAAATACGCAGGCTTCCAGACATACCTAAATGAATAATCAAGGTTCCTGAAACTAATCCAATTAACAGATATTTTGCCCGCCGTTTCACCGAAACAACTATTTCACCCTCAAGTTGCGCACTCAGATTCTCCATCACCGGCCAGCGCAACCGTGGCTGTCGCACTTCAATACAGTCAATAGTCTGATTCACAATATAAGGCGCAATTCCTCGCAGAGTGGTTTCAACTTCAGGAAGTTCGGGCATAATTTAATGATAAAATTCTGAATAAAATCGACACAATATCATTATGAAAATAAATTTGAAAGTGTATACCTCTGCCATGGGCAGTAAGATAAAACTGTTAGATGTATGCGCAGCCAAAATTGTCTGTGGTAAAGTAGCAAATTACTTTACCGCAATGAAAAATAGTTATTAAGCGGGCAACGGCCGGTTTTCAAGATTGTCTGCATAACATAAATGAACAGACATCTGATTTAGCTGAATAAATCGAAACAGCCCATACCGTAATAGAATTGTTATTAGTTTAAAATCAGTCTTTACAACAACTGATCAGCATATTTGGAGAAGTTTAATGCCTCGTTGGATTCATCGCCTTACCCCGATTGTTATGAGCTTAATCGCCATCAGTGCAGCTAATGCGGGCAATACTCAAGAACGGCCGACATCAATACCCTCGATTCAGACCAGAATAGAGCGGGTAAACCAAATTACTTCACCCGATGATGCTGAATCACTACAAAGGCGTCTTACTATTGCTAGCCGTGCTAATGACATCTTCACCCTCTTTGCTAGCGAGCTTATTTATTCGCAGGGAAAAAGCGATATCGCATTGGCAACAGACATGCGCATGCTCGAACATACACAGGAGCCTGAAGTTGCTGAACGTGCTATGGAAATGGCTCTTGGAGCCAATAAAATAGCCGAAGCGCAAGCTATTGCTGAGCGCTGGAAGCAAATCGAACCAAATGAAACTCCTGCTAGACAGCGCCTGTTGTGGGAGCTGGCATTGGCCAAAAACGATTTCCCGCAAGTAGTCAAAAACACAGACGCCGTTTTATCTCATGCCAACGATTATCAGCTGCGTCGCCTGTTTTTAAAACTGGCACAATTTCGCTTGAACCACTTGAATGCCTCGGATGAACTGAATACGCCAATCCACAAAACCGCAGTATTACATCCTGAGATGGCCGAAGCTATGATTGCTGATGCCATCTATGGGGTAACCGGTGCACATGAAGAGCAGACCATCAAAGCATTACAGGCACTGGTGCGTTTAGATAGCGATATTTTTCCGGCTAGCCAGCTCACTCTAAACTTAATAAATATTAAACAGCCACAATATCTGCTGGATTTCTATCAGCAAACCGGTGTAGATAGTATGCCTTCTAAATGGCAAAGTTTATATATAGAGTTACTGATTAAAAATAACAAATTGCAGCAAGCCTATCAGACCCTGCAACCTTTGCTGGCCAGAAGCAAAAGTGCCGATCTTTATTTGCAGGCTGCATTCCTCGCCGTTAGTCAGAAAGCGGACACCGCTACCATTGCTTCTTATGCTGAAAAAATAGCCCAACTGGGTAACCGCAATCAGCGCAGTAAAGCGGCAATCATGGTCGCTATGCGCTATTATGATGAACACAACCTAGCAGCATCACGTTCATGGGTGGCAAAAGCTGATGATCCCCAATTTGCTTTTGATCAAGCCCTTATGATGTGTTCACTCGAAGCGGAAGAAAAACACTGGTCAGCTGCGCAGAAATGGTTGAACAAAGCTCAGGCAAGCAAAAATCCGGGGATTTTCTTCAGCGCGACCGATTTATTACGACTACAAACATTCGTTAACAGCTCTTCACTCACCAGCCGACAGTACGAACAATATCTGAATAAAATGTTGGCCAAAGCAGAGCAGGGGAATTCAAAAGAGCGCACAGAAAATGTGCCACCTTTATTACTTCTGCGTGGCTTGTTATACGCAGATAAACTTAACGAGCCAGCCAAAGCCGTTGCCGATATGCGCCGCTTTGTACAAATGCGGCCAGATCAAGTAGATGGCCTGAATGCGTTAGGCTATACCTTACTGAGTTTGCCGAAAGAAAACTGGCACGAAGCTCAGGTACTGCTTGAGCACGCTTACGCCTTAAGTAGTCAGTCTCCTGCTGTCAACGACAGTCTGGGCTGGGCGTATTATTTAAATGGTAATGCTCAGAAAGCTTTGCCTTTGCTTGAGTATGCCTATCAGCAGCAGCCGGAAAGTGAAGTGGCTGCCCATTTGGGCGAAGTATACTGGCATCTGGGCAGAGAATCAGATGCACGTCGAATATGGTCTCAAGGCTGGCTTAAGCCTAAAAGCGACCGTAAAATACTGAGTCAGATTCTAAATAAACATGGTATCAAGCCAGACAGCCTGCCGCTAAATACAGCAAAAAAAGAAGCATCACAGTCAAATGTGGATTTTTATCTGCAACAAGCCAGTGCTTTATATTCTAATGACGAACGTACATCTGCCGCATTTATCGAAAACATCAACAAAGTCATGCAGACAGGAAATGCAACTCAGCGCAGTGAAGCAGCATATATGGCAGCCTCACGCTATTTTTCTGAAAAAAATCTTCCTGCTACACGTGAATGGCTAAGTAAAGTTACCGAGAATAAATTTGCCACTGATAAAGCATATCTGATGGGTATGCTTGAAGTGGAACAAAATAATTTGGCTGCAGCTCAGCAGTGGCTTCAGCGCATGAATCAGAGTAAACAACCGCTGTATTTTGAAGGCGTATTCATACCACAGGCTTTATCCATATACATTGATTCTAAAACGCTTGAACCCAAGGCATATGTGCGTAAACTGACTCAGCAACTAGAAGAGGCACAGAAAAAGGCCGTCGTTACAAAAAACAATCTGCCGGTAGTGCTTATACTCTATTTCCGCGGAATAACTTATGCAGAAAAACTTGATCAGCCAAAAAAAGCAATTAAGGATTTCCGTGCCTATACCGAATTGAAACCGGATGATGCAGAAGGCTACAACGCATTAGGCTATACCATGCTGAGTATGTCAAAGCGGCATTGGGCTGAGGCACTAACCATTCTGCAACATGCCTATCAGATTGAACCAGATTCTTACGCTATTCAAGATAGTCTGGGCTGGGCGTATTATCTTAATGGTGATTCCAAAAAAGCTTTACCTTTGCTGCGTACTGCCTATGGCAATACAAAAGAAAGTGCCATTGCTGCACATTTGGGAGAAGTCCTTTGGCAAATGGGTGAACAACAGCAGGCAAAGCAGGTTTGGGCACAAGGCCTGACTTATCAGGATTCTGACCAAAAAGTTTTACAGCAGACCTTAAAAAAATTTGCTGTCAATCCGGCCAGCCTGTCTGACAAAGCAGCATCAGAGCAGACAGAGCAAAGTAAATAAACCTTAATCAGACTATTAATTAAATGAGTCTGAAAGCCGGATTTTAATTGAACTTCCTAAGAGGCTACCGCAATGGCAATATATGCGGCAGCATTTGATGAACAGGCAGACTGTATCCAGAATATCAACTTAGTAATCAAACCATATTGATATATAAACGATACTAGGAACCAGAACGGAATAATATGTATTCATTGCTGCGCAAACCGTGTCTTCAGCTATCAGCAGCTGTTATAAGCTTAGCTTTAAGCGCCTGTAGCAGCATGGCACCAGAGAAAATTACCACTACCTCAGACTGGCAGGCAGGTCACGAACAGACATTATCCGGATTTGATAGTTCAGGCCGGCTTGCCATCAAAGACCAGGGCAAAGGAACCTACGCCAACTTCAGTTGGCAGAATTTAGGTTTAGTACAAACCATCGAAGTAAAAACACCTCTGGGCAATAGCGTAGGGGTTTTATGTCAGGACAGCGACGGCGTTATTGCTGAAGACAGCAAAGGTCAAGTTTTTTCCGCCAGCAGCATTGAAGAATTAAGCCAACGTATGCTTGGATTTGTACTACCCTTTGATCATCTCAACCAATGGGTACAAGGATACTGGATTGAGAATGAACCCTACCAGCTACTACCCGACGGCAAACTCAAACAGTCTGGCTGGATTATTCAGCGTCAGCCGCAAATAAATAGCCGTAGTCCCCATATTGTAGAGCTGAATAATGCACGTTTTGATATCAGGCTAGTTTTTGATGAATATACTGATACTCCAAGCCAGTCATCAGCCAAATGTGAATTACGGCATAAACCATCCTGAACGCAGGAATTAGCATAATATGGATAATTTTCAGCCAGCGGCTGATGCCAGCCATTTTTTGGTACCCGCCAAACTGAATCTGGATTTACGCATTATCGGTCGCCGTGCAGACGGCTATCATTTGCTTGAAACCATTTTCACCTTAATAGCACTGTATGACCACATCTGGCTTAGAAAAAACACCAATGGCAGCATAACCATGCATACGCCCGTAACTGGTGTCGAACCGCAGCAGGATTTATGTGTACGTGCTGCACAATTGCTGCGCAGCCATACCGGCATCGAGCAGGGAGCAGACATTTGGCTAAACAAAAAGATTCCCATAGGTGGAGGACTGGGAGGGGGTAGCGCTGATGCGGCAGTGGTGTTAATGGCACTCAATCGCCTGTGGCAACTGAATCTAACCAAAAACCAGTTACTACATTTGGGCGTACAACTGGGTGCTGATGTGCCATTTTTTATTTTCGGACAGAATGCTTTCGCACGCGGTATTGGTGAAGACTTGGTACCTATATGCTTGCCAAAACAATGGTATGTGATTATCAAGCCACCAGTGCATATCAGTACAGCGAAAATTTTTGCACATAAAGACTTGACACGAAATTCCAAGCCACGCATAATGCCAGACTTCCAAGCAGGACAGCACTGGCGCAATGATATGCAGAGCGTTGTTTTAGCTGAGTATCCAGCGGTAAGGGAAGCATTTGAAGCTTTGGCTGAGTATGGTTCACCCATGATGAGTGGTTCTGGAGCATGTGTATTTTTGTCATTTGATTCTGAAAGTGCCGCTCAAGCTGTTTACAATAAAGTTTCTGACGCGCATCAGGCGTATTGTGTTGCTTCCCTGACGAGGCATCCGTTTTATCAATGATGTGTGTTGTTGGGGAGTCGTCAAGTGGTTAAGACACTGGGTTTTGATCCCAGTATGCGTAGGTTCGAATCCTACCTCCCCAGCCAGTTGTTAATATAAACACTGGGGAGTCGTCAAGTGGTTAAGACACTGGGTTTTGATCCCAGTATGCGTAGGTTCGAATCCTACCTCCCCAGCCACACTTGGAATAATATAGTAGTAAACCCTTTTGGGGAGTCGTCAAGTGGTTAAGACCCCGGATTCTGATTCCGGTATGCGTAGGTTCGAATCCTACCTCCCCAGCCAAATTCAGATAAGCGTGTAAGGTCTACTTACACGCTTATTTAATGTTTAAATGACAAACCATTGAGTAAAAGCATGATTACACCGCCAAAAGTGGTATAATCTGCTGCTTGCATAGTCTGGTTGATGCAAAACAGGCATCGATTAGACGCAACAAAATTGCATCAAGGAATAAACGTTTATAATTTAGTGGTAGACAAACCGGTTAAAGGATTGCAAAACACAGTACAGATTCAGTTACCGTGATAGGAATATGGTTGTTTATCATGCTGCTATCTGCAATGACTAATATTCGCTGATGAAACCTGATTCACACCTGATACTGCAGCAAACCTTTACATACCGGCAAATATTTTCAAAAGAAGTGGTGATTACTTTTAAATTAAAGGTAACGAGAAAGCATAATAGCTGATAGAGTAAGTAAAATTGCTTAATCTGAAAATTATGCCCTACTTATTTGATGACAAAGCACCTGTATTTTAGGTGCGAAGAAAGCCATAGATTAATGTTTAATCTACCTCACACAAACCAAAGCAAACCAAAACAGGATTCAGGTACAACAGAAATGGCAGCATACGACAGTTTGATGGTGTTTACCGGCAACGCGAACCCAGAGCTGGCTAATAACGTAGCCAGACATTTGGACATTTCATTGGGAAGAGCCTCTGTAGGAAAGTTTTCAGATGGCGAAATCGCAGTTGAATTACTGGAAAATGTACGTGGGCGCGATGTATTTATCGTACAGTCCACCTGTGCGCCAACTAATGACAACCTGATGGAAATCCTTACCATGGCTGATGCACTCAAACGTGCCTCTGCTGGCCGGATTACCGCTGCCATTCCTTATTTTGGCTATGCTCGTCAGGATCGTCGCCCACGTTCAGTGCGGGTACCGATTTCAGCCAAATTGGTAGCCAATATGCTGTATTCTGCTGGTATCGATCGCGTGCTCACCGTGGACTTGCATGCCGATCAGATTCAGGGTTTTTTTGATATACCAGTTGACAATATCTATGCTACCCCGATTCTGGTGCATGATATTGAAAAACAGCGCATTGATAATCTCACTGTAGTCAGCCCTGATATCGGCGGAGTAGTTCGTGCGCGAGCTGTGGCCAAAACTTTGGGTACTGACTTAGCTATTATTGATAAACGTCGTCCCAAAGCTAATGTAGCAGAAGTCATGAATGTGATTGGTGAAATCCAGAATCGTACCTGTCTGATTATTGACGATATGATTGATACGGCCAATACCTTGTGTAAAGCAGCTTCTGCACTAAAAGAACGTGGTGCCGAACGCGTATTGGCCTATGCTACACATCCGGTATTTTCTGGTGAAGCCATTGAGCGTATAGCATCATCAGAAATCGATCAGGTGGTGGTAACCGATACCATTCCATTATCCGTAGCTGCTCAGAATTGTGAACGAATTCGTCAGGTAAGCATTTCAGGCTTATTGGCTGAAACAGTACGTCGTATTAGCAACGAAGAATCCGTGTCATATCTCTTTAACGAAGATGTGGCCATACCGGGAGCGATGTTTCTCCCTTAATCCCCCAGATGCCGTCTTAAGCTGGTCGCGGCCGATGACGGTATGATTAACCTTGGAGTAGTTATGTCTTACGAAATTAAAGCAGAAATCCGTGAAGCTCAGGGCACTGGTGCGAGCCGCCGCCTGCGTCGCGAAGGAAAAGTACCAGCTGTATTGTACGGTGAAGGCACCGAGCCGGTAGCCATTACTGTAGATCACCGCACCTTATGGTATGCTCTGGAAAAAGAAGCTTTCCATACTGCCATCATCAAGCTGGACGTAAATGGTAAAGCCTACGACGTTATCGTACGTGATTTCCAAATGCATCCGTTTAAACAACAGGTACAACATATCGATTTTCAGGCTGTTGATGCCAATAAAGCCATCAATATCCGCGTACCACTGCATCTGCTGAACGCTGCTATTTCTCCAGCAGAAAAATTGCAGAGTGGCCGTGTATCTCTACTGGCTACCAGTGTAGAAGTAAATGCTTTGCCGAAAAATATTCCTGCGGTGCTGGAACTGGATGTTGCTACTATTAGCGCTGGTGAAATCCGCCACTTGTCTGATTTGGTGTTACCGGAAGGCGTAACTTGCGTTGCTCTGAGTCGTAAAGAAAATCTGGCCATTGCTTCAGCTACTGGTAAAAACAAATAAGTTGTTAAGAATTCAATCTGTTGAATCTTAATATCTATAAAAAGCCTAAATCTGTTGAGACAGACTTAGGCTTTTTCTTTATTATTCTTATTCTAATCAATGTATTCCTGACAGAATAAAAATGCCCGATGATTTTGTATTATCAAAAGTTCCAACCAATATCATTGGGCTTAAAAAATTTACTTTTAAGAGTTAGATAAAAATTTTCTGTGATAAATTGATAAACTAAAGCATTAAAATTATACATCTTCTCTATTATCTAGTATTGGTAATATAAAAACCTAGATGCCATTAAATATAGTAAGTTTGAACGAATAAGATAAAAGCTTCCATAGATACAACAATAGAAGCTTTATCATAAATGCAATATCAACTAAGCTGCTTTTCAGCTAAGAATAGTTATTTAAAAAATGAATGGATAAAAGATAAAATTAGAATTAGGTTTTTTTGCTGCCGGATTGCCTGCGTGTACGTTTTTCAGACTTTGGATGCTGGCTTTTTCCTAAATTTAGTTTGTTTGTCTTTTGCTTTTTATTAGTTACTTTTTGTGTCTTTCCAGAAGAAGAGACATTCAGTTTATTCTGAATTTTTTGGGCACTATTTTTCTGGCGTCGCTTACCGCTATTGGCACTGATTAATACCAAATCAATTCGGCTGGTATCGAGATCGGCTCGTGCTACTTTTACGGTAACCTTATCGCCCAGTTTGAATCGAATACCGCTACGTTCTCCAATAATGGCCATTAATTCTGGATGAAAATTGAAATAATCCTCACCCAAATCACTGATATGGATCATACCGTCAATATAGATATTATCTAACGTTACAAACAATCCAAAATTGGCCATGCCGGAAATTGTACCGGAAAATACCTCTCCAATTTTGTCACGCATATAGTAAGTTTTAAGCCAGTTTTCAACATCACGGCTCGCATTATCAGCTTTACGTTCAGCCAAAGAACAATGTACTCCAAGCTCAGTCCATGATTTTGGCTGATACTGCTTATGCTGTAAAACAGCCTTGATGGCACGATGTACAGTCAGATCGGGATAGCGCCGAATCGGAGAAGTAAAATGTGTATAAGCAGGATATGCTAAACCAAAATGGCCAATATTTTGAGGCTCATATACTGCCTGCTGCATTGAGCGTAATAGCATCACACCGATAACATTGCGATCCGCTCTGTCTTTAATTTTTTCGCTCAGCTCAGCATAATCCTTAGGTGTTGGATGATCGCCACCATTCAGACTCAAGCCAAGCAATGCAAGTTGTTCTCGCAATGTATTTAAACGCTCACTGGTTGGACCAGCGTGATTACGATACAGGGTAGGGTGCTTGTGCTGTTTAAGAAATTCTGCGGCGCAAACATTTGCTGCCAGCATACATTCCTCAATTAGCCGATGAGCCTCATTGCGCTCAACTGGGACAATTCGTTCAATTTTACCCTGCTGATTAAAAACCATCTGCGTTTCAATACTTTCAAATTCTACAGCACCACGTTGCAGACGTTTTTTCAATAATATCTTATACAGCCTATATAAATTCATTACATGCAATTTAAGCGGATCGTCAAACTGATCATTACTAATCCAGTCCCAGGCCTGTGTATATGTCAGGCGCGCATGAGAACGCATAACAGCTGGATAAAACTCATAACTTTTTATATTGCCGGCATAAGTGATAACCATATCGCAGACTAGACACAAACGCTCAACATTAGGGTTAAGTGAACATATTCCGTTTGAAAGATTTTCAGGTAACATGGGAATGACACGGCGCGGGAAATAAACACTGGTTGCGCGATCCTGAGCATCACGGTCAATTGCATCATCGGGCTGAACATAATGGCTGACATCAGCAATTGCAACCAGAAGTCTATAGTTACGTCCAATTTTTTCAGCATATACAGCATCATCAAAATCTCGGGCAGTTTCACCGTCAATCGTGATTAAAGGCAACTCGCGCAAATCAACTCGGTTTTTTCGCTCAGTAGGCTTTACGTGATCGGGTATTTTAGCTGCCTGCGTCAGACATTCTGAGCTGAATTGATAAGGTAAATGATGTTTGCGAACAGCAATTTCAATTTCCATTCCACTGTCTGCATAATCCCCCAAAATTTCTATTACCCGCGCCACTGCAGCCTGTGTTGCGTTAGGATAAGATTCAATTCTGGCTACCAACACTTGTCCAGTTCTCGCTTTACCCAATGAATCAGGCTGGAGCACAATACTGGCTCCTAATCGCTTGTCTTCTGGCACCAGCATTGCGACACCATGCTCTATAGCCAGGCGGCCGACTACATCTTGATTGGCACGCTCTATCACATCCAATACCTGACCTTCACGCCGACCGCGTCTATCTGTGCCTGCTGGTCGTACCGTAACAATGTCACCGTTCATCAACCCACGCATCTGGCGGGTATAGAGTACAAAGTCACCGCCATCACCTGGATTTAAAGGTACTGCAAAACCAAAATCATCCTTGTGAACTTCCACTCGGCATTTTACTAAAGCCAGCTTATTAGCGACACAGACGGCACCGCGACGATTGATTAAAATTTGTCCGTCACGTGCCATAGCAGTCAGGCGGCGCTCAAAAAATTCTTTTTCATCCTCAGTAATGGTGAGTTTTTGTGCCAGCTCATTAATTTTGACAGGAATGCCGATTTTTTCCAAAACGGTAATAATCCACTCACGGCTGGGTAAGGGATTAGGATATCTCTGTAATTCTCGTTCTAAATAAGGGTCTTGATGGCGTAAATCTGATTTTTTTTTCATATAGTATTGACAATCTCTTTAGAGAATATATAATGCATTTCCTCAGCTAAAGACATACTTTAACTGAAAGTTGCAATATATGCAAAAGCCCAGGTGGCGGAATTGGTAGACGCGCATGGTTCAGGTCCATGTGCCAGCAATGGTGTGGAAGTTCGAGTCTTCTCCTGGGCACCAGAATTCTGAAAAAAAGATATCCAAATTATTGGATATCTTTTTTTTATGTCTCGATATTCGATTATTTTGCTGGGTACGTAAACCAATGATGTTGTAGTTTGATTCTGATATTATTTACGTTGAAATATTCTAATTGCGATTTAAAATAAACAATAGTATTACTGTGTAAATTTATTTGGTTATAAATAAACGAAGTAGCATGAAACACATATCCTAATAAAGTATAAAATTGTTTATGGAACAATTATTTCAGATTATAAAAACTTTCAACAGAGATACTTAATTTTTATTTAAAGCGTATTAAATAAAAAATAATAGGCTTCATGATAACCAGCTAATGTGGAAAAATAAAAAATTTTCCGGCTACGATGAATGCAATACGGATTTGAAGTACTATATTTTTACAATTTATATTTTAATTAAGCATTAGATACAGATAATTAATTAAGTGTCTTGGAATTTTGTAGGTATTATCAAGCTGAACAAACTTCCCTTTGATAATCAATCTCAGCCAATCCATAAAGATAATACTCTTGACAATTGCTCTTGAGAATATATAATGCACAACTTCTCTGATGTGACTCACAGCGCTTAGTGTTGTGAAAGAAGCCCAGGTGGCGGAATTGGTAGACGCGCATGGTTCAGGTCCATGTGCCAGCAATGGTGTGGAAGTTCGAGTCTTCTCCTGGGCACCAGAATTCCAAAAAAAAGATATCCAAGCGATTGGATATCTTTTTTTAACTATTTAGTAATAAATAAAATTTTGGGCATATTGATTGCCTTATCTATTAATCAATGAGTATATGCTTATTCAGATTAAAGTAGGATAGGGTGATAAATCGAATATTCAATGATTAATTAAAATAGTCTCTGATGTGATATGCCCAGTAGCCGATTCCAATAATTTTTTCCTTGCAAAATAATATTTATTAAGTTTGATAAAAATAAAACAATACCAAGATTTGAACTACTTTCTTACATTAACTGGTAACTGATTAAATGCCCATTCTTTATCTGTGCAAACACGTGCCAATACCAAACCTAGGGGCAGAGAAAGTACAATAAGCATGGCTTGTGCCCCCCAGTTAATGGCGTTAATGATATCGTTTTGCTGGAGAAAATACATAGCTCGGAACATATAAATTCCTGGTACCATAATACATACTGCCGGTACAGACAAAGCAATACGTGGGGATTTACTGTGATGGCTAAAATAAAACGCACTGAGACCAACAATGAAAGCAGCTATTAATGAAGCTCCCTGTATAGGAATGTTGGTAAAGTCAATTAATTCTAGGCGTAAAGTATTGGCATACATGCCGATAAATGCAGTTGTCAAAGCTGTTTTAATCGGACTATTGAACAATAATGAAAAGCCCAGCACGCCAAAAAAGCTGGCAAGCAAACGAAAAAAGGCTGTCCATATGGGATACAGAGTAGGAGTCAGCATGGGTTCTGGTGCCATGTGTATGCCGGCTGCTACAATCCAGGCAGCAAAAGTGGCACAAAAAATCACTGTCACCGCATAACCCACACGCTGGATTCCAGAAGAAAAGTCTTGTTTGGCTAAATCGAGTACCCCGGTAATTAGTGGAAAACCGGGTATCAGAAACAGCATTGAAGCTATATAACCGGCAGTATGTTGAATATTAATTTTTAATGATATGTAGCTGATGCCGATAATCATAAAATATAAACTTGAAGCCACAGCAGCTGCCAGCATGGTAACCACAAACTGATTCAGGTGCTTATGTAACAGCGTACGCCGTAGAGCCTGCCCGAAGCCAGATGCAATAAATACGCCCAGCATTTCTACCGGCCCTCCGCCAATTAAAAAAGTAAACGATGAGCAGGCAATAGCTGCAAATAATGCAGATTGTGGAAGATTATATAAGGCCGGTTGGTTTTCGATTTTTGCCAGAGATTGGTCGAGATAACGAATCAATTCGCTTTCGCTCATTTGTTGGTAACGGTTTTGTATGTCAATTAATAGTGTTTCCAGTAATTGAATATTATTGGTATTAATGCCTACACTTTGTATGTTGGTTACCTCGGTTTTAAACTGTTTGCCACTACGACAGGTGGAATTGATTTCGGTTAGTGTAATATGCGCCTGATTTTCTACTCCCAGCATACTGGCTACATGGCGCATAGATTGTTTGATACGGTAGCTGCCGGTACCTGCTGCCAGACATATTTTGCCTACACGTAATACCAGATCAGATTTTATGTTTAGCTGAAGTTCATCGGAAGATAGGGGTAGTGGCATAATGTTTTTATTTGATAAGAATGTAAGTCGATATTATAACGCTTGTAATTATAGAAAGTATTAGGGTTAATTATTCTTGTTAATATTGATTGTAGGGCTGAAAAAAATCTGCTGATTCATTCCAAAAATATATATATGAATTGCTAGTATTTATTTTAAAATTTGATTATAAAAATGATTTATTTTTATTGAAGATGAATTTAATAAACCGGCTAAAACCGGTTAAATATAAGTAATGGTTCTGTAGGGAAAACAATATTAACCATTTTATTTATAAGTAATTGTTTATAGTTTGTTTCAATCCCATTCCTTGGGTTTGAGTTCGGGATGCTCCCTGAATGCAGGCTCTAGGAAATCAAGCATTTCTCCCATAATTCTTCCGACTACTCTTCTGTAAGCTCTGAATTCTTCTTCAGGACAACAATCCTGGACTTTAAAAAGCGTCTGGTTTAAATCGTTGGTTATTTTAAACATTAAATCTCTGATTTCTTCGGCAATTACTGGATCTTTTATCATATTAGAATACCATTAGTATATTATTATAAGCATTAAGTAGTTTAACTCAATTTTATATAAGACGTCATATACTATTGGGTTTTAATTGGACTTATTAAACATTTATGCTTTAGTTACATAGGATATTTCAGATTTGTTTTAGTGATAAAAAAGCAGCTTGTAATGTATCTGACAAGCTGCTTTTTCTGAATTAAAAAATGAATGAGTTATTCGTTTATTTGCGCTGTTAATTCTCTTGTTTCATGGAAACGGATATCTGGCCAGCGTTCTTCAGTTAAAGATAAATTAACACGGTTGGGCGCGAGATAAGTAAGGTTGCCACCGGCATCAGTAGCAAGATTGAGTACGTTGGCCTTTTCGAATTCGGCCAGTTTTTTCCGATCTGCACAGGATACCCAGCGTGCTGACCAGATGCTAACAGATTCAAATACGGCATCAACGCCATATTCATTTGCTAGTCTGGCAGTGACTACTTCAAATTGCAATACGCCAACGGCGCCAAGTATAAGGTCGCCACCGTTGTGGGGGCGGAATACCTGCACGGCACCTTCTTCGCCTAACTGTTGTAATCCTTTTTGAAGCTGTTTCATTTTCAATGGATTTTTAATCCGCACTGCGCGAAACAACTCGGGGGCGAAAAAGGGGATACCAGTAAAGGTAAGACGTTCACCTTCAGTGAAGCTATCACCAATCTGGATATTGCCATGATTGGGAATTCCAATGATATCACCAGCAAATGCTTCTTCAACTAATTCGCGGGTGTGAGACATAAAAGTCACCACACTGGAAGCAGCAATATCACGGTTCAGGCGCAGATGTTTGATTTTCATACCGCGAGTAAACTCTCCGGAACAAACGCGCAGAAAAGCAATACGGTCGCGGTGCTTAGCATCCATATTAGCTTGAATTTTGAAGACAAAACCAGTGAATTTGGCTTCAGTTGGTTCGACAACGCGTTCTAAGGTTTCCCGTGGCTGTGGCGCTGGTGCCCAGTCAATCAAAGCATTAAGAATTTCCTGTATGCCAAAGTTATTAATGGCAGAACCAAAAAATACTGGTGTCAGTTCACCGCGCAGAAAGGCATCTAAATCAAATTCGTTGGATGCTGCTTGTACCAATTCGATTTCTTCACGTAATTGCTGAATTTCAATGGGAAAAAGTTCATCTAAACGCGGATTGTCAATGCCTTTGATAACGTCAAATTCATGAGGAAGTTTTTCACCGCCAGCTTCAAACAGATATATTTCGTCGTTAAGGATGTGATATACGCCTTTGAAGTTTTTGCCCATTCCAATTGGCCAAGTAATCGGAGCGCAGCGGATGTGCAAAATATTCTCTACTTCATCCAACAATTCTAATGAGTCCCGCACTTCACGATCGTATTTATTCATGAAGGTGACGATAGGGGTATCACGTAAACGACAGACGTTTAAAAGCTTGATGGTTTGTGCTTCAACACCTTTGGCAGCATCAATTACCATCAGAGCGCTATCAACTGCAGTGAGTACACGATAGGTATCTTCAGAAAAATCTTCGTGTCCAGGTGTATCAAGTAAGTTGACCACATGTTGGCGGTAGTCAAATTGCATTACTGAAGAAGCTACAGATATTCCGCGTTGCTTTTCGATTTCCATCCAGTCTGAAGTGGCAAATTTGCCAGATTTCTTTCCTTTTACTGTACCTGCGGAAAGAATGGCACCAGAAAACAGTAATAGCTTTTCGGTGAGGGTGGTTTTACCGGCATCAGGGTGGGATATTATCGCAAATGTACGGCGGCGTGCCGCTTCTTGGGCAATCTGGCTCATGATTTTATATATTCTGCAAACAATAAAACAAGACGGCTACGGCCGTCTTGTGAGAATGTTTATATTGTAGCACAGATTAATATTAGAACTGTTAATTGTGTGGTTTAGCGAAAAAAAACAAATTAATATTTTTGCATGAAAAGATGCTTTGAAATGTGTAGCCTTGTATTTTAAGTCAGTACATAATCAGAAGTTCAGGGCATCATTTAATGCTTAAGAATTTTCTGTATTAGCAGGATTAAAAAAACATTTTTTTATAACAATAATATTATTGTCACATTTTAGTTCTGATTCGTCTGCACTGTGTTTGATTACTGCCAAAGCCAGCGTAGAAGTTTGCTGTGATACTTGATTGATTATTAGTCCGACTTCTTCATTATGGTTGTCAAAAATTGGTTTACCTTCTGAAACTGAACCGTTTATTTCCATAAGTGCTAGCCCTCTTTTTACCTGACCACGGTATTGAGCGCGGGCGATGATTTCCTGACCGGGGTAGCAGCCTTTTTTGAAATGAACAGCACCTATTAGTTGCTGATTAAGCATTTGTGCAACGCAGGTTTCTGTGGTCTCTATGCTAATCCATGGATTACCGCTGGTGATTTCATGTAATTTCCATGATTCTATAACTTCTGTATTAAACGGGGGCAGTTGGCTGGTTTTTCCAATCTGGATTATTGACCCATCTGGCAAGTTGATGGACCAGATCTGATCGGTCTGGCTAGTTGGCAATACATACTGAGGTTCTAATGCTGTGGATATTGTTTCGGGTACGCTGACTGCTGCACCCCAGTCTGTCATGATTTCCAGTTTTACTTTACTGCGCATGATGTATATTTGCAGTTTTTTTTGTAAGGTGTCGATGAGGCTGGCTGAGGTTAATATAATAATATCATTATCTCGATTAAGTACCAGCATATTGGCTATTACGCGACCCTTGGCTGTATTGTAGGTAGCCAAACAAGCATGGTTGGCAGACAAATGATTGATATCATTTGATAATTGGTTGTGTAAAAAGGTTGCTCGATCTTCGCCGCTTACACGTATCAGTCCGAAATAAGGCATCAGGGAAGATGCTGTGTGTGTCATGGAAAAATCCTGTTTGTTTTGCAGGCCTTTATTATAATACTGAATGCTTAGCTAACAAGCTAAAAGCTCCGCCCAATATCTGGTGCGGAGCTTTGTTTAAGGGGCTTAATGAAGGATTTATTTTCCTTCTACTTTTGCTTTAAGTTGTTGATACATATCTGGATGCTCGTTTTTCAGTAATTCGGCAACTTCCATATTTATGCGATTGAGCTTGCTTAATTCCAGCTGTTCAACATGTACCAGCCGTACCAGTTCGCGAACTGGTTTCGGAATGTTGCGGCCTGCTTCATACCGAGAACCGCCGGATTGTGTAACACCTACCTGACTCCAAAATTCAATCTGGTTCAAACCGAGTTTTTTACGGATTTCGCGCACATTGTTGATAGGTTTAAAAGCTTTCATAATTTTTATACCTTAAAACGAGTTGTCTATGTTTAAGTAAAATTAATTAATATGATCATTCATAAATATTAGTTGTTTTGGTAAGTTTGGTCATTTATTGTAATAAACCATACTTATCAATATGCATAATTATCTATGGACTTCAATATTATCACAATATTTTTTACATTCAATACAATATTGCTAATGGTTTACCTGTTTAAGGTGATTTTGAATGGTGTATTTTTATTTTAATTAAACTATTTTAAAATTTATTGCCTTAAATCAGATATAGATGTTGTATTAATGTAAAGTTTTACGTTTTTTTTGGTATTTTAAGGTTTTCCTGTCAATGGGCTGATTGTGAGTATCTCGTAGCCATTATCTGTTACTAGTACTTCATGTTCCCACTGGGCGGAGAGTTTGTGGTCCTTAGTAACTACTGTCCAGCCGTCACCGAGAATACGCAAATGGCGTTTTCCTTGGTTAACCATTGGTTCTACTGTAAATATCATTCCCGGCTGTAGTTTTAAGCCGGTATGGCGGCGACCATAATGCAACACTTGTGGTTCTTCGTGAAAACCTTTTCCCACTCCGTGGCCGCAGAATTCTTGAACCATGGAATAACCGGCATTTTCTGCTACCTGCTGACAGGCATAGCCAATGTCTCCCAGTGTTGCTCCTGGTTTAACAACGGATATACCGGCCATCATGCTTTCATGGGTGACATTAATTAGGCGGCGTGCCTGTGGACTGATTTCGCCTACAGCATACATGCGACTGGAATCTCCGTGGAAACCATCTTTAATGATGGTGACATCGATGTTGATGATGTCGCCGTTTTTTAAAGGTTTGTCATCGGGGATACCATGGCAGATAACATGATTGACGGATGTGCAGCAAGATTTGGGAAAGGGTGGATTGCCATATCCCAGTGGAGCGGGATAACCACCCTGTACGTTAATGTGGTAATCATGTATCAGTTTGTCGATTTCGTTGGTGGTGACACCTGGTTTGATAAATTGGCCAATATAGTCCAGTGCTTCAGCTGCCAGCCGGCCGGCTACGCGCATTGCGGCAATTTCTTCTGCATTTTTAATAATCACGCCCATGATTTTTCCTTTTAGGCTAATTAAAACTGTTTAAATGATAGTTATGCTTCAAGCATTTACTAGAAGGCTTAGTTCTTCTGCTATGTTTTGTTTGCGCATCAAGCTTTCTCCAATGAGAAATGTATTTACCTGATGCTGCTGCATCATGTGTATATCATCTGTGGTAAAAATGCCGCTTTCGGTAACGACTGTTTTGCCATTTAGTGCAGGCAGAAGTTTGATTGTTTGCTGTAGGTCTACTTCAAAAGTGCGCAAGTTACGGTTATTTACGCCCCAGAGTGGGGTAGACATAGAGATGCATTTCTCTAATTCTTCTTCATGATGGATTTCAAGCAATACGGTCATACCTAGCTCGTGGGCTATGGCTTCATATTCATTTAACTGGGTACGGCTGAGTGCTGCTGCTATCAGGAGTATAGCATCGGCATTATGTGCTCGTGATTGATACACCTGATAGATGTCGATGATGAAATCTTTTCGTAATACCGGCAGGCTGCAGGCATTACGGGCAATATTCAGGTATTCCAGACTTCCTTTAAAGTAGCTTACGTCGGTCAGGACGGACATGCATGCGGCGCCACCTTGCTGATAAGCATGAGCAATATCGGCGGGTGAAAAATCAGGACGAATCAGTCCTTTGGAAGGGCTGGCTTTTTTTACTTCGGCAATGATGGCTGCTTTGCCTTGCTGATGTTTATGATGTATGGCTTCCAAAAATGGTCTTGCCGGTGCCTGATCATAAGCTTTGGCACGTACTTCAGCCAGTGTTTCAGCGGACTTGGCTGCAACCATTTCGGTTTTTTTGGTAGCAATGATTTTATTTAGGATATCGCTCATGGTTTTGGTCCGGACTAGGATGCTGATTGTTCACAAGATATGACCGCTATATTCATAAATCTAATTTAAGTCTGACTTATGAATTTTAGGATTGTGTGTCTTCGGTAATTTCGTTTTTTAATAACTGAAAAATAGATCTGAATGCCTTAGGCGCTTTACCAGCGGCCTGTTCTTTACGCGCATTGCGTATCAGTGTGCGCAGGTTATTGATGTCAATATGTGGGTACTGGCTGATAACTTCTGTGAGACTATTGTCGTCTGCAATCAGACGCTCTCGCAGGTATTCGAGTCTCTGTAAATAGGCATTATGCGCACTGTTTTCGCCTTTGAGGCGTGATAGAAAATCGCTGATCGGTGCGGTATCAATTTCCCGCATCAGGCGGCCAATATATTGTGCCTGACGTTTGAGGGCGCTGTTAGAGCTGATTTTTTGATAGCTTAATACAGCCTGTAATAAGTCTTCGGGCAGATTGATTTTTTTAAGAGTATCTGCGGATAGTTTGGTTAGTTGCATACCCAGTTGCTGCAAATCATTCATTTGCTTTTTCATACGGGTTTTGCTGACCCATTCTTCTTCTGTCTGAAGTATGTTTTCAGTATGGCTGTTCATATGTTACGTATCACTAGTGTATCTGAATTTTATTTGTGTATTTTAGCAAAAAATCCGTATTATTTCAGTTGGCATGGCTGTTTTGCGGCTGCCAGTGCTGAATTCAGCATGCTAGAATGCATGCTTCTTGGCAAGAAGGTAAATTATGTTTCATCACGGTGCTGAACAGTTACAAGAGTTGTGCCGGCAGGCATTGTATAAAGCTAGGGTGCAAGGTGCGAGCGCGGCTGAAATTGATATCAGTGAATCAGTTGGACAGAATGTGCAAGTACGCCAGCAGGATGTTGAACATATTGAATATCAACAGGATAAATCTTTAGATGTGACGGTTTATTTGGGTCATGCCAAAGGCCGGGCTAGTAGTGCTGATTTTAATAATAGCGCCATTGATGAGGTGGTTACAGCAGCATTGAATATAGCTCGCTATACGGCACAGGACGAATGTGCAGGACTGGCTGATGCTGACTTATTGGCTACTGATGTGGGTGATACGGATAGTTATTTCCCATGGCCGTTGTCTGCTGATGAAGCTATCGCTATTGGTAAACGAACAGAACGGGCTGCACTGGATACAGATGCACGCATCAGCAATTCTGAGGGTGCTGAGGTTCAGACAGACCATTATCAGTATGTCTATGCCAATAGTAATGATTTCTGTGCTTATCAGCGTGGCAGCCGGCATAGCATATCCTGCAGTGTAGTGGCCTCTGATGCGTCTGGTATGCAGCGTGACTACTGGTATGATTTGGCGCGTGACCCTAAGGATTTAGATACAGCAGAGAATATCGGTAAGACTGCTGCTTCTCGTACTGTGCGTCGGTTGGATGGTCGCTCTGTAGCGACGGGCAAATATCCTGTAGTATTTGATACGACGGTGGCAGGAAGTCTGATTGGACATCTAGTGGGAGCGCTTAGTGGTGGCGCTTTATATCGAGAGACTAGTTTTCTGGTTGATTCTCTGGGTAAACAGATTTTGGCACCATGGGTGTGTCTACATGAAAGACCGCATGTAAAAAAAGCTCTAGCCAGTACTTATTTCGATGCCGAAGGTGTGGCTACGCATGATCGCACTATTATTGCAGATGGATATGTGTCGGGCTATTTTCTGAGTAGTTACAGTGCGCGTAAGCTAGGCATGACTACGACGGGTAATGCCGGTGGTGTACATAACTTATATTTAAATCATACGCATAAGTCTCAGGCAGAGCTGTTGCAGACTATGGGTACGGGTTTGCTGGTTACTGAGTTGATGGGTCAGGGTGTAAATGGTATTACGGGTGATTATTCTCGTGGCGCGGCTGGTTTCTGGGTAGAAAATGGAGTCATAACATATCCCGTAGAAGGTATTACGATTGCGTCACGTTTACAGGATATGTTTATGGCGATGATAGGTGCCGCTGACGATGCATTGAAACGCAGTACGCACAAGGTGGGTTCTATTCTCATTGGGGATATGACTGTTGCTGGTTCATAAGTATCTATATATGTATCAGATGATAGAAATGATGGATTTGGGTCAGTTTGAAAGGACTTAAGATGAGCTTCCGTAAAGCATTATGGTGTGTGTTTTTTCTGGCTGTACTGTGTGCTGCTGCTTCGTTTGTCGGCCAATATGTTTTGGGTATGAATCCTTGTGTATTGTGTATTGTGCAACGAGTGGCGGTGATCCTTACTGCATTGCTGGCTCTGTTATGTGCTTGTTGCCCTAATCGCAACTGTATTGAAAAAGTGATTAATGCAATTGTGGTTAGTTTGGCTCCGATTGGCGGTCTCTGTGTGGCGATTTACCAGATTTATATTCAGCACTTACCTTTAATTGACCAGCCGTCTTGCGGAGCTCCATGGACATTTCGGTTGCGTGATGCGCCGCTATTTCACTGGTATGAACCGATTATCCGTGGTACCGGTAATTGTGGTGAGGTGCAGCATATATTGTGGATACCGTTACCAGTATGGAGTGTTTTATTTTTTGTTGCAGTATTGCTGTGGGTATGGGGATGGTTATGGCAGTGTCGTACTCGCTCCAGAAAATGATAATGCTCTGTGTATTCTGTAATTGATTTGCCTGAATGAATGTATATGGTATGAAAGCTAGATTTTTACTAAAAACGGCAGCTAGGTTGATACTGACTGGATTATTGTTGTGTGGTTTATCTGCGTGTAAGGAGCATGGTAGCTGGAGTGGAGCGGATGATGATTCTCCGGATGATAACGGTAGAATATTGACTCAGCCTGCGCAAATAAGTCGGCTGATACCTGCACGTGTTGCTGAGCGGGATGCATGGGCAGCTGATATCAGCCAGATTATGGATGAGCTGAAAATCAGTAAAACCAAGGAAAATGTATGTAGTGTGGTAGCGGTAGTAGACCAAGAGTCGAATTTTGTTGCTAATCCTACTGTACCTGACTTAGGAAATAAGGCGATTAAAGCTTTTCAGACTGAAGTACCGCAGAAATTTGTGAAACAGTTTGGTCCGGCTCTTGGCCCGGCTGTTTCGCGCTACTTTACATATGTATTGATTAATGAACCCAGTAAAGACAACAGTTTTCTAATACAAATGCGTTCGGTAAAAACCGAGCAGCAGCTAGACTGGATATACCGGCAGATTTTTGCTTATGTTTCCAAACAATTTTATGCTGATTCGATAGCTAATGCAGCAGCTAAATTCATGGGCAAGGATTTGGGGGAGGAAAATAATCCCATTACGACCATTGGCTCAATGCAGGTATCTGTAAAATATGCGCGTGAACATCAGCGTGACCATGCTTCTGTTAATGAGTTGAGGGATTATATGTATACCCGAGAGGGCGGCTTGTATTATGGTATTCATCGACTGATGAAATATCCTGCTGCCTATGATAATGCACAGTATCGGTTTGCTGATTATAATTCCGGTATGTATTCGAGCCGTAACGCTGCTTTTCAACAGGATATTAATAAATTATTGAATCTTGATATGGCTTTGGATGGGGATTTATTGGTTTATGATAAGGATGATAACCCTCAATCTATGCCAAGTCAGACTGAAACTGCTTTGAATCAGTTATTTGCTGACCATGGTATTTCAATGAAACCGGAAGATATTCGTTCGGATTTGTTGCATGAAAAACAGGCTGAGTTTGAAAATACGTCCACGTATCAGAATGTGATAGCAATCTATAAACGTCAGTTTAATAAAAATCCTCCGTATGCAATTATGCCGCAAGTTGTGATTAGCGGGCCTAAATTAAGCAAGGATTACAATACTAACTGGTATGCGAATAATGTTAACCGACGCTATGAGGCATGTATGCGGCGCGGTGGCGGACGCCATCCAAAGAAATGAATCAGGCTTAAATTGATGGCTAGTGTGTTTATGCACTAGCCATTTTTTATATATTTTAATTTTGGGGTTTCTGTTTTGCTTCCAGTGTTTCCCAACGTTCAAGGTTTTCTAGCAATAATTCTTCAATTTCTGCAACACGTGCCTGCCATTGTGCAGCCTGTTTGTAATCGTTTTTAAAGATTTCAGGATCAGAAAGTTTATTATTTAATTCTGTTTGTTCTTCTTCCAGAGCAGCTATTGTATCGGGTAAGCTGTCCAGTTCACGTTGTTCATTGAAAGAAAGTTTTTCACTGCGCCGGTTTTTAGGGCGTGTTTTATCAGCGGTGTTGTTATTGGCCTTGTTTGTAATATTTAAAGGTGCTTGCAGGCTTTGCTCACGTTTTTGGGCATTAATATAATCCTGATAGCCGCCAATATACTCTTTTAGCTGGCCATTTCCGCTAAATACAATGGATTGAGTGACTACATTATCCAAAAAAGTACGATCGTGACTGACCAAAAACACTGTGCCTGTATAATCACGTAACAATTCTTCCAGCAATTCCTGTGTATCAATATCCAAATCGTTAGTAGGTTCATCAAGTACTAGAATGTTGGCAGCGCGGGTAAACAGCTTAGCCAGTAGCAAGCGGTTACGTTCTCCGCCAGACAATGATTTTACCTCGCTACGCACTCGCGCAGGTGAGAACAGAAATTCTTCCAGATAGCCGATAACATGTTTGCGCTGACCACCAATTTCTACGTAATCGTTACCTTGGCCGATGGTGTCGAAAACGGTATCGTTTTCATTCAATGCGCTGCGGAATTGGTCAAAATAGGCTACTTCCTGACGTGAACCCAAACGGATTTTACCGGATGTGGGTTGTAGCTCTCCTAAAATCAGCTTCAGAAAAGTGGTTTTACCCACCCCATTTGGCCCGATAAGGCCAATTTTATCGCCACGCTGAATAACAGCGGAGAAGTCGCGCATGATGATGTGATTACCATAAGAAAATCCTGCATGCTCAAGTTCGGCGATGATTTTGCCGCTGGCTTCGCCTCGGTTAAGGTTGAAACTGACTTGCCCCTGAACTTCGCGCCGTGCGGCACGTTCTCGCCGTAGTTGTTCCAGTCGTTTTACCCGCCCTTGGTTGCGAGTGCGACGAGCTTCTATCCCTTTTCGTATCCACGCTTCTTCCTGTGCATGGAATTTATCGAATAGACGATTGTGTTCGGCCTCAACAGCCAGCTCTTGTGCTTTTTTTTCATTGTAAGCACTGAAGCTGCCCGGATAGCTGCGCAGATGTCCACGGTCAAGCTCTACTATACGAGTAGCCACTTTATCTAGAAACCGTCTGTCGTGAGTGACGACAATCAGACTGCCGGCAAAATTACTCAGCAGATTTTCCATCCATTCAATTGCCTCAATGTCTAGATGGTTGGTGGGTTCATCTAGTAAGAGAATATCCGGTTTTTGCACCCATGCTTGTGCGAGTGCGACTCTTTTTTTCTGACCGCCACTGAGATTAGCGATAATTTCATTTTCAGGTAGGTTAAGTTCGCTCAAAGTTTGGGCAATCAACGCATCAAATTGCCAGCCATTACGGTTTTCCAGTTCGTTTTGTAATTCCGTTAAACGGTTTAAGCTTTTTTCATCGCTAATATTCTGGCTAAGTTCGTGATATTCATGCAGTAGGTTTTGTAATTCGCCTAATCCTTGAGCAATGGTATCGAAAATAGTCGCCTGTGGATCGAAAAACGATTCCTGCGGTACATAAACGATTTTCTGGTCGTTTTGAATGGTAAGTATTCCATCATCCAGTTTTTGTACGCCGGCGAGAATTTTTAATAATGTTGATTTACCGGCACCATTGCGGCCGATGAAACCGATTTTTTCTCCCGCATCCATTTGCAGAGAAGCATGATCTAATAACGGGTGATGGCCAACTGCAAAGCAGGCATTATCCAGAGACAAAATACTCATATTTCAACCAGACTACGTTAGGATATTTGTGATAGAAAGACTGGGTATTGTAACAGTTTCATCATTGAATTGTTGCTGTTGTCCTGTATGGCTACTGGTTAAAAATCTGGCAACTTTGGTCGGGCTGGCGGCTAGCGTGAAAAAAGTCCTCTTCTTCATCGCAACGGCTGCTGCTGGTTTGACACATAATAATTCGGCCATCCTGATTAAGTTTAAGTATACGTGGTTCTTCATTAGTATCCAGAGCAACGGCTTTAAGGGTGAAGTGCTCTTCTCGGGTAAAGCGAGGATTGCCTTGAAAGCGGAAGCAAAAATATTGATTTTGTGTAATAGGTAGGGTTGGCCAGCTGTTTCCATTTTTTCGGTAGCTGATATGATGCAGATAGTGTTTAGCTAGATACTGTCCGTTGATAAGTAAATCTGCCTGAGCCTGATGAAGTCGGGCTTGTAGAATGTGTTTACGGTAGGAAGGATAGGCTATGGCGGCTAATATTATAATAATGGAAAGCGTGATTAATAAATTCAATAAACTAAATCCCGATGAGTATCGTGTGGCTGAATATAGTTGATGTCTGAATGGGAATCGACGAGGTACCATGATTTAATAAATAATTATATACTATCGGCATTATATTATAACAACATATATATACGGAATATATTTTATTCGAATAAATCATTCTGCTTTGGGATTGAATGTGGTTAATAAAATAATAATCAAAATATAAACAAAAAGTTATTTTTATTTTATTTGTTTGAATTTTTGTTTAATATTTGGCTGATTTCACAGAAATGAATCTACTTACTTAAATAGTGGATTAATAGAATTAAATATTTTTAGTTGCTTTTTTGTTTTGTACTAAAAAAATGAAACGGGCTATATTGCCCGTTTTGTAATATGTTAAATACTTTTTCGCATTATCAGCGAGGATGTAAACTTTCCATGCGAATCATCGTTACAGGCGACAATACGCGTGGTAAGGCTTGAATCTGTGACATCGCTTGTTTGATAAAGCGTTCTTTAGTTGAATGGGTCAGGATCACAATTTCCGCAGTCTCTTTATTGATAATGCCTTTTTGAATGAGTGCTTCGATAGATATATTTTCTGCTGCCAGAATATTGGCTATTTCACCCAGAACACCTGGTTCATCGCAGGCAGATACGCGTAAATAATAACTACTGGTGATTTCATCCATGGGCAGAATGGAAATATTTTGTAGTGAACTAGACTGAAATGCCAGATAAGGTACACGATAGCTGGCTTCAGCATTCTGTAATCGGGTGACATCCATGATATCTGCCATGACGGCGCTAGCTGTAGGACCGGCACCGGCACCGGCACCATAATACAATGTCTGCCCGATCATATCAGCCTGAACTGATACGGCATTCATTACGCCTTCCACTTTTGCTAGTAGGCGGCTTTCAGGTATCAAAGTAGGGTGTACCCTAAGCTCAATACCTTCTGGAGTTTTGCGTGTAATACCAAGGAGTTTTATGCGATAGCCTAGTTCTTCAGCATAGCAAATATCCAGACTTTGCAGCTGGCTGATGCCCTCCAGATAACACTGACTGAAATTAATCGGAGTACCAAAGGCCAATGCTGAGATGATGCTAAGTTTATGGCCTGCATCGTGTCCTTCGATATCGAAAGTCGGGTCGGCCTCGGCATAGCCTAAAGCTTGAGCCTGTGTCAGTGCTTCAGGGAAAGTGCTCCCGTTAGCACGCATTTCGCTGAGAATAAAATTGCTGGTGCCATTGATGATGCCGGCAATGGATTCGATATGGTTGGCTGCTAGCCCTTCACGCAATGCTTTGATAATCGGGATACCACCAGCCACTGCTGCTTCATACATCACCATTACGTTGTGCTCAGAAGCCAACCGGAAAATTTCGTTGCCGTATTCAGCCAGAAGCTTTTTATTTGCTGTAACTATATGTTTGCCATTTTTGATCGCCTGAATCACTGCATCTTTGGCAATGGTTGAACCTCCAATCAGCTCTACTACCACATCTACATCAGGAGCTGTAACTACATCAAATACATTGTCTGTAATGTTGGTATCGGGGCCGCATATTGTTCGCGTTCGCTCAAGATTTCGGCTGGCTGCATGTGTAATAATCAGCTCCCGCCCCAGTCTGCGGGTGATTTCATGTGCATTATTCTGTAATAGTTTGACGGTACCACCACCAACTGTACCTACGCCCAGCAAACCAATGCGAAGTGGCTGCATTTTTACTCCTTAAATTAGACGAATATGATTGTATGATTGACTGATACTTGCAATTTTACGTAAATAATCTACTATGCTAGCGGAAAACCGCTTTTTTGACTACTACTGTACTGCACTATCTGAAGATGTGTCTTAGGCGTAAGGAATATTTAATGCAGATTGATGAAATCCGTGACAAACAGGGTTTGTGGATTGAAGAAATTGATACGGGACTAATTACTATTAATGGAAAGCAATATTCAAAGCCTGTTTGTATTACAGATATTGAAGTATTGCCATTAGCTAAAAATAATGCGGCAGAATTAAGTATTGAAGATTTTGCTCTTGCCTTGCAGAAACATCCAGAAGTTATTCTGATTGGTACGGGTAGTCAGCATGTATTTATCCATCCGCGGCTGACCGCTCAGCTGGCAGCCAAAGGAATTGGTGTAGAAAGCATGACTACTGCGGCTGCCTGTCGCACATATATGGTATTGCGCAGTGAAGGCCGTAGTGTTTGGGCTTGGTTGTGGCCGTTAATGGAAAATTAGAGTTTTTCTGGAAATCAGAGTTTTGTATGGATGGATTAGTCGCCAAGTGTGTAGATACGTTTATTATATTGGCTTGATAGTGTTTGTTTAATTGAATGCTTGGCATTATCTTTTGAATATAAAAATCAGGCTGCCAGCAAAAATGAATGGCAGCCTGTATCTTATTTATATCAGCTATTTATTTTACGATTGTTGTATTCTGGCCTTTGATTATGCTCATACCGGCACTAACGAGGCTGCCAATATCGGCTACATTGGCCGGCATAATCAGTGTATTGTTGGTTTTCGCCAGTTTGGCAAAGGCATCTACATATTGTTCCGCAACTTTAAGATTGACAGCTTCGGTACCGCCAGGTTCTTTTACTGCGGCAGCAACCTGACGAATGGCCTCAGCGGTAGCCTGAGCCACCAAACGCAGGGCTTCAGCTTCACCTTCTGCACGATTGATTTGAGCGACTTTGGCGCCCTGAGATTCATTGATTGAAGCTTGTGCTTCACCTTGAGATTTCTGAATTTCGGCTTCACGCTGACCGGCTGCCAGATTAATCTGCTCTTGCTTGATACCTTCAGATTGGGCAATACGGGCACGCTTTTCTCGTTCAGCGGTAATTTGTGCCTGCATTGAACGTAAAATTTCCTGTGGTGGTACTAAATCTTTGATTTCATATCGTAATACTTTTACGCCCCATGATACGGCTGCTTCATCCAGAGAGGCTACCACTGTACGATTGATGTCGTCACGTTCTTCAAATGTTTTGTCCAGCTCCATGCGGCCGATAACTGAGCGCAATGTGGTTTGTGCCAGCTGGGTAATGGCTACAACAAAGTTGCTGGAACCATAGGAGGCAAGTTTAGGGTCTGTTACCTGAAAATAGATGATGCCGTCTACTGTAAGCTGGGTATTATCCCGAGTGATACATACTTGGCTGGGTACGTCCAGCGGGATTTCTTTCAGTGTATGTTTATAAGCTACTCGGTCAATTATCGGAATAATAAAATTCAGACCGGCTTCAAGCGTGGCATGATAGCGTCCCAGACGTTCGACAATGTAAACCTCTTGTTGTGGCACAACTTTAAATGCCATGCAAATAAAAAAGACTATGGCAGCAAGGAAGATGAAGGTCAGAATCATGATTATTCCTGATGGTTGATAGATGCAGATAGAGTGAGATTTAAAATATTTCCGTTATGACTGATGATATGAGCAGTGTCACCGGCTTTGGCATGGGTAGGCTGAGTAAAACGTGCCTGCCAAATGGTGCCGCGGTATTGTACTTGCCACAAGCCATCGGTAAGTGGTTTGGACAGGATTACAATCTGGCCATAGTCAGGACTGTCACTTGCTTTGGCTTTGTTTTCACGCGGATGCTTCTTTTGCCATACACGTACAATAATGATACCGATAAGTGAAAAAAACGTGGCTAAAATTGCGTTGGTATTGTTGCTGGTGTTTAGCAGCCATTCAGCTAAACCAGCGCTTAAGAATGAAGCGCTTATGACAAGTAAATAAAATGTGCCGCTAAACATTTCAAGTACAAACAGTACGAGGGCAAGAATGCACCATATCATTAAAATCTCCTTTTTTGTATTGGTTTTTTAGGGAATTATTAATTATTCATGAGCTGCATATACCCGTTGCCGGCGCGTTTCACTTAAAACGATTCCGGTACTGACAGAGACATTGAGGCTTTCAACCGTACCAAACATGGGGATAGAAACGAGTGTATCACACAAGTCACGTGTTAAGCGGCGCATGCCGCTGCCTTCTGCACCCATTACCCAGGCTACTGCTTGTGGTGCATTAAAATGATATAAATCATCACTGCCATCCATGGCTGTTCCAACAATCCAGATGCCGCGCTGTTTCAAGTCACGGATGGTACGCGCTAAGTTGGTTACGGTAATGTAAGGTACTGTTTCTGCTGCTCCGCAAGCTACTTTGCTAACGGTGGCATTGAGGCCGGCACTTTTGTCTTTGGGAGCGATGACAGCGTGCACGCCCATTACATCGGCTACGCGCAAGCAGGCACCTAGATTATGCGGATCGGTAATGCCATCCAGAATCAGCAATAAAGGTGGTTCATTCAGATTATCTAGTACGTCTTCTATGTCTATATGTTGTTTGGAGGCATCGATAAAGCCAACTACACCTTGATGGCGCGCGTGTTTGCTTAAGGTATCAAGGCGAGCCTGATCAACGCTGATAATGCGTACATTTTCTGCTTCAGCTTTATTTATGACGTCACGCATACGGGCATCATGTTTTCCTTCGAGTACATAAAGTTCGATAATGCTACTAGGGTTCTGCCATAGACGTGCATTAACTGCGTGAAACCCGATGATGAGACGCTGATTAGACATAGATATTACTTCAATATGTAAAGTGGACAATTATAGCGGAAAACGTAGTATCAATCTGATTGTACCTGATAAATATAATATTTAATATGTTAATGTAATTCGATTTTATCTGGCTATGTTTGGTTTGCTTTGATAAAAGTGTGCTAGTTTTGGTATGTATAAAAGATGCAATAAATTATATGATTTTGTAAAAATTGTAATTACAAATTATTATTGTGATTCAATGGGTTGTAATGGCGTTAAAGTGTGTCGTTCTGTTTGCAATAATGAAGCATTAAACTGTCTGTTGTGGCATCTAGATAATCAAAACAAAATGGCATAGCCAATTTTTGTTTGATGAATAACCTTAATCACCGTAAGGAGTATCTATGGAATACTATTTGTGGGTGTTGGCAAAGTTTGTTTCTGGCTTTCTGATTGTTATTCTTCATCTGAATTTTACTGGTAAAACTCAATTAAATCAGATGACTCCGGTGGATTTTATTGGGAACTTCGTCCTCGGCGGTATTATCGGCGGGGTAATTTATAATCAGGATATTCCATTTTATCAATATATTATTGTGTTGTTGATGGGTGTGGTACTGATTTCAATTTTAAATTGGTCGTGTAAGCATATTTCATTTTTAAGAATGTTTGCTATTGGTGAGCCGATTCCGATTATGAAAGATGGACGCTTTCTGATGGATAATATTTTAGATAAAAGAAATAAAGTTGATATTCTGAATATTGCTTCTATATTGCATGCACAGGGTGTGACTTCTTTTCAGGAAGTGAATTATGCCCAGATTGAACCTAGAGGTGATCTGACTGTTTTGACCGATAAAGGAAAATACCCTTCATTGATTTTATTTAAGGACGGAGAGTTTCGCAAATCCGAACTAAAGAGAATTCATGAGGAAGAGGAATGGCTGAAACAAAAAATTCAGCAGGAGCATCTGGCAGAAGACGATATCTTTATGGTTGAGTTTTGGAATGGACAGTTGAATTATATTTTAAAGACTGGTGAAGTGAAAAAGGAAAAACAGGAGAGATAGTTGAATTACATGGTAATGCTGGAGAAATGCACAGAAGAGGTTACAATAGCATTTTGATTAAAGTTTTTTATTGCTGTGCAGCCATTAGAATATTGTTATCAGAAGATAAGCCATGGCAGAAATGTCATGGCTTTTCGTTTTCCTTTTATTTCTCGTAGCCAGCGTCAGGCACTGATCGTACTTTATGCTTTGCAGCAGGAATTGCAGGATGTGGTACAGGATTGTTCGCAAGCTGATCTGGCTCTGACTACACTCAGCTGGTGGGAGAATCAGATAAGCGGTTTGTTTGCAGCAACAGATAAACCCGAACATCCACTGATGCAGGCACTGCTACCTCTGGTTGGATTATATTGTCTGCCACAGTCGGAATTACAGGCACTGATAGATGCTTATCGTACTGAGTTAACTCAGGCGAGATTCCATGATATGGCTCAGTTGCGCAGATATGCAGCGGCAGCTGGGATGGTACAAGGGCGTTTAAGTAGCAGGGTATTAGGATTTTCTGTTCCCCAAACATTGGATTTTGCCGGCAAGGTAGGTGAAACAGTTATATTAGTGAGGTTATTTTCCAGAATTGGAGCGGATGCACGACAAGGAAAATTATATATTCCGGTAGAAACATTACAGGCTTTTAATGTTCCGGCTCATCTGGTGATAAACAGACAAGGTGGGGAAGAATTCAAAACTTTACTGAATATGTCGATGGCTGAGCTGCAACAGCAGATAAAATCGGTTGTAGCCATGCTGCCATCGGCAGATCGGCGCCGTCAGCGCGCCAGTCTGGCTGTTCTGGCAACGATAGCAGCTTTGCTGGAAGAGATTAGGCTGGATGGAGTGGAAAATATAATGAATTATCAATTAATTGTTCCGCGTGCACGTCAGCAGCGGCTGGCATGGAAAACGTGGTTGTTTGGCTTCAATCCTGTAGGCTAAGTTGCCTGAATAGTTATCATGGCTGCAGGATTAGAAAAGTGAGAAATGGCATAAATTGCTATCTTTAAGCATATTTTATTTTATTTAATCTAATTGTTGATATTTTATTGCTTAAATAAATTAAATTATGATTTTTTATTTCAGTATAAAATAGTTTGCTTTGGTAATTTAGATACGCAATCAGACTGGATTTTTGTATAATTTATGCCATCATCTGCTTCATTAAGTGGGTGATGGCAATTTTTTTGCGAAAAGTTTTTGAATAACCCTGTGCTGAGGAAATTACTATGCTCAGAGCAAAACAAACCTTAATGATTCTGGGCTTAACTGCTGCCTGTCTGCTAACAGCCTGTTCGCCTTCTGGTCAGAGTGAAAAAGCCGGTACCGATAATCATGGTATGAAAAAGGTAGCTATTACGGCAATTGTTGAACATCCGGCGCTGGATGCGGTGCGTCAGGGGGTAATAGATGAATTGCGTGCTGAAGGTTATGAGCAGGGTAAGAATTTAAAGCTTGATTTCCAGAGTGCGCAGGGTAATACAGCTACTGCTGGCCAGATTGCGAAAAAATTTGCTGGCAGTAATCCTGATGCGATAGTGGCGATCGGAACGCCTAGTGCGCAGTCCATGGTGGCCGCAACACGTAATATACCGGTGGTATTTGCTGCCGTAACCGACCCTGTGGCTGCTAAGCTGGTACCTAGCTGGGAGCCAAGCAAGACAAATGTTACCGGCGTATCTGATGAGCTGCCTTTGCAGCCACAGATTGCTTTAATGAAGCAGGTTGTGCCAAATCTGAAAACGGTAGGATATGTATACAGTCCGGGAGAGGTGAATTCCACTGTGGTACTGGGCCAGCTGCAATCTTTATTGGCTAAAGATGGTATTAATGTAGCTGCTGCACCAGCACAGCGCACCACTGATGTACCTATGGCGACTAAAAGCCTGCAAGGCAAGGCCAATCTGATTTACACTTCGCTGGACAATAATGTGGTTTCGGCTTATGAATCCATGTATAAAGTTGCAAAAGATATGAAAATGCCGCTGGTGGCTTCGGATACTGGTTCGGTTAAACGAGGTGCAGCAGTAGCATTAGGTGTGAATTACCATGAGCTGGGTATGGCTACAGGTAAAATTGTCGGTCGAATTCTGAAAGGCGAAAAAGCGGGCAATATTGCTCCACAGCGTATGTCGGCGGAACAGCTGGATTTGATGGTAAGTAAATCCCATGCTGTTGAACAGGGAATTACTTTACCGCCGCAGTTGCTTAAAGATGCTAAAATAATTGATTAGAATTACCAGTCTGAGGGCTGAAAACCGTGACATCGGCAGGCTGCCATAAGCTTTGCCGATGTTGTTTTTATTTCCAACTATAATGAAACATTTGTTTATATGTCTTCTATAGCTTTATTTGGTGCTTTAGAAAGTGGGCTGATCTATGCCCTTGTTGCTTTGGGTGTACTGATATCATTTCGTATTCTGGATTTTCCGGATTTGACAGCAGATGGCAGCTTTCCGCTTGGTGGTGCTATGTTTGCTGTATGCGTCACTCATGGAATGAATCCTTGGCTGGCTACCGCGCTTGCTGGGGCAGCTGGCGCCTGTGCAGGCCTGATAACAGCATGGCTGCATGTATCACTAAAAATCATGCAGCTTTTGGCCAGTATTCTGGTGATGGTAGCCTTATATTCCGTGAATCTGCGTATTATGGGTGCACCGAATTTGCCATTGCTCGATCAGCCTAGCGTGTTTACACCGTTTTTTAATGCTGACGACAGTAATCAGTACTGGGTGCAGCCGCTGGTTATTTTTGGCTTTGTATTGGTTGCTAAGTTTTTTCTGGACTGGTTTTTTGCCACCGAAATCGGTTTGTCCATGCGTGCGACCGGTGTGAATGCACGTATGGCTCGTGCGCAGGGTGTCAATACTTCGCGTATTTTATTGCTTGGCATGGCACTTTCTAATGCTTTTATTGCTTTGGGTGGCGCGCTGTTTGTGCAGACACAGGGCGGAGCTGATATTTCAATTGGTATCGGTACCATTGTGGTTGGTTTGGCTGCGGTGATTATTGGTGAAACGTTGATTCCCGCCAAACGTTTTATTGTGATTACGCTGGCGGTGATTGTGGGGGCTGTGCTTTATCGAGCCTTTATTGCATTAGCATTGGGTAGTGATACACTGCAACACATTGGCTTCGGTCCGCAGGATTTGAATCTGATAACGGCTATTCTGGTGGTTCTGGCACTGCGCCTACCGGTGATTAAACGTTATTTTAAAAGGAAACTAAAATCATGATGCGCGCAGATGATTTACGCCTGACATTCAATGCGGGGACTCCGATAGAAAATCCTGCCTTGCGTGGCATGAGCCTGAATATTGCTGAAGGTGAGTTTGTCACTGTAATCGGCAGTAACGGTGCTGGTAAATCTACTTTTCTTAATGCTATCAGTGGCGATATTCAGGTAGATTCCGGCACAATCACTATTAATAATAAAAATGTTACCAATGAGCCTGCCTATAAACGTGCACCGCTGGTGGCACGGGTGTTTCAAGACCCGTTGGCTGGTACCTGTGAGGCGCTGACGATAGAAGAAAATATGGCTCTGGCACTGAAACGGGGAAGCTGCCGTGGTTTGCGCTCAGCAATTAAGGGGCAATATCGCGAATTATTTCGCGAAAAATTGGCTATGCTTAATTTAGGGTTGGAAAATCGGCTCAGTGATCGCATCGGTTTGCTTTCCGGCGGACAGCGTCAGGCAGTCAGTCTGCTGATGGCTTCTTTACAGAGCTCAAAAATTTTGTTGCTGGATGAGCATACTGCTGCACTAGACCCAAAAACTGCAGCCTTTGTACTTGAGCTGACAGATCGTATCGTGCGTGAAAACAAATTAACGGCAATGATGGTAACTCATTCTATGCAGCAGGCTTTGGATCATGGTACCCGTACTGTTATGCTACATCAGGGGCGGGTAGTGCTGGATGTGGACGGCGAAAAGCGCGCTGGCATGGGTGTGACTGATTTATTACAAATGTTCGAGCATACACAAGGTGAGAAAGTCACCGATGATGCGTTATTGCTGAGTTGAATTTTGTGCTGAGAATACAGGCTGCTAAGATGGGTTTTGGCAGCCTTTTTTGTTTGATTGGATAAAATATTATGTCGGTACCGGATTTGATTGTGCTGAATAAGCCCTACGGAGTGATTTGCCAATTCAGTGCTCATGAAAAATATCCTACTCTAAAGCAATATGTGCCAGTACCGGATGTTTATCCTGCCGGCAGGCTGGACACGGATAGTGAAGGGTTACTTTTGCTCACTGCAAACGGGCGCTTGCAGGCCAAAATTGCACAACCGAAATACAAGCTGATAAAAACGTATTGGGCACAAGTTGAAGGTAAACCAGATAAGCAGGCTTTGCAGCACTTATCACGTGGAGTAGATCTTGGTGATTTTGTGACTGCTCCGGCTCAAGTGCGTGTACTAGATGCAGCAGAAATCAAACATCTGTGGCCACGAGTACCACCAATTCGTGAGCGCAAAACAGTAACTGACTTTTGGTTGCAGATTAGCATCAGCGAAGGCAAAAACCGTCAGGTACGTCGTATGTGTGCCAAAGTGGGCTGGCCTTGTTTGCGTTTGGTGCGGGTTAGTATCGGCCGTCTGAATGTTTTTTCACTTGATTTGCCTTTAGGACAATGGCAAGCGGTAAGGCCTGAAGATTTATAAGATTTTATGTATTACTGACATAATAAACCCTCAGAACAAATATCTGAGGGTTTGTTTTATTGATATGCAAATTTTAAAGTTTAGAATGCAGGGATGATGGCGCCCTGATATTTTTCTTCAATAAATTTTTTCACTTCAGGGGAAGTCATGGCCTGTTTTAGCTTCTGAATTTCTTCGCGATTTTCATCACCTGTGCGTACAACCAGAATGTTTGCATAGGGAGAATCTTTTTCTTCGATAAACAGCGCATCCTTAGTGGGTACCAGTTTGGCTTCCATGGCAAAATTCGTATTAATCACAGACAGGGTGGCGTCATTCAGAGTACGGGGCAATTGTGGCGCATCCATGGGGGTGATTTTCAGATGTTTCGGATTGTCGACAATATCACGTACGGTGGCGCTGATACCTGCATCAGCTTTCAGTTTGATTAAACCTGCTTTCTGAAGCAATAGTAAGGCGCGGCCACCATTGGTGGCATCATTGGGAATGGTTACTAAACCGCCATCCGGAACTTCATTCAAAGATTTTACTTTTTTCGAGTAAATCCCCATGGGTTCTACATGAATATTGGCAATAGCGGTTAACTGCATTTTGTGTTTTTCAACAAAATCATCCAAATAGGGTTTGTGCTGGGTAAAGTTGGCATCTACATCTTTTTCTGCCAGAGCAATATTGGGGCGGACGTAATCCGTCATTTGCACTATCTGTAAATCAATACCTTCTTTTTGCAGTAGCGGTTTGGCCACTTTTAGAATTTCTGCATGAGGTACGGGCGATGCGGCTACTTTCAAAACTTTTTCTTTAGCAGGAGCCGGAGCGCTACTGGTGCTGGCTGCTGGTTCAGCTTCGTTTTTCTGGCCGCATGCAGTCAAAACTGTACTGATAGCGGCTACAGATAATAATGCAAATAACAATTTTTTCATATTTAACCTTAATGAAGATACACAATAAAATGCAGAGCTTTACCTTAACATAAAATGCTTATATCTGGTGGTTTTTACACATAGTAAAGCCATAAGCAGTTATTATGGTTGTTCCAGAATGTATTGGTCTGATAATTTGGGTATTTATTTATTTTTCAGCATGGGTTTAAGATATTTGCCGGTATAGCTTTTGCTATTGGCCGCTACTTCTTCTGGTGTGCCTTCTGCAATTATTGTACCGCCGCCATCACCACCCTCAGGGCCAAGATCAACAATATAGTCGGCAGTTTTAATCACATCTAGATTATGCTCAATAATTACTATGCTATTGCCTTTGCCTTTTAAGCGCTGGATTACATCCAGCAGCAAGGCAATATCGGCAAAGTGCAAACCTGTGGTTGGCTCATCTAGAATATACAGTGTTCTGCCGGTATCGCGTTTAGACAGCTCCAGTGCCAGTTTAACGCGTTGTGCTTCGCCACCGGAAAGCGTGGTAGCAGATTGCCCCAGGCGTACATAGCCTAACCCCACATCCAATAACGTTTGTAATTTACGTTTGACCGTTGGTACAGCATCAAAAAAAGTACATGCTTCTTCTACCGTCATTTCTAAAATTTCACTGATATTCTTGCCTTTATACTGTATTTCAAGTGTTTCACGGTTGTAACGTTTGCCATGGCAGACTTCACATGGCACATAGATATCGGGCAGAAAATGCATTTCTACCTTGATGACGCCATCACCCTGACAAGCTTCGCAGCGTCCACCTTTTACATTAAAGGAAAAACGGCCGACGTTATAACCGCGCTCACGAGAGAGGGGTACACCGGCAAACAGCTCACGGATGGGGGTAAAAAGGCCGGTATAGGTAGCGGGATTCGAACGCGGTGTGCGGCCAATAGGGGATTGATCAACGTTGATTACTTTATCTAGATGTTCCAGTCCTTTGATATCATCATAGGGTGCCGGTTCTTCTCTAGCCCGATTTAGTTCCCGAGCGGTGATTTTGGCCAAGGTATCGTTGATCAGAGTGGATTTACCACTGCCAGATACACCGGTGATGCAGGTAATCAAGCCCAGTGGCAAGGTTAGATTCACATTTTTCAAATTGTTACCGCTAGCACCGCTTAATACCAGCAAACGTTTTTTGTCTATGGGAGTACGCTGCTTAGGTATACTGATAGCTTTTTTACCGCTTAAATACTGGCCTGTTACCGATTCCTTGCAGGCGGCAACTTGTGCGGGTGGCGCAGCAATAATCACATTACCCCCGTGTTCACCGGCACCCGGCCCCATATCAACAACAAAATCAGCTGCACGAATCGCATCTTCGTCATGCTCAACCACGATAACGCTGTTGCCTAAATCACGCAGGTGCTTAAGAGTATCCAGTAAGCGGTCGTTGTCGCGCTGATGTAGACCAATAGAGGGTTCATCTAGCACATACATTACACCTGTGAGGCCGGAACCAATCTGGCTGGCCAAACGAATACGTTGTGCTTCGCCTCCAGACAGTGTTTCGGCACTACGAGCAAGATTGAGGTAATTCAGACCAACATTAATCAAGAACCCAAGGCGTTCATTAATTTCCTTAAGAATTTTTTCGGCAATTTGTTTTTTATTGCCTTCTAAGTTCAAGTTTTGAAAAAAATCAAGTGTAGTAGTCAGTGGCCAGGAATTAATTACCTGCAATGGTTTACCACCTACATATACGTAGCGTGCCTCGGTACGCAGACGTGCACCACCGCAAGCAGGACAGGCACGATGGCTTTGATACTGGGTTAATTCTTCGCGTACAGTAGTGGAGTCAGTTTCACGGTAGCGTCGTTCCAGATTAGGTATAATCCCTTCAAATGAATGGTTGCGAATGTGGGTGCCACGTTCAGATAGATAAGTAAATTCAATCTGTTCTTTACCCGAACCATACAGAATAATATTCTGAATTTTTTCAGTGAGCTGGCTAAATGGTTTATCAATGTCAAAATCATAGTGATGAGCCAGAGACTGAATCATCTGAAAATAGAAAGTATTGCGTTTGTCCCAGCCTTTAATGGCGCCTGCAGCCAGTGATAAATCTGGATGCATTACTACACGTTCAGGGTCGAAATAATCCATACTTCCCAGACCGTCACAGCTCGGGCAGGCGCCTACTGGATTATTGAAACTAAACAGACGTGGCTCAAGTTCCTGTAAGCTGTAGGAACATACAGGACAGGCAAAACGGGCAGAAAACCAATGTTCTTGACCGGAGTCCATTTCAATAGCAAGTGCACGTTCATTACCCAGTCTCAATGCGGTTTCAAAACTTTCAGCCAGCCGCTGTTTGATATCTGAACGTACTTTTACACGGTCGACAACCACATCTATATCATGCTTGATGTTTTTTTGTAGACTGGGTACTTCTTCTATGGCGTAGACTTCGCCATCTACCCGAACTCGTGCGAAGCCCTGAACTTGTAAGTCAGCAAAATAATCGACAAATTCACCTTTGCGTCCGCGCACGGCAGGTGCCAGAATCATTACTCGACTCTCTTCTGGAAGTGCCAAAATATGGTCTACCATCTGCGAAACTGTCTGACTTGAAAGCGGAAGGTTATGTTCTGGACAATATGGTGTACCGATGCGAGCGTACAGTAAACGCAGATAATCATGAATTTCGGTGACCGTACCTACTGTAGAGCGGGGATTGTGGCTGGTGGCTTTTTGCTCAATAGAAATGGCTGGAGAAAGACCTTCTATCAAATCGACATCTGGTTTTTCCATCATTTGCAGAAACTGGCGTGCATAAGCCGACAGACTCTCTACATAGCGGCGTTGACCTTCTGCATATAATGTATCAAATGCCAGTGAAGATTTGCCGCTACCAGAAAGGCCGGTAATCACGACCAACTGATGGCGAGGTATATCCAGGTCAATATTTTTTAGATTGTGTGTGCGTGCGCCGCGAATATGAATGGTATCGTTATCTGACATAATGCCTTTCCCGAGCAAAAGGAATGGGATGCTGGCTTTAATCAATTTGCTGTTTATTAAAACCATCCGGTATTATACCCATTTCAAAACTTGAATTTAACGCTATCCGGTAAACGTTTTAATGTTTGCGTAAAATAAATCTCTTAAAATCAAGGTGTAATTCTTCGCAGCGCCATAAGTAGAATAGTACCGGTATATTGCCGAGTGCCACTAGCAGATATAGTATTTTGATACTGTCAGAAAGCCAGATAAGTACAGCACTCAACAGGGCAGCGCAGACCATAAACAAACCATTGATAATGTTATTGGCTGCTATAGCATGAGCACGGAATGCATCAGTACTGGTCGTTTGCAGCCATGTATACAAAGGCAGTGAAAAGAAACCACCACAAAATCCAATGCCAATAATGCACAACATGATAGAAAAGCTGTGAGGGCGGCTCAAAAATTCATTAATACCGCCTATTGACTGGTGAGGTGTTTGTGTAAACCACACCAGCAGCAGACCAAATATAGTCATTCCCAGTGTGCCGAGTACGACCAGACCAAGGTGCAGTTGATGATGGCTCAGACGAGCGCAGGAAATAGAACCAGATCCTATGCCTAGTGAAAATAGCGTAAGCATCAGATTGAACACAGCCTCATTACCGCCTAGATTCAGACGGGTAAACGTGGGAAGCTGGGTAATATACACTGAGCCAAGCAGCCAAAACCAAGAAATACCGATAATGGCAACCCAAACATTTTTCTGCCGATAAGTCTGTTGGAGAAGCTGTGTGGTGCTGTGCCAGATATTTACATTGATATATTGCTGTGGAATCTGAGCCGGTACGCGTGGCATGAACATGCTTGAAAGTTGTCCAAGTATGGCAACCAACAATAGAATACCAAACAGCCATGCGGTATTGGTGCCGGCCAGAATGGTGCCGAATATTTGTCCGAACAATATGGAAAGAAATGTACCACTTTCAATCAGGCTGTTGCCATTAAGTAATTCATAACGTGGTAAATATTCCGGCAAGATGGCATATTTCAACGGACCAAACAAGGTAGAATGGGTACCCATTAGAAACAGACATAGCATTAATAGAGATACCGACTCTAACCAGAAGCCAATTCCAGCTACCAGCATAATGCCAATTTCAGCTGCTTTAATCCAGCGAGCCAATATTGCTTTATCCAGCTTATTACATAATTCACCCGATAAGGCTGAGAACAGAAAATAGGGCAGGATATACAACAACGCACCGGCGTTGAGCATTTGACTGGCTGGCAGCCAAGAATGAGTTCCCAGCCCATAAAAGCTTATTAAGACAAATAATGCTGTTTTAAAGAGATTATCGTTAAAAGCACCGAAAAACTGGGTACCAAAGAGTGGCAGAAACCTGCGGGTGCGGGCAAAAGCAAACTGACTGCCAGAAGGCAACATATCAGGGGTAGACATAAATAACCTTGTAAAAGGGTGGTCTGAATAATTACAGAGTGCCAGTTAGATCGTTTAGCAAAAATTGCTGGCCACAGAGATTCAGATATTGTTGCTTTAAACGTCCAATAATGTGGTCTTGTGCATCACACAATTGAACGTAATCCGACTGCCGGTACCATTTCAGGCTTTCTTGCTCTGATAATTGCTCCAGCAGCTGCCATTGAGCCGCACAGGCTTGACGGTCTGCTGTATCTGCCTGAGCTTTGACAGCATAATAACCAGTTGCACCATCGGTGTAAGCAGAATCATCTTCATCAGTCAGCACCAGAAACCCGAGATGATGATTGTCGTTACTGTTAATACTGAAGTAGAGCATAATAAAAAATTTTCTTTGAGCTTTGAAAAGGACTTATTCTGTTTTTTTCATGATTCTGGCAGAATTCTAGCAGCTTATAAAAAATTTTGTATGCTAATCTGCATACTTTTTGAAAACAAAATATGTATTTATATTATTAAAATATCATAAAGCTTTCAGGGTTGATTTTTTGCTTTATATATCTGTACCTATAAATTTTTTAGTCTGTCGTGCAGGTATACTAAACACATTGTTCAAGTGGTTTATGTCCTGTGGTTTTCCAGCGCTGAGAGAAAGTTGCGATTACTGGAATGATTGTTAGATGTAGTCTAAAAGTAGATTGGAACGGAAATAAAGTATTGAAATGTGTTTGTGGTAATGTTAAAAGCATAAATAATGAAATCGGTAATCTGCTCAATAGAGGAGGAGATACTGATGAAAGAATTAGTACTCAGCGTTCATAAGCGGGCATCGTTTTGGCATGCATAGTGCTACAATCAGTACATTATTCCTAAATCTAATCAAGCTGATAAAAGATAAAAAAGGATTTATGCAAGTAAGCACAAACCCTTTTTTAGATGATAATTAATAAAGATTACAGATTGGTCAATTTAATTTTCTGGCCCGGACGCAATACCTGCTTGCCATGTACTTTTTGTAGTTTGCTCACTGGAATATTCAGCCGTTGAGCAATACTACTGAGTGTATCGCCTTTTTTAACAGTATAGGACACCGGAACAATACTACCTTTTGTTTCTTTGCCTTTACCTACAGCTGCAAGCATACGTTTGTTATCGCTATTAGGACTAATTTTCAGTACTTGTCCTATCTGAAGATTGTGTCCGCGCAAATTGTTAGCGGTGACTAAATCGGCTACATTAATATTATAGCGTTGAGCTATGGAAAATAAAGTATCACCTTTGTTCACTTTGTGAGCAATACTGCTGCGGCTATCGACCACATTAATGGTATTGCGTGTAGCGCGTTCTGCACGAATTTCTGCAGACCGTGCTGCCTGAGCTTCTTCACGTTCCGCCTGTGCCAGTGTTTTCTGTACTGAAGCGGCTGCGGCTGCCTGTAGTTCGGCATTCTGAGCAATTTGCATCAATGCATCATTGTTTTCTGCTACAACTGGCGCTACTGAATTGGCGGCAGGCTGAGAAGTGGCAACAGCTACGGTTTGAACTGTCGTATTGTCTGGCAAAGGTTGTGCAGTATTAAGTGCCGTAGTGGTAACAGTAGTTGTGCGGGTTAATACTGGTGCCTGCTGATTGTCTGTATTCGCCACCTCGCTAGTCTGAGAAACAGATACCACTGGATGTGTTACAAAGGTGCCTGGGGGCAAAACAGGCTGTGCCATTGCAATATTAAGCAACGGGTCTGTATCTGTATTGCTGAAAGAATCCAGGTTCTGATTGCTGAAACTGTTTTTACTGATTAGCAGGCTGCGCCCAGCAGGCACAGTATTGCCGCTCAGATTATTCAAACGTTTGATTTCGGCGCTGCTCATTCCGGTCTGTGCCGCTAAATCAGCTACGCTGGTGGGAGCAAATGCTTTGTAAATATTCCAAGACAGCAAGCTGCTTTTATCTGCTTTGCGATAATTACGCTCGAAAGTGTTTACAGCGGTAATCGGCAGCAGCATTTTGCGGTTTTCTTTTGGGATAAATACTGGACTTTTGAAGCTGGGATTAAGTGTTAAAAACTCAGATGTAGAAATATTGGCCAGTCGCGCAGCAGCATCTATATCAATTGGCTGATCAATGCTGATGGCTTCGAAATAGGGTCGGTTAGGCACGGAAACCAAATTAATGCCGAAAGCCTGCGGGTTTTCAATAATATTACGCACAGCCAGTAGTTTGGGTACGTAATTACGGGTTTCATTAGGCATGCGCAGGTTTTCATATGTGGGGTCTATCCCTGCTAGCTGGGCGCGTTTGATGGCCTTGCCCACATTGCCTTCACCCCAGTTATAGGCAGCCAGAGCCAGTGACCAGTCACCAAATAGGCTGTAAAGATATTGCAGATAGTTTAATGCGGCATCGGTAGCAGCATAGACATCATGTCGACCATCGTACAGATTAGTTTGTTCCAGACCGTACTGTCGTCCACTATTTGGCATAAATTGCCACAAACCTGATGCGCCTACACGAGACTGTGCCTTACTGACAAAAGCACTTTCAATAAATGGCAGCAATGCTACTTCTGCTGGCATCTGACGTTTTTCGGCTTCATTCACAATGTGATATAAATAGGGCTGACTCCGCAGAATAGTACGGTTGAAATAGTCGCCATGGCTTGAATAATATTGTTCCTGCCGGCGAATAATTTCAGGATTGACTTCAGTCATCCTAAAATCCTGACGCATGCGTCCCCAGATATCACGTGTTGAATACGCTTTCCCTTTTAGGGTGGCTGCATTCAGGTTCATGATTGATAGTCCGATGCCATTACTGGTATAAGATTGGGCAAATGAGATAGTAGGGGCGAGTACTAAGCTAGTGAGTGCTAGTACCATATGCTTCAATTGAGCCATTCGGATAACCGTAAAATTTATGCAAAATCCTATTAATATTAAATAGGAAGTCCTTAACGGTCAAGGATAAATCCCTATTTTTACAGTAATCATGAAGATGTGCTAGATGTTTTTAAATGGCTATGGCATTGATTTAACATAAACACGATGGTGTGGTTAATGAGTTATCCGCAATTGACAGACTGGCTTACACAGCATGCTTTCGGTGCTTATCTGAGTAGCCTTGAACAACAGTTTATTCGGCAGAAATTGGCCGTGTTGCGTTTTGGTACCATTATGCAATGTGGTTTTTCACACTGGCAATTCAAAGAGGTTTTTGCAGCTGAATCCGAATATCTGGTGCAGAACAATCATGCAGACGCCAATGTTGCGGTAGTGGCTGAAAATAATTTTTTACCATGGGCAGAACAAAGTGTAGATACTATTATATGGCCACATGGTCTGGATACGCTTTCCGCTCCGGATGAGACGATAGCTGAAATGGCGCGCATACTGGTACCTGGTGGTCATCTCATTCTGACCGGTCTGAATGTTAAGGGTTACTGGCGTTTATTTTATCAACGTGGCATCTCCGTATCGTTACATTTGTTATCGGCCAGTGCAGCTGTAAAACGTATGCAGCGCTTCGGCCTTTTTTTGGAAGAAGGTCAGTTTATGGGCTATGGTATTCCTGCATGCTATGGAACAAACCATCATACAATAGAGTATATGGGTAATCGATGGTGGCCGCATTTGGCTGCTATATATGGTTTGGTATTGGTCAAGCGGACAATACCTTTAACTTTGACGCCGCAAAATACGAATCTGATACTAAATCCCGTAAGCAATATGGCCATGAAAGGTATAGAATTAGATTGAAATAAAAAGACCTGAATAAATTCAGGTCTTATGTATATCCTGATAAATCTCAGGCAGCTTTGTCTGTATCTGTTTTCAGCTTTTTATCCATCATTTCTTCAAATTCACGCATGCACGCAGACGCAATATCGAGCATATTATCAATTTCCTTTTTGGAAATAATTAGTGGTGGTGCAGCGACCATATGATCACCACAGGCACGGAAAATCAGATTGTTTTTGAAAAAGATATCGCGACATATCAAACCTGTGCTGCCAAAATCGTCAAAAAGTTCTCGTGTTTCACGGTTTTTTACCAGCGTAAAACCACACATCAGTCCTTCACTGCGGATATCAGCTACATATTTGAATTTGCTGAAAGTCTCTTGCCAGCGTTTGCGCAGATAAGGGCCGGTTTTAGTACGTACCTTTTCAATTATGTTTTTTTTATCCAGTATATTGAGGTTTTCGTACGCCACTGCAGCTGCGACGGGATGTCCACTGTAGGTAAAGCCATGGTTGAATTCTCCGCCTGCCAGCAGTCCTTCAGTTACTTTGTCATTAACCAAAACTGCGCCAATCGGCAAGTATCCTGATGACAGACCTTTGGCTGTGGTAAAGATATCCGGTGTAAAACCTAATGTTTCAAATCCAAACCAATTACCGGTACGACCATACCCACAAATCACCTCGTCGGCTACCAGTAAAATGTTATATTTCTTACAAATCTCCTCTATTCTTGGCCAATAGGTAGTAGGCGGAATAATGACTCCACCAGCTCCTTGAATCGGCTCACCGACGAAAGCTGCGATTTTATCTGCTCCTAAAGCCAGTATTTTTTCTTCCAGCCAGTTGGCAGCACGAATACCAAATTCTTCTTCACTTTCATTGTCATCGGCCAGACCGTAATACCAGGGTTGATCAATATGTACGATGTTGGCAATGGGTAAATCACCTTGCTCATGCATACTTTTCATGCCGCCAAGGCTGGCTCCGCCAAGTGTGGAGCCATGGTAGCCATTCCAGCGCCCGATGATGATTTTTTTATTTGGCTGGCCCACTGACGACCAGTAATGGCGCACCATGCGGATCATGGTATCAATAGATTCAGAACCTGAATTGGTATAGAACACATGATTAAAATTATTTGGAGTGATTTCAACCAGTTTTTCGGATAATCTGATTACGGCCGGATGGGTGGTTTTGAAAAAAGTATTGTAAAACGGCAGCACTTCCATTTGTTTTTCAGCAATTTTGGCCAGTTTTTTCTGGCCGTAGCCAATGTTCACACACCACAAACCGGCCATGCCATCAATGATTTCATTGCCTTCGCTGTCATAAACATAAATTCCCTTTGCCTTTACCATCATGCGTACACCATGCTTTTTAAGCTGAGCATTATCTGAAAATGGGTGCAGATGATGTTTTACAGCGTGTTTGTTATCGGTTTTTTTTGTCATATCGATGCTCCTTTGAGAAAATAGGTATAACCTGTTTGTCATCCTGCCAGTAAAATTCAAACAGGCATAAAAGGTAATATTGTTGTTCACACATGTAATAACAAATATTTGCGCTCCCATGGGCTGATCACACGGAAATACTCTGATACTTCCTGTTCTTTTACTGCTATATACATTTCTACAAAACGCTGTCCAAGGATATCGTGAATGGGTTCACATTGACGCAAGCGTTCGATGGATTCTTCCAAAGTGGTTGGAAACTGATAAGGCAGGGAATAAGCATTACTGCTTAAAGGTGCACGCGGCTGTAGTTTTTCTTTAATACCCAGATAACCACAGGCCAGTGAGCAGGCTATGGCCAGATAAGGATTTACATCCACACCAGCGAGCCGGTTTTCAATGCGTCTGCCTTTGGCACTGGCACGTGGTACACGCAGGCCGACGGTGCGATTATCATATCCCCATTCAACATTGGTAGGCGCAGCTGTAAAACGGGTTAGGCGACGAAATGAGTTTACATATGGCGCAAAGAAAGGCATCGTTTGTGGCAGGTATTTCTGTAAGCCACCAATGAAATGGAAAAAAAGCTCTGAAGGTGAACCATCATTATTGCTGAAAGCGTTATTGCCGGTTTCTACCTCGACCAGACTCTGGTGTATATGCATGGCGCTACCTGGTTCGCCTTCCATGGGTTTAGCCATAAATGTCGCATACATTTTGTGGTGAAAAGCAGACTCACGAACAGTTCGTTTAAACAGAAAAACCTGATCTGCCAAATCCATGGCGTGACCATGTAGGAAATTGATTTCCATCTGGGCAGCACCAATTTCATGAATCAGGGTATCTACTTCCAGATTCTGGTCATGACAATAGTCGTATATTTCTTCAAAAAGCGGATCAAATTCATTTACTGCATCCACGGCATAAGAGCGCCGGCCAAATTCACTGCGTCCGGTACGGCCAATTGGTGGCTGTAGCGGCACATCCGGATCAGGATTGGGTGAAATCAAATAAAACTCCATCTCCGGTGCCACAATAGGCTTCAGCTCCATATTTTCATACAGATTTAGAATGCGTCTGAGCACATTGCGTGGTGCGGTTTCTACCGGCAGACCGTCGGGGGAGAAACAATCGAATATTAGCGATGCTGTCGGATCTTGTGCCCAAGGCACAAAACGTAGGGTAGACGGGTCTGGCTTTAATTCCATATCTGCATCGGTTTCATCAAGCAGGCTAGATTGCGGATATTCACCGGTAACTGTTTGCAGTAGCACTGCTTCCGGCAGCCGCATATCAGGCTCAGATATGAATTTATCTTTGGGAATAATTTTACCGCGTGCCACACCTGTGATGTCCGGCAAAATGCATTCTACTTCAGTGATACCATGTTCTTTAAGCCAATTGAATATATCATCATACATAAGTCACCTTAAAATGATTCCTTTTGCTTATGCAATCTGTATTGCATACATGCTTCACGAAAAGCCTTAAAAATAGCAATAGAAAGCGGTTTCTGCCCATACAGCCATTCAGGATGCCATTGCACTGCGTAGCCGAATAGAGGTGCTGCATCAATCCTGAAAGCTTCAATCAGGCCGTCTGGGGCAGTTGCTTCAATGCTAAGCCCGGGTGCTAACGTTTTTACTCCTTGCTGATGTAATGAATTAACTGGATACTGCTGCTGATTTGTTGCCATCCATAACATTAACAGGCTGTCGTCTTGCAGATGAACTGGATGTGCGTCACCGTACTGCACCTCGATTGGTTGATTATCAGGTTCTCGATGGTCTAAAAAACCAGGGATTTCGTGTACATACTGATGCAGCGTGCCACCTAGTGCCACATTGATTTCCTGCAAACCGCGGCACACACCCAAAAGGGGAATGCCTTCATCAATCAGTTTCCGGATAAAGGGTAAAGTTGTATGATCACGTGCTTTATCGTGCAATGTGTTTTCGCGGGCGTTATCTCCGCCATACCAGCATGGTTCAATATTGGAATAGGATCCAGAGAGAAAAATGCCATCTACTAAAGGCAGCAAGCGTTGTAATGCATCTTGATCAGCCAGAGCTGGCAGCAAAATCACGTCGCCGACACTATTCTGTACAGCCTGAATATATTTATCGCCTACAGCGTGAAAATCCCATTTACCTATCTGCTTTACATCACACGGAATACCAATTACCGGACGCACTTGCATAAGTTAATCTCAAGATTTTAATAAATAAAAGAGTTTCTGATTCTGTATTGCATAATCCCACGCCACGCAAAAAATGGCAAGATTTCTTAAGTTAAAGTATTAAAGTGATAAGTTGTTAATTCCAGTTTTAAATAAATATTGCCAGTGAGCTGTTCTCACTAGCGCTTCGTTATTTTTGGCAGTACACATAAAAACATTTTAGTGTCCGATGTATCTAAAAAAGCCCTGAATAAATTCAGGGCTAACAAAATCTTTAAAATAGCTTTAGAAGCGGCGCTGTAATTTTGCAGCCAGCATAATACTGGCGGCCAGTTCTTCTATCGATTTATGTGTGGTATTGGTAAAGGGTATATTAAATCGGCGAAACATTTCTTCAGCTGTTGAGATTTCACGGCGGCAGTTATCACGGCTGGCATAACGGGAGTCCGGACGGCGTTCCGAACGGATATGGTGTAAACGGTCTGCTTCAATTGTCAAACCATATAGTTTTTGCCGAAATGGCTGCAACATTCTCGGCAACTCGCTGCTTTCTAAATCTTCAGGTATGAGAGGATAATTGGCGGCACGGATACCGTACTGCAGCGCCAAATAAAGACATGTAGGAGTTTTGCCACTACGGGATACACCCATCAGAATGACATCTGCTTTCTGTAATTCGCGGTCAGTAATTCCGTCATCATGATTAAGCGCAAAATTAATTGCCTCCATACGCTTATCATAGCGTTCTGTATCATGCATGCCATGAGTACGCCCAATAGAGTGATTAGCTTCTGTAGCCAGTTCATCTTCAAGCTCTCCAATAAAGGCATCATAAAAACTCATGTGCATGCCAGCACTGGTTTTAATCAGTTTGCGTACATTTTCATCAACAATACTGGAAAATACCAACGGTCGTGCTTCACATTTGCTGGCAGCGGTATTAATCAGGGCAACAATTTCCTTTGCTTTTGCTTCGGTGTCTACAAACGGATAAGTAGCCCGTTTAAATTCTATATTGTCAAACTGATTCAGTAAGGCCAGCCCCATACTTTCAGCTGTGATTCCGGTGCGGTCAGATACAAAAAAAACTTGGCGAACTGGTTTCATAATTATTTACACAAATTTAATTTAAAAAGTCGGTAGATAAAAGCCGATGGTCAGATATTGTAAATGAAATTGGCTAAGGACAGCTGTTTTAGAATTAGCTTTTTTTCCACATTCAGCCCAAATAAAGTTAAATCAGACCGAACCTGCCAGAAATCAGCAATAAAATGCAGATTTAAATCAAAAATATCATAATTTTAGATTTATGTTGTTGAAAGGGTAATTAAAATGCAATATTTGTCCAAATAATTGATAATAGAATCAAAATATTTATTCATTCAACAGCTTGTGATTTACACACATTTGACCAAAGATAAACAATGCTCACATAAAGTAGATAAATAGCCAAAAATACATGACATTTTATACTTGAATAGTTAGAATAGGCCGTCTTCAACTTTCCCCACTCCACATTGGATAACCATCATGGCCGGTAATAACGTAATCTGGTTTGAAAATTTGCGCATGACCGACGTTGAAAGCGTCGGCGGCAAGAATGCTTCTCTTGGCGAGATGATTTCACAGCTCACCGAAAAAGGTGTGCGTGTTCCCGGTGGTTTTGCAACCACAGCAGAAGCCTACCGCAAATTTTTAGCCTACGAAGGTTTGAGTGAACGCATTAGCAGTGAACTCAAGGCGCTTGATGTCGATAATGTTGCCGAGCTGGCAAGAGTAGGTAAACAAATCCGTCAATGGATTATGGATACTCCTTTCCCGCCTGAGCTGGAAGCTGATTTACAGGCGGCATGGGAAAAAATGGTGGCTGATGCCGGTACAGATCAGATTTGTGTGGCTGTACGCTCATCCGCCACTGCAGAAGATTTACCTGATGCATCCTTTGCCGGACAACAGGAAACATTCTTAAATATTAGTGGTTATGATAATGTCAAAGAAGCTATGCACCACGTATTTGCTTCTTTGTATAATGATCGTGCCATTTCTTATCGTGTTCATAAGAATTTTGCCCACGACATCGTAGCTCTGTCGGCAGGGGTACAACGTATGGTGCGCTCTGATAAAGGCGCATCCGGCGTGATGTTTACTATGGATACTGAGTCTGGATTTGATCAGGTAGTATTTGTAACATCATCATATGGTCTGGGCGAAACCGTTGTACAGGGTGCCGTAAATCCTGATGAATTTTATGTGCACAAACCAACATTAAAAGCCGGTCGTCCTGCCATCTTGCGCAAAACCATGGGTTCTAAACTGATTAAAATGGTTTTCACAGAAGATGCACAGGCAGGCAAATCTGTACAGACTGTAGATGTAGAACCTGCTGAGCGGAAAAAATTCTCTATCAGTGCCGAAGAAATTACTGAGCTGGCACAATATGCACTGATTATTGAAGAACATTATGGTCGCCCAATGGATATTGAGTGGGGACGTGATGGTATTGACGGAAAACTGTATATTCTTCAGGCTCGCCCTGAAACCGTAAAATCTCAGGAAAATAATAGCCGCGTTTTGCGTCGTTATCAGATTAATGACAAATCTACCATTCTGGTAGAAGGCCGCGCTATTGGTCAGAAAGTAGGTCAGGGTAAAGTACGATTGGTTAAATCCGTTGATGAAATGGATAAAGTTTTACCAGGGGACGTGCTGGTTACTGATATGACCGACCCCGATTGGGAGCCCGTGATGAAGCGTGCTTCAGCCATTATTACCAATCGTGGCGGACGTACTTGCCATGCTGCCATTATTGCGAGGGAGCTAGGTATCCCAGCCGTAGTCGGTTGCGGTAATGCGACTTCTGCATTGCAGGACGGTCAGGAAGTAACCGTATCCTGTGCTGAAGGTGATACTGGTTATGTTTATAAAGGTTTGCTGAAGGTAGATATTAATGAAATACCTTTAGATAATATGCCTGAATCACCTGCTAAAATCATGATGAACGTGGGTAATCCAGAGCTGGCGTTTAGCTTTTCAAACTTGCCGGGCTATGGTATCGGGCTGGCCCGTATGGAATTCATCATTAACCGTCAGATCGGTATTCACCCGCGTGCTCTGCTGGAATTTGACCAGCAGGATGAGCAGATGCAAGCTGAGATTACAGACCGCATAGCTGGATATACCTCTCCGGTAGATTTTTATGTAGATAAAATTGCCGAAGGTGTAGCTACATTGGCTGCTTCAGTTTATCCGAAAAAAGTAATTGTGCGCATGTCTGACTTTAAGTCAAACGAATATGCCAATCTACTGGGAGGTAACAAATACGAACCTCACGAAGAAAATCCGATGCTGGGCTTCCGTGGTGCGGCTCGCTATGTATCTGAAGATTTCAAAGATTGTTTTGCGCTTGAATGTAAGGCACTCAAATACGTTCGTGATGAAATGGGGCTGACCAATGTAGAAATCATGATTCCGTTTGTACGTACTTTGAAAGAAGCGGAAAATGTAGTACGTGCATTGAAAGACAATGGCTTGGAACGCGGTAAAAATGGTCTGCGTCTGATTATGATGTGTGAATTGCCTACCAATGCTGTACTGGCTGAACAATTCCTGAAATACTTCGATGGATTCTCTATCGGCTCTAATGATATGACCCAATTAACTTTGGGTGTGGATCGTGATAGTGGTGGCCCGATTGCAGGTACGTTTGACGAACGTGATCCTGCTGTTAAAGTGATGTTTAGTCTAGCTATTCAGGCTTGCCGTAAGTTAAACAAATACATTGGTATTTGTGGACAGGGTCCATCAGACCATGCTGATTTCGCCAAGTGGCTAATTGAAGAAGGTATTGAAACGATTTCTCTCAATCCTGATACTGTAATTGAAACTTGGTTGTATTTAGCAAAAGAATTGAAAAAATAAGTTTTCAATTGATTGAATGCAAGGCCGCTAATTAACAGCGGCCTTTCTTTATCTTTATCAGTTCAAGCCGATAGGGTATTTTAGGTATTTATCATCAAAGTACATATAATTTAAATATTACATATTTATTATGATTAATCCGGCAACATATCCTTGGACTAGGGATTTACTATTTAACTGGAATTGGTAATTTAAATCGTATCAAGCAAACATTGTATCTGTAAAAAACAAAACTATTAGATTTTTATTCGAACTCAGTGGTAAATTTATTTATTACTATCATTTTAATTTCTAAAATAAAAAGTATTAGCTTAATGCATATTAAATTAAAAATATTAATAAAGCGGAAAATTGATTCGAAATTGCAATAAAAGTATAAAAACTCAATTTTAGATTTAAGCGGGTTTAGAAATTCGGTTAATTATGATAATAACTATCTGTTTTATAGATATATTTAAAGATAAATATTATTTATTTTTATTTTTGATCATTGTCAGGGTATTTAATATCAAATTGGTAGGAATAATTAATATATGATTAGAATACATTTAGGTTCATAGTCTGAATATAAAAAAGTTGTAGAAAGGGTAACAATATTTAAATTTGCTAAAAGCCTAGTGATTTTATAGTGCTTGAAGCAATTTAATCCATTGCTTTTATTATTGTCTAAATTTCCATAAGCTTTTATCTTAGGCTATATATTAGTTATTATTGATTTCTAAAAGTTATATTATGAATCAGAATGATAAAAGACAGATCTAAGTGAAGGTAATCTACTTTTGGGTTTTACCTTTACATAAAAAAAACAGATAGCTTATTGGCTATCTGTTTAGAAAGAAACTATTATTTTTGGTCCTTCTTGTCTTTATCCGCTGTTTTTGCAGGTTTTTTGGCTGCTAATCCCAATGACTGATTCCATTTGACCGGATCTTTGACTAAGTCCAGTGCTGCTTTTAATTGAGCATCCTTGGCTGGATTGGGGTCTCGACGAGCAAGCCAGTCTTCTTCATCCTTTTTCTTTTTACTGTCTTTTGATGCGTCAGTATTTTTAGCGCCGTTATTTTTGGAGTTGTTGGTAATTGATGTATTGGCTTTGACATCTTTAGTACTGTCTTTATCAGCACTAGTATCATTTTCATGTAAGGCTGCTTCGCTAGCTGAAACAGAAGACGTGGATTTTTTCTGTCCGCCCAATAGATCACCATTTACTTCTTTACCACCCAGCGGATTGCTCAAATGTCCACCCAAATCAGCCTCGCGGCTTTCGTATGTGCGGTTTTTATCTTTAACCTCTACATCGGGTACGATACCTTGTGCTTGTATAGAGCGGTCATTAGGGGTGTAGTACAAGGCTGTAGTCAGTTTAACAGCCCCGCCGTTGGACAAAGGAATAACAGTCTGAACAGAACCTTTGCCGAAACTCTGCGTACCAACAATTACAGCACGCTTGTAATCCTGCAAAGCGCCAGAAACGATTTCAGATGCAGAAGCAGTTCCTGAATTAACCAAAACCGTTACAGGGATGCTTTTAAGCTCATCCGTCAGATTAATGAGCGGATCGTTACCTTTAACCACATAATCTTTAGGAATCGTTCGTAAAACCATTCCTTCTTTTTTGTCGCGGTTTTTAGTGCTGACTACTTTTACTCCGGGTTTCAGAAATACAGCGGAAACACCCACTGCACTGTTCAATAAACCGCCTGGATCGTCACGTAAATCTAATACCAAACCTTTTAGTGGTGCCTTATTCTGTTTGTTCAGTTCTTTAAGAGCATCAGCCAGCAAGCTGACCGTGTGTTCCTGAAACTGGGTAATGCGCACATAGCCGTAATTTGGTTCCAGTAATTTAAAGCGAACACTTTTTACTTTAATAATAGCGCGGGTGAGGTGTACTACAATGGGCTGAGTTTCATCTTTACGAGCCAGAGTCAGTGTGATACTGGTGCCTGGTTTACCTCTCATTTTTTTAACCGCTTCAGTGGCTGTCATGTTGCGTGTAGATTCATTGTCAATTTTAACAATGTAATCACCGCTTTTAATACCTGCACGATCGGCCGGTGTATCTTCAATAGGCGCAACAATTTTAATCAGTCCGTCTTCTGAACTGATTTCCATACCTAAACCACCAAATTCACCAGTAGTGCTTTCCTGTAGATCGGAATAATCTTTTACCGTTAAATATTCTGAGTGCGGGTCTAGGTTATTAACCATGCCTTTCATAGCACCTTCTAGAATCGTATCATCGGTTTTATTCTCAACATAATTGGCTTTTATTTGTCCATAAACTTCAGCCATTGTATGCAAAGATTGTACGGGTAATGCTTCGGATTTTTCATTGGCATAGCCCTGTATGCTCAGGGTTAGAATCACGCCACTGAAAGCGCCTAATGTATATAAAGCAGCTTTTTTAAATCGGGAATTAGCCATTATTTCTGTTTTTCTTTCTGATAGCGACAATGATTCAGGTCTAAAAAACCTGTTTGTAAGGGTGATTCATATATATTATTCAGGCCAAAGTTTACATCATAATGTAAGTACAGGTAATAGTGCGCTATATTCTATTTCAGCGCAGCCATGATAATGGGTTCATTGCCTGATTATGATAACGGATTTCAAAGTATAGTCCATTCTGGCCATCTGGTAATTTACCACTTATACCAATGTTTTGACCAGCGTCTATCGTATGATTGGCCGTGACTCCTATTGATGCTAAACCGGTGTAAATGCTGATATAGCCTTCACCATGATCGATAATAATTGTGTTGCCATATCCCTGTAAATAAGCTGCATAAGCTACGGTGCCACTGGCTATACTATGCACAACGGCGTTATTACAGGCAAAAAACAACCCTTTCCAGATACCGCCATTAGGTCTACTTTCACCAAATCTTCCAGCAATGGTACCGCTTACCGGTCGTGGAAGACGACCTTGTTTTTGAGCCAGGCCTTTGATTAATGGTGAATTAATGTTATCTGTAGCCTGTAATGCCATATCTTCAGCGGTTAATGTTGAAGATGATGTGTTGTGAACGGACTCTGTGCGTTTAACAGAGTTGGTAGATGTTTTGGGTGGCTGAGGTTTTTCTATTTTGCCTGAAATTTGTTTACTAGGTTTACTTGTTTGTGCCAGACGACGCATGGTTGCCTGTGCTGATAATCGGCTCAGCAAATTATTTAGACGCTTTTCAGCAGCCTTGAGTGATTGCAGCTGTTTATTTTGTACTGTTAATTGCTGACTTAATACTGTGGATTGACTTTGCTGACTTTGATGCCGTATTTGCAGTTTGTTAATCACTTGCTGCTGCTTCTGGCGTAATTTTGATAGCTCATTTTGCTGTTTTGCTACTGCCTGTTGCTGCTCACTCATACGCGTCTGTTGCTGCTGTAAACGTTGAATCACACGTTCGTTGGCCTCATTCAGATAGCGTATATATTGTAGTGAGCGGCCTTTTTTGTCTGTCGAATCCTGTTTGAGTAGCAGATATACACTGTTTGGTTGGCGATTACGATAATGAGCATTCAGTAAGCGTGCAATTTGAGTCTGTGTTTCGGCTATCTGTGTACGTGTTTTATCCAGACTGGTTTGCAGTGTTTCTAATTGACGCATACTGGTTTGTTGCTGTTGCCTGAGACGCCCCAATTCATTCCTAGCTTGATTTAGCTGCTGGCTGGTTGCTGCCATAGAGGCATCGATTTTTTTCTGCTCAACAGTCGTTTTGCTAATCTGATTCTGAGTAGCTGATATGGCCTGATGTACCTGTTTCAATTCGCTACCAGGTTGTATTTTTTGATTGCTGGCAGCTATGGCAACAGAAGTGGCCATACAATAACAGGTTAGAGAAAGACAGAGAAAAGTTTTCATCAGATGTGTGTAAATTCAATCAGATTGTGCCCCGTCATCTCTGATGGAGGGTTTAGACCGAGTACCGCTAACAAGGAAGGTGCCACATCTTTTAATGCTCCGCCGGTATGAATGGTGGCTTTTCGGCCAATATATATAAAAGGCACCGGTTCTACTGTATGCTGGGTATGTGGCTGTTGATTTTTTTTATCAAACATGTGCTCGCAGTTGCCATGGTCAGCAGTGATTATTACTTCACCGCCAGCAGCCAGAGTTGCTTCTACCACACGTGCAACACAGCTATCCAATGTTTCCACTGCTTTGACGGCAGCATCCAGCGAACCTGTATGTCCAACCATGTCACCATTAGCAAAATTGCAGATAATGACGTCATGGCGATGATGTTGCAGACTGTCTATGATTTCTTCAGTGATCCCAACAGCACTCATTTCTGGTTGCAAATCATAGGTGGTAACTTTAGGAGAAGGAATCATAATGCGTTCTTCTCCTATATACGGTTCTTCACGTCCGCCACTGAAAAAATAGGTCACATGAGGATATTTTTCAGTTTCGGCAATGCGCAGCTGGCTTAGTCCTTGTTCAGCCAGAAATTCACCTAGTCCATTACGCACAGATTGGCGGCCAAACATTACCGGATGAGGAAACTGCGCACCATAGGCTGTGATGCTGGCAAAATAGCCAGGCTGTACTGTGTGCTGACGTTGGAAACCGGTAAAATTTTCAAAGGTAAGCGCCTGAGTTAATTCACGCGCACGGTCGGCGCGGAAATTAAGAAACAGTATCGCATCGCCGTTTTTCAGTTCTGCATCAGGGCTCACTATTGTAGGTTTGACAAATTCATCCTGTTCACCACGTTCATAGGCTGCTTCAAGTGCAGAAATCGGTGAAACAGCATGATAGGGTGCATCACCAAATAAAGCATTGTAAGCTGCTTCGACTCTGTCCCAGCGATTGTCACGATCCATGGCATAAAAACGCCCGACTATGGCACCGCATATTACCTGCGGATGCAGCTGCATATATTCTTGCAAACGCAATAAATAGGGATGTGCACTTTGGGGAGGAGTATCACGACCATCCAGAAACGGATGCACTACTATTTTTTGCATACCAGCTTCAATAGCCGCGTCTATTACTGCAAAAAAATGCTCAATGTGACTATGTACGCCCCCATCTGAAAACAGACCAAGCAGATGCACAGTATGATTAGGAGTCTGCCATGCTTCTTGCAAAACAATGTTTTTTTTCAGGCTGTTATCTTCAATCGCCATATCAATACGGGTGATGTCCTGAGGGACAACTCGGCCGGCACCAATATTCAAGTGTCCTACTTCTGAATTACCAAACTGCCCCATGGGTAGACCAACCATGCGCTCAGATGCATCAATTGTGCCATAAGCGTAGTGCTGACGATAATTATCGATATGTGGTGTATGTGCCAGTAAAATAGCATTGTCATCACCATCGGCACGATGGCCGAAACCATCCAGAATTAAGAGAACGACAGGTTTGGTTAATGACACAATTGGCCTTTCTGTGATGGTGGGTTGTGTATTCTGACAAAAGTGCCAGTATTATCCAATAGAGTTTGGCTAAGAAGGATGGTATTAAACCAGCTTTAAAGTAAGATAGAATTATAGCTAAAAGCACTGGCTTGAGAAACAGCTGGACAGACCCAATTTAACGATAAATTAATTATATCTGGTTTGATTTTATTTTTTTATGGATATGCAAAATATGGCTGCTCAACGTGGCACTTCTTTCAGTTTTTCTCTGGCCAATCATTTTTTGATTGCAATGCCAGCAATGGAGGATCCTTTTTTTAAAGAAAGCGTGATTTATCTGTGTGAACATAGTGCCGATGGTGCCATGGGTATTATTGTAAATAAGCCTTCACCGATTATGATGGATTTGCTATTTGACTCTGCTAAAACCCCAACGCCGGAACGGTTCCATGGCCAAAATGTTCTGATGGGCGGCCCAGTTCAGGTAGACAGAGGCTTTCTGGTTCACACTCCTGCCGGTTCATGGGAAAGCAGTTTGATGGTCACTGATGATATTGCTATGACAACGTCTCGCGATATTATTATGGGGCTCACTCAGGAAAATGAGGTAGATAAGGCTGTGGCCACTATCGGTTATTCAAGCTGGTCGGCAGGGCAGTTGGAGCAGGAACTGGCTGATAATAGCTGGATTACTGCACCTGCAGATATGCAAATTTTGTTTGATATGCCCTATAAACAGCGTTATAAGGCCGCTTTGCAGTTGCTGAAAATTGATATTACCAATCTGAGCGGGCTGGCAGGACATGCCTGATTCACTTTTATCTCCGTTAAGAAGTGGGACGGTTCTTGGTTTTGACTATGGATTAGCACGAATCGGTGTAGCAGTAGGAGAGGCGGAATTGTCGACCGTACATCCGCTGGAAACTATTACGCTTATCAGCAATGAAGAACGATTTATACGTATTGCTTCTCTTATCAAAGAGTGGCAGCCAAAGGCTCTGGTTGTTGGATTGCCAACTCATGCTGATGGTGCTTCAGATGAGGCGACGGCACAATGCCGGCGTTTTGGTAATCGCTTGCATGGGCGTTTTCAATTATCCGTATATTGGGTAGATGAGCGCTGGACATCAGCCGTGGCTGATAGTTTGCTCAGTGAAGCTGGTATTTTTGGAAAAAAACGTAAGCAAGTTTTAGATCAAGTGGCTGCACAGGCTATTTTGACAACGTTTTTCAGTTCCGGCGCTTGTAAAGCCAAATTGGTTGAATAGGTGAGGTTCTGATACATTTTTTTATTACAAATCGATTCCAATATTAGAGTTTCTCCAGAAAACTGCACTTCTGAATTTTCTTTTCTTTCATTTTTTTGTTAATCATCTACTTAGCTGGCGAAAAATGCCGGTATATTCTCTGTCGTGAATATACAGCAGTTCACATTATTTGGTTTTATTTTTGCGAAACCGGGGATAAACTTAACCTCAGTAAATAGAGAAACAGTTTAATCAGACTAGGACGCATAATGAGCACAGATAGCAGTATCAGCTTAGATACAATGGAGGCCAGCACTAAAGCCAATATTCTTGCCGAGGCTTTACCTTATATCCGGCGCTTTTCCGGCGTAACCATGGTAATCAAATACGGTGGTAATGCCATGACAGATCCACAACTGAAAGAAAGTTTTGCCAAAGATGTAGTTTTACTGAAACTGGTAGGAATTCATCCAGTAATTGTTCATGGGGGTGGCCCACAAATTAATGATCTACTTCAAAAAATAGGCAAAGATAATCAGTTCATTCAGGGTATGCGGGTGACAGATAACGAAACCATGAATATTGTTGAAATGGTACTTGGTGGCTGTGTAAATAAGGAAATTACTTCTCTTTTAAACCAGCATGGCGGACATGCAGTAGGTATTACAGGACGGGATAACCATTTTATCAAAGCTAGAAAACTATATGTCTCTACCCCTGAAAACGCCCGACAGGATATCGGGCAGGTTGGAGAAGTAGAGTCTATTGATACTGCGCTGATAGAGGAAATGGTCGAACACGGCTATATACCTGTAGTGGCACCGGTAGGGGTAGGTGAGCAGGGCGAAGCTTTTAACATTAATGCAGATGTGGTGGCAGGCAAATTGGCAGAAAGCCTGCAAGCAGAAAAGCTGATTATGCTGACTAATACCATAGGTGTACTGGATAAAAATCAACAGTTATTAAGCCGTTTAACACCGGCAGATATTAATGCATTAATCGCGGATGGTACCTTACAAAATGGTATGTTACCCAAAATCAATGCGACCTTGCAGGCTGCAATGCATGGCGTGCACAACACACACATTATCGACGGACGTGTGCCACATGCACTGCTGCTGGAGATATTCACCGACAAAGGTGTGGGTACTATGATTCTTGGTCAGAATGAGCAGGCTTAATAGTGCTAATTTAGGTGCCGACAATATTTAATTGTTGTGTAATTAAATATTTAATTTTTTTTATTGGTATAATTGTTCAAAAAGCTTGACACTAAAATTACAAACGCTATAATTTCGCCTCATTCCCTGATAGCTCAGTCGGTAGAGCGACGGACTGTTAATCCGCAGGTCCCAGGTTCGAGCCCTGGTCGGGGAGCCAGTTTAAAAAAGCACTCATTTATTTGAGTGCTTTTTTCATTGTGTACGTTTATCTGTTATTCGCCAACTTTAATCAGTTTCACATTGAAGATTAAAACACTGTTAGGTGGAATAGCGCTTGTCGGACTTTGTTCTCCATAAGCAAGATTTGCCGGGATATAAAATGTGTAGTCACTGCCTTCTGACATCAGTTGCAGACCTTCAGTCCATCCAGGTATGACGCCGTTAAGTGGGAAAGTGGCTGGCTGATTATTACGCTGTGCTGTGCTATCAAATACTGTGCCATCGATCAAGCGCCCTTCATACTGAACAGTTACCATATCGCTTGCTTTCGGCTTTTTACCACTACCTTCATGATTGACTTTATATTGCAAGCCAGAAGCAGTAGTAGTAACCCCAGGTGCAGTTTTATTTTTGGCCAGAAACTCATCTCCAGCTAATTGAGGGTTACGGGTGGCTGACGTAGCTGAAGATGCAGCTACCGGCTCACTACTATTACTTTTAAAACCGTTGTCCGCAAAGTTGCAGGCCGATACAGCCAGCAAAGTTGAGATACCCATAATAGTTAAAGACAAGCTTTTCATAATTTCTCTTTAAATGTTGAAGGAAAAGCAATTATAGCCAGCCATTCACAAAAAATAAATTTACTGATCAAGCTTCGCAATTATCAATACAAAAGTAGAAGTTGTAGGTAATATTTTTTTGTGATGAATTTGCCTATTTGAATGAATATCAGTTTAAAACTAATGTATTTTATTATCTTCAAAACTTACGAAATAGAATTATTTGTGTGGAAATGCAGACACTGTTTAGCTGAAAATATTGTTCTTCTTAATAACATATTAATAGATCATTACAACCTTCTTTTTATTAAATTCACACTTGTTTATCTCTTCTCAAGTACAGAAAATTGATAACTGTTGTCTTTGCGAGACCAAATGCTTTTATTTACACTTATGTACCTAAATTAATATTAGGGCAAATATAACTTCCGAATATCTATAAATCGTTAAAACAAAATTGTTAATATAACAAGAAAAAAATTATATTAACCAGAATTATAGCAGCTTTGAAGTGTAAGCATGCGAAATGGAAAGAGAAAAATATGGATTTGGGATTGCTTGGCGACTGATTGATGTCAGTTCGGCATTTTGCAGGTATTCTTACCAGTAGTGTTAATTGAATGTTGATAATGGCTTGACATCATGAGAGCATGCAGAATAGAATTGCAACTTATAAGAAGAGGTCAATTCTAAATCTTTGTTTAATGTTTGCTGTGGCAAAGTTAAACCAAATCGACTTTCAATAAAAATACCCTTACCTTTCTTTTGCATACACCCATGCATTTAAGGCTTGGTAACAGGAATTATTATGAGTTTACGGACTCATCTTATCTTAAATTCTAATAAATAAGTTCATTTAAATCTTTATGCACGTTTCTGAATTACAAAACTTACATGTGTCTGAGTTACTGGGCATAGCTGATGAATTTGGCATTGAAAATGCCAACCGTTTGCGTAAACAAGATCTTGTTTTTGCGATTGTACGCATCAAAATGAAGCAGGGAGAAGCTTTTACCTGCTCTGGTACGCTGGAAATTCTTCCTGATGGCTTCGGTTTTCTGCGCAGTATGGACACATCTTATTTGGCTGGGCCGGATGACATCTATGTCAGCCCCAGTCAGATTCGACGTTTCAATCTGCATACCGGTGATACGATTGAAGGCAGTGTACGTGTACCTAAAGATAACGAACGTTATTTTGCTTTGGTGCGACTGGATAAAATCAATGGTGATGACCCAGAGGTATGCAAGCATAAAATCCTATTTGAAAATCTTACGCCATTATTTCCGGATCGTCAGTTTGTATTAGAACGTGATATCCGCTCAGGAGAAAATCTGACCGGCCGTGCTATAGACCTGATTGCTCCCATTGGTTTCGGCCAACGTGCTTTACTAGTAGCACCGCCGAAATCTGGTAAAACCGTAATGTTGCAAAATATTGCCCATGCAATTACAGCTAATTATCCAGATGCAGAGCTGCTTGTTTTGCTGATTGATGAACGTCCGGAAGAAGTAACAGAAATGACGCGCTCCGTACGTGGGGAAGTGGTTTCTTCTACCTTTGATGAGCCAGCTACCCGCCATGTACAAGTAGCGGAAATGGTAATTGAAAAAGCTAAGCGTTTGGTAGAGCACAAAAAAGATGTAATTATTCTGCTGGATTCAATTACTCGTCTGGCACGAGCTTATAACACTGTCATACCTGCTTCAGGCAAGATTTTGACTGGTGGTATTGATGCCAATGCATTGCATCGTCCTAAACGATTTTTTGGTGCCGCGCGTAATGTGGAAGAAGGCGGTTCATTAACGATTATTGCTACTGCTTTGGTTGAAACCGGTAGTCGCATGGATGATGTAATTTACGAAGAATTCAAAGGTACGGGTAATATGGAATTGCATCTGGACAGGCGTATGGCAGAAAAACGTCTATTCCCGGCCATCAACATCAATCGTTCTGGGACGCGTCGTGAAGAACTGCTGGTATCAAATGAACATCTGCAAAAAATGTGGCTGCTGCGCAAGTTTTTGCATCCAATGGATGATATTGAAGCTACCGAATTCATCATTGATAAATTGAAACAGTCCAAAAATAATGCAGACTTTTTTGATTTAATGCGTGGTAGTAAATAGTCAAATGATACCTTATTAAGCCGTGTTTTAATCTGTAAACACGGCTTTTAATTTTTGATATTTAAATACTGATAAAAAAGCCATACTGATAAATACAGTATGGCTTTTTAATATCAGACTGAACAATATTTAAACAGTAAATGATTCTGATAATTATAAATGCATAAAATCGTGCTAGAACAACTTAAAGTTTAAGTTCATGCACATGAACACCATTAGCATCGACAGCGAGATAGCCTCCATAATTTTCAGCCCAGTCTTGTATAACATAACGTTTGAATAACTGATTATTCAGTTTAGATTCATGTACGGCAGGGCGGTGAGTGTGGCCATGAATCAGCGTGGGTAAGGAATCTTGAGCATGGTTTTCCATGAGTTGCTGGATGGCACTTTCAGTGACATCAGAGATTTCACTTTTACCTTCATTATTTTTACGTGTCTCACTCATCTGACGAATTTGTCCGGCCAGTAATCTCCGTTCTGCTATGGGTTTGCTTAATACGGCCATCTGCCATAATGGATTACGTGACTGCATACGAAATTGCTGATAGGCTACATCATCGGTACATAGCTCATCTCCATGCATGATAATATAATCATGACCATAAAGATTAATCTGTTGTGGTGCATTTAATAGCTGGATACCGCTTTCAGCTGAAAATTTTTCTCCCAGCAGAAAATCACGATTGCCATGAATAAAATAAATCGGCGTGCTGGCAGTAAATTCTTTCAGCTCTTTTTTGATGGTGCGGATAAAATCACTGTCATCATCATCGCCAATCCAGACATCGAAAAAATCTCCCAGAATATATAAGGCATCAATATTTCCCTGCCATTGTTGTAAACAGCGCTGAAAAAGTTTATTTAATGGCGGAGTTTGTTCTGACAAATGTAAGTCTGAAATAAAAATAGTGGTGTTCATGGTTTGTCGATTTAATAATATCAGGCTAAAAATTCAGTGTACTTTGCTGCGTCGAAGCCAACAAGTACGCGTTGTTTATTATTTATTAATACAGGACGCTTGATTACTGAAGGTTGATTCATCATCAGCTGTATGGCCGCTTCATTGCTGCAGAGTGCATCCTGCTGATCGATGGCACTTAATTTACGCCAAGTGGTACCTTTACGATTAATAAGGGTTTCTTTAGGTATTTGTGTCAGCCAAAATTGGATATCTGAAGCTGTGGGAGGTGTTTTTTTGAAATCGATAAATTCAGCATCAATTTCATGCTCTTGTAGCCACTGACGTGCTTTTTTTACCGTATTACATTGGCTGATACCATATATCCGAATACTCATAATTAAGACCATGTAAATGTACAGACGAATATTATACCGGTTTGCTCTGACGAGCTTAAGTGTTGGTTTGTTGCATGCAGATTGTTTTTAAACTCACGATATAGAGTCTGCATTGCTAATCTGGCATATTGGCAGTATGCTTGAATCAGTGCAAAAATATTATTTTATGAGGAAAGACGGTATGAAAAAAATCAGTTTATTATTTGCCGCCAGCCTGCTACTGGCCGCCTGTAGTGGCAGACAAGAGGCGAGTAATAGTAATTTTACAGATGCAATTAATGAATTTGGCAAAAATGATAAGGTATGTCTGGCGGTAAATTTGGTACTAGACAACGCTCAGGGTGGAATTAATAATATGATTACTCTGGGAAATAAGGAAATTCGGATTGCCAGAAAAAACAGTGATGGAGAGAAAGTCAATAAAACAGCTCTCAAACAAATGGATATTCTGACTGATGCAGATTTATACGAACAAGGAAAAGATGTCACATTAACTGTAAATGGTGGACCAGATATTCCACAGGCAGTGTATTACCGGACCAGCAAGGGTGAAGCTAATGTGCTCAACAGTGCTCAGGGTAGTCTGCTTTGCCTTGGTACACAAAAGGTAGATAAAATTGTGCTCTTTACTGAACCCACACCAGCCAATGGTATGACTATTTCCAAGGTGATTTATGATGCCAAGTTGGTTCCGGAAAAATGGGCTGAAAATCTGATTAAAACCACTGATGAAAACTGGTGGAAATCTTTACAGGAACCACAACGGCGTGCTGCGGTTTTAGTCTTGACTGATAAAGGTTGGAAGGATGAACGTGCACTACATTGATTGTAATAAAATCAATAGAATGCAGATGGATTTTCACTGAATAATTGTTTGAAAAGTTAGATAATTGGTTATCTGGCATTACGCATATAGATTAAATTTTGGTTTGGCACTTACGGATATTAAAAATCTCCAGATTTTTATTTAATCTGGAGACTTTTACACGATAATAACAATGGTAGTTGTTTAGTACTTATACTACGGCTTCTTCTTTACGTTTAGGTGGTTTGACCAGATTTTGTCGGTTCAAACCAAACATCAGCAGTAACGGACTGGCTACCAGTACTGAAGAATAGATACCAAATACAATGCCAATAGTTAAGGCCATGGCAAATCCATGCAGTGCCGCTCCGCCAAAAACGAGCATGGAAATAACCATCGCTTCGGTAGAACCATGCGTAATAACTGTCCGGCTCATGGTGGCGGTAATAGCATTATCAATGATTGCCGGTACACTTTTGCCGCGCATATGGGGTTTGCGAAAGTTTTCGCGGATACGGTCGAATACCACTACTGATTCGTTCACTGAATAACCAAGCACAGCCAGAACACCTGCTAGTACAGTAAGTGAAAATTCCCAGCGAAATAAAGCGAAACAACCCAGAATAATAACCACGTCGTGCATATTAGCAATGATGGCGGATACGGCAAAACGCCATTCAAAGCGCATGGATAAATAGATAATGATGCCTAGAACAACCATGCCCAGAGCAAGCAGCCCATGTGTTACCAGCTCTTCACCTACCTGTGGGCCGATAAATTCTACTTGTCGTAAGCTTACGCCATCCTGATGCTGTTTAAGCAGATCCATTACCTGATTAGATAACTGAGCGGAGGACATATTCGCTTTGTTGGGTAAGCGAATCATAAGTTGTTTATTAGTACCAAGCGCCTGTACCTGAACTTCACCCAGTTTTAATCCATCCAGCTCAGTGCGAATCTTGTTTAAATCTGCACTCTGCTGAAACTCCACTTCCATTACGGTACCGCCAGTGAACTCAACTGAAAAATTCAATCCGCGTGTCACCAGAAAAAATACAGCCAGAATAAAAGTAATTAGTGATATCGCCGTAGTTAGCTTGCCATAGCTCATAAACGGAATGTCACGTTTGATTTTGAAAAATTCCATAATTATTTAAGCCTTGTTTTTACTGGTAGGAGCATTATCAGCAATCCAGATGTGGCCGATGGATAGGGTTTTTAATTTACGTTTGCGGCCGTACCATAGATTTACAATGGCACGTGAAACTACCACAGAGGAATACATGGAAGTCAGAATCCCCAGACAGTGCACTACAGCAAACCCACGTATAGGGCCGGAACCAAAAATCAACAGAGCCAGACCAGCAATCAGTGAAGTGATGTTTGAGTCTACAATTGTGTGCCATGCATGATCATAACCGGCATTGATTGATATCTGCGGTGTATTTCCATGGCGCAATTCTTCTCGAATGCGCTCATTAATTAATACATTTGAGTCAATTGCCATACCAAGTGTCAGGGCGATAGCGGCGATGCCCGGCAGGGTGAGTGTGGCTTGCATTGCAGACAGAATAGCAATCAGAAACAGCAGATTACAAGACAGGGCAATCACTGAAAACAGGCCAAACATGCGATAGTAGAGCATCATGAATACAGCAACTACTACAAAACCCCATAATGTAGAGTGAAATCCCTTGCTGATGTTTTCTTTACCCAGTGACGGACCAATGGTACGTTCTTCGATAATTTTCATTGGCGCAGCCAGAGAACCAGCACGCAACAGCAGGGCAGTATCATTGGCTTCGGCTATGCTCATGTTGCCTGAAATAATAGTTTTGCCACCCGGAATAGGTTCATTGATTACCGGTGCAGTAATAACTTCGGCTTTACCTTGATCAATAAGTACCATGGCCATGCGCTTACCAACATTATTTCGGGTAAGGTCTGCGAAAATGCTTGCACCGGTACTGTCAAAGTTCACACTGACTCCGGGTTGCCCTCTGTCATTGAAACTAGCTTGTGCATCATTAATGTTATCGCCAGTTAGTTCAACCTGCTTGCTCACCAATGTGGGTGCACCATTACCAGCAGAAGGTAATAGTTCATAACCATCCGGATTGTGTCCTTGAAGTGCCTGCTGATAAAGATTTGGATCGTCACTAACCATACGCACTTGCAGGGTGGCGGTACGGCCAATGATATCTTTGGCTTTAGCTGTATCTTGTACACCTGGTAACTGTACGACAATTCGGTCAGGGCCTGCCTGCTGAATGACAGGTTCTGCCACGCCTAGCTCGTTAACACGGTTGTGAAGGGTATTGATGTTTTGGGTCACTGCATCAGTGCGGATTCTAGCCAGCGCAGTATTGCTCAGACTGACGATTAGACGGTCACCGTTTTGAGTAAGTGTGGCATCGTTGAGATATTTTTTCAGACCAGATGTTGCATTATTGGCGTCACTGGTTGATTGAAAAGGGATGGTCAGTGTTTGTCCGTTTTTAACAATATTGCCGCTGCGAATTTGTAGTTTACGCAGTTGACGACGAATATCACCGGCATAGCTGTCTAAGGTCTTGTCTACGGCTGATTCCATATCAACCTGCATGGTAAAGTGCACACCACCGCGCAAGTCTAGCCCTAGAAACATAGGTTTGGCGTGAATTTTTTCCATCCATTCCGGCGTGTTGGCCAGCAGATTTAAAGCCACGATATAGCCATCTCCAAATTGAGAAGCAATGGCATCACGTGCTTTAAGCTGAGTTTCTGTATCGCTGAAACGAACTTTTAGACTACCATCGGTAATAAACATACCCTGATGCTGTATATGTGCAGCTGCCAGTGCTTGTTTAACCGTGTTTTCAGTCTGCTCGTTAATTGTAATAGCTTGACGGTTGGTAGAGATTTGTACTGCTGGTATCTCGCCGAAGAAGTTTGGTATGGTATAGAGCAGCCCCAAAACTATGGTGACGATGATAAGCAGATATTTCCATAAAGGATAACGATTCATATTTGCTGCCTTACTTGCAGACTGTTGTTTTTCAATATAAGTAAAGAAAATAAAGGCCGCAACTGAAACGTTGCGGCAGATAACAGGCTTTATTCTGGTGCCTTGCCACTGATGGCATTGCGCTCAAATTCAACTTCTACTTTCGGTGCGATTTCAATGGTGAAGTATTGATCGTTTACTTTAGTAATTTTGCCGACCATTCCAGCCAGTGTAACTACTTTATCGCCTTTTTTCAGCTCAGTTAACATCTGCTGATGTTTTTTATGTTTGCTTTGCTGCGGACGAATAATCAGAAAATAAAATACAACTAGAATTAATAAGAGAGGTAAAAACTGCATCAGGCTACTTTGTGTACCGGCAGTGTTGGCAGCATAAGCAAAATCAATCATGGGCTTACTCCGTGTGATTCAGGTAAATAACACTATTAAACCCGTTATTGTAATCTGCAATGATGATTTTATCCAGTTTTGTACAATGTATTGTCTGAATCTTTAGATTCATATGCTTATGCTGGTTACAGCAGGTCTAATACTGCCATGGATGTGGTTTTTTCTGCAGTGACGATAAAATGGTCGAGCAAGCGAATATCCAAAAGGTTAAGTGCTGCTTTAATCTGACGAGTAAGCTGGATATCTCCTGAAGAAGGCATAGTTGATTGGCCAGGGTGATTATGTGCCAGAATAATCGATACTGCATGGTGGCTCAAGGCAGCAGCAGCTACTTCGCGCGTATATATTCTGGCTTCATTGATGGTACCTCGGGCAAGCTCAATGGTATGCATTAGCTCATTGCGCTGGTTTAGTAGTAAGGCCACGCAAACTTCTACTTTTTCATGCCCTATAAGCAAACGTAGAAAATCTGCAACTGTTTCAGGCTGAGTGAAAACCGGACGGCAATGTATTTCTTCTGCCAGCATGCGTCGGCTGATTTCACGAATAACAGCAAATTGGGTATAACTGGCTACACCCATGCCATGGTACTGACAAATTTGCTGACAGTCTGCCTCAAGTAAAGCACGCAGGCTGCCTGTTTTGGCAATTAGCTCTCGTGCCAAATCAACGGCACTTTTCCCCCTCGTTCCTGTACGCAATAATATGGCCAATAATTCTGTATCGCTGAGTGCACTGGCACCCTGTTTGAGCAGTTTTTCCCTTGGACGATCGTGTTTAGGCCAGTGTTTGATACTCATTTTTACGATTATGTCATTTAAAGACGTAATCATAATATAACTTTGTAATAAAATAAATTCGTTTGCTGTTGTGTTGGTTAGGGTACCTGATGTTGAAATATTTATATGCGAGATTGTAATTTAATCCGTATTGTTATGATAACGATCATGTGCTTGTTTAAAATGATTTTGTATCAATTGATTTGGTTTTTTATCAAACAGGCTGAATAGCACAATGGCTATTGAAGCAAGCAGAAAGCCCGGGATAAGCGAATAAATATTAAACCACTTGAAATTGATCCACAAAAGTACGGTTATCGCCCCTGTAATCATACCGGCCAAAGCGCCATTACGTGTCATTCGTGACCAGAATACTGAAAAAATTATGATTGGTCCGAAAGCTGCTCCAAAGCCGGCCCATGCGTGGCTGACCAAATCCAGCACGCTGTTATCCGGATTAATTGCTAATAAGATAGCAATGACTGAAACCAATAACACCATGCTTCGTCCTACCCATACTAGCTCTCTTTGCTTTGCTTTAGGTCTAAAGTAAGAGCGATAGAAATCCTCAGTGAGGGCGCTGGAACAAACTAGTAATTGGCAACTCAGGGTACTCATTACTGCAGCGAGTATAGCGGCTAGGATGATGCCAGCTATCCATTGATTAAAAAGCAATTTTGACAGTTCGATGAAAATACGTTCATGTTTACCGTGGCTTACTAGATAATTCAGTTCAGGATGTCGGGCAAAAAAGGCTATGCCGAAATAGCCAACGGTAACCGCCCCAGCCAGACATAAAACCATCCATGTCATACTGATGCGACGAGCATTTTTCATCACTTTATGTGAGTCAGCAGCCATGAAGCGGGCAAGAATATGCGGCTGCCCGAAGTAGCCCAGACCCCAGCCTAGCAAAGAAACAATTGCAACCAAATCCATATGGGCAAATAAATTAGTGTAGTCGTGGTTTAAGGAGTGAATATAGACAATTGAATCTGAAAGACCGCCGGCATTTATTATTACCATAATAGGTGTTAAAACCAAAGCGAACATCATTAGACTGGCTTGAATAGTATCTGTCCAACTTACAGCTAAAAAACCACCGACAAAAGTATAAATGATTGTCGCACCTGCTCCTGCCAGCATAGCCCAGCCGTAACTCATTCCAAAGGTACTTTCAAATAGTTTGGCACCGGCAACTACCCCTGAAGCACAGTAAATGGTGAAGAAGATAAGAATAATTAGCGCTGAGATAATACGTAGTAAAGAGCTATTGTCATCAAAACGGCGTGCAAAATAATCTGGCAGTGTCAGAGAATTATGATTAATTTCAGTAAATACTCGGAGACGACCAGCAATCAGCAACCAGTTTAAATACGCTCCGATAATCAAGCCAATGGCTATCCAGCTTTGTGATATCCCAAACAAAAATACAGCTCCCGGCAGACCCATTAGCAGCCAGCCGCTCATATCTGAAGCTCCGGCTGAGAGTGCAGTAACAATACTGCCAATTCGACGTCCCCCTAAGATATAATCGCCGAAATTTTGCGTTGAACGATATGCAAAAAATCCAATCGCTATCATTCCTACTATGTACACTGCAAAGGTGACTATCATTGGTAAGGACATTTTTTTAAAACCTGTTTATGTATATGGAATATGATATCAGTTTTGGTAAAGGTAATATGCCTAAAATCAGGAGGTTTATTTGAAATAATTTACAGAATTGTTTATATGTCTGCAAAAGATACAGATAGTAAAATCAGGGAAATGTAATAACCATTGTTTTATTAGACACTGATTATGTGCATCTGGATAGTTTCAATTTATCCTGCATAGGTTCGATACCAGAAGTATATAATACTTTACACATATATATTCTTGAGAATTATTTTGTATATCCGCCATCCCAATTTCTCATTATATAGATTGAAAAGCTATTCGGATATTTTTAGATAGTTTCAACTTTATGCCAGCAGTGACGATTTATTTAGATACGCTGATAAAGTTTTTAATCTGGCAATGTAGATATAAATATTGTTGTTTATCAAAAATCATTAGATTCTATTTATATGAGGCATGAATAAGGCTTGTAATGGTTGAGTTTTTCGCATTAGGTATTGGCAAAAGCAGAAATATTTAAATTCTTAAAATGGTTTTCTATTCTAAGCGGGTTATCGGAAAGAAATAATGGCAAAACAAAAAACTCAGTTTCAATGTCGCAGTTGCGGTGGTCAATCGCCAAAATGGCAAGGTCGTTGTCCGCACTGTGGTGAATGGAATACGCTAGAAGAAACGATGGTTTTGCCTGCTGCTAGTGGCAATAGCCGCTTTCAATCATGGGTCTCTGGTCAGTCTGCAGTACAGTTACTGGCAGAGGTAAGCGCAGTGGAAGTCCAGCGTACGCCTACCGGTATGAATGAGCTTGATAGGGTACTGGGCGGAGGTCTGGTGGATGGTGCTGTTATTTTGCTGGGTGGAGATCCCGGCATAGGTAAATCTACTTTACTGTTGCAAACAATTGCTTTAATGGCTGAAGAAGAGTCAGTACTGTATGTTTCCGGTGAAGAATCTGCGCAACAGGTGGCTTTACGAGCTCAACGACTTGGTATCCAAGCGGATAGGGTGCACTTACTGGCAGAAATCCGTGTTGAGGCCATAAGCGCTGCTATAGCACGTCTGAATCCCAAAGTAGTGGTAATTGATTCAATTCAAACTATGTATTCCGACAGCATTACTTCTGCACCTGGATCGGTTTCGCAGGTACGCGAATGTGCTGCTCAGCTAACCAGATTAGCTAAGCAACAGGGTATCAGTATGCTGCTGGTAGGACATGTTACTAAGGATGGTGCAATAGCCGGTCCACGTGTTTTAGAACATATGGTGGATACGGTTTTGTATTTTGAGGGTGAAACTCACTCTAATTATCGCATGATTCGTGCGATTAAGAATCGTTTTGGTGCTGCCAATGAATTAGGCGTATTTGCTATGACTGAAAAAGGGCTTAAAGGGGTATCTAATCCATCTGCTTTGTTTCTATCCAGCTACCGTGATGATGTGCCCGGTTCCTGTGTACTGGTTACTCAGGAAGGGTCACGCCCATTACTGGTGGAAATTCAGGCATTGGTAGATGATGCGCATGGTTTTGCGCCAAAACGTTTAACGGTGGGACTAGCACAGGAGCGGCTGGCAATGCTGCTGGCTGTACTTAATCGTCATGCAGGTATTGCTTGCTATGATCAGGATGTGTTTCTCAATGCGGTTGGTGGTGTAAAAATTACCGAACCGGCTGCCGATTTGGCTGTAATACTGGCTATGTTATCAAGCCATCGTAACCGTCCGTTGCCGGAAAAGCTGATTGTATTTGGCGAGGTGGGCTTATCCGGAGAGATTCGCCCTGTGCCTCGCGGCCAGGAGCGTTTACGAGAGGCAGAAAAACTGGGGTTTACTCATGCCATTGTGCCGGTAGCCAATTGTCCGAAACGAGCAGCAGATTTTCCGGGGTTAACGATTATTGGTGTCAATTCGGTACAGGAGGGAGTGGATGCCAGCCGGCGCAATTGATGATTATATTTGCCAGAATACGATTAAAGGAATAGTCTTGTTAGTGATAAATACTATTTTTAAATGGTATTGGTTCTAAAAAATGGAGATAAAAATTATGTCAAATCCTATCAAGCTTGTAGCTACAATGGAATTGAAAGCAGATGCATGGCCGAACATTTCAGCAGCGGTTGAGCAATGCGTGAAAATGTCACGTCAGGAACGGGGCAATGTATTTTATACAGCTAATAAAGATCTTGATAAAAAAGACCGCATTGTATTTGTGGAATGCTGGGCTGATGAAGCAGCCATTAACGAGCATGGACAAACTGCTCATTTTCAAACTTTGATTAAAACTGTAGAACCTTATTTAAAAGAACCTATGCAGTTGTTAAAATTGAGTGAAATTACCAGTTTTTAAGTCGGTTTAGGCGGTAATTAACTATGTAATCGCTCATAATAAAGCCAGAATCAGTTTTCAATATTCTGGTTTTTTTTATGTGTAAAGCTGTAAGAATCCAACCGATAGCTTTATCAGACTGAACGATATTTTATGGGGACACGAGATTGAAAACCATTCAGATCGAGGGCCAAGAGGCTGTTGTAAGTAATATTTTTTGTATCGGTCGCAATTATTCCGAACATGTAAAAGAATTGCATAATGCTAAACCTGAAGAACCCGTGGTATTTATGAAACCCACTTCTGCACTGGTACAGGCTGGAGAAAATATCATACTGCCTGCATATAGTCAGGATGTGCATCACGAATGTGAACTAGTAATTTACATTAAAGAAGACGTTAAAGATGTTGGGGAAGATACCGCTTTAGATTTTGTGGGCGGATATGCAATTGGTTTGGATTTAACAGCACGTGACGTGCAGAGTAAGTTAAAGGAGAAAGGTTTGCCCTGGGAGAAAGCTAAAGGTTTTCCCACTGCTGCATGTATTTCATCTTTCATTGCTGCCGATAAAATTAATGATATTCAGCAGCAGGATTTCTATTTAAAGGTTAATGGGCAGATACGTCAGCGTGGAAACAGCGGTGATATGATGTTTACTTGCTGCCAAATTATCAGTTATTTATCACGTGTATATGGCTTACAGGCTGGTGATATTATTTATACAGGTACACCGTCAGGTGTTGCAGCCATTAAATCTGGAGATGAATTGGAATTAATCTGGCCGGAAAAAATTTCAGTTGAATTTCAAGTGGCGTAGATGATCTAGCTGGAGATATTTAAGCGCAATTGGTTATCCAGTTGCGCTTAAGCTTTTTGTCGAATTTTAAGCAATCAGCATCCGATCATTGCTCGGCGCAGGGTTTATATTTTCCAATTACCCCTATTTTTTTCAATACCCTTATAATAGTAGGTTTCCAAAAACTAAAACTTTCCATGTCAAGCAAACCGTTTTCAGTCAGATTGCCTTGGTGGTTGGCACTTTATTTTATTATTTGGGCAGTACTGCCATTTATACTTTCCGCCAGCTATCCATTGGACGTACCTGAAGGTATTTACTGGGGTCGAGAATGGCAATGGGGATATTATAAGCATCCACCTCTTTCAAGCTGGGTTTTATATTCTTTTTATAATCTTTTTGGACACATTGGTCCCTATATTCTGAGCCAGTGCACTATAGCTTTAAGCCTTTGGTTGGCCTATTTGTTTGGACGTGAGCTGATGAGTCCGGCCAGAGCTTTTTTAGGCAGTTTGTTTTTATTGGCTGTGTTTTATTATACTTGGCCATCATTAGAATTTAATCATAATATCGCACAAATGCCAGTCTGGTTGGGGCTGGTTTATACATTTTATCTTGCGACACGAAAAAATCACTGGCGCTATTGGTTAATATTTGGATTTATAGCCGGTGCCGGTATGCTGGTGAAGTACACAGTGGCAGTATTGATTTTTACCATGCTGCTGTATTCCTTGTGCACTTCTTGCCGCCGCTTGTGGTGTTCACCGAAACCTTGGCTGGCAATGCTTCTGGCTTTGATGGTATTTGCTCCGAATGTATATTGGCTGACACAGCATGATTGGTTACCGTTAACTTATGCTTCAGCCCGTTCTGCTGAAGATGCCAGTCGCAATGGCCATTTGGCTGCATTGGGCTATCTGGGGACACAGATAATCAATCATCTTCCACTATTGCTGATATTGCTTTGTAATCGGACACGCCTGAGCTTGCGTACACCAGCACAAATCCTTTATCAGTCAGACTGGCGTTTCCTATTATGGATGGGATTGATGCCGACGCTATTACTTGTTGGTGCTGGTTTGATTTTTGGATTAGGTTTACGCGACATGTGGGGCATGCCGATGTGGGGACTTTCCGGATTGATTATAGTTGCGCTGATTCCTGAACAGGTGTTTACGCTTAAAAAATGCTCCTTGCTCAAAGGCATTGCTATCTGGGCATTGCTTGTTACTATATTGATGGCTATCTATGTTGAATTTGGTGCACGCATACGTCATAAACCTTCACGCATGGACTGGCCGCAGCAGGCTCTGGCTACACAAGCAGATATGCAGTGGCAAACGTTTTCTTCATGTAAACTGGATAGTGTTACGGGTTCTGACTGGATTGTTTTACTAGTGGCTTCTTATTCTGAATTTTCACCTTCGGTGATGGTTTCTGGTGAAGCAGCCTATTCACCATGGATGAACGCTGAACGCTTGCATCAGCATGGAACTTTAGCAATATGGCCGGCTAATGAGCAGCCAAACTTGCCCTGGTTAAAAACACTAAATCAACAGCCTGATATGGTGATGAAGCAAGGAGAATGGTTTATAAAATGGACCAAATTACCTGAGCGCGAACCGCTGAAAGTAATCTGGCAGGCTTATATACCTAAAAAATGTCTTAAATAACAACAGGTATATTTTTTATAGCATGAAAATTGGCTATTATTTACTCAGAATTTGAGCTATTTGCTTTGGTATTAGCCTGCGAGGTAAATTAAATGGAAAAAAATAGAATTGGTTTGAGTATTATTTTACCAATATACAATGATGCTGCAGCGGTAAAACGTTTTTTGCCAGAGTTATTTTCTTTTACTGGACAGCAGGAGCAAGCTTGTGAAGTGATACTAGTTGATGATGGTAGTAAAGACCATTTAAGTGCTGCTTATAAGCAGTTCAAAGAACAGCTTCCTCAAAATACAGCTTTGCGACTAATACAATTTTCGCGCAATTTTGGTAAGGAAGCAGCACTTACTGCTGGATTGGCACAAGCTCAGGGGGAGCTAGTGACGATGATGGATGCAGATGGACAGCATCCAATAGTTGTGCTGAAGGAAATGCTGGACTTAATGCATACCAGAGATGTGGATGTAGTGGCAGCAGTACAAACCTCGCGAGAACACGAAAGCCTGTTAATCCGGACTTTAAAAAATGGGTTTTATCATTTCATGCAGGATACGCACCGTTATGAGCTGACCCCTAATGCGGGCGATTTTCGTTTGATGAAGCAACGTGTTGTTCAAGCTTTATTGCAACTCCCGGAGCGCCAGAGATTTATGAAAGGGTTGTACGCATGGGTAGGTTTTTCCACCCTGTATATCCCATTTCAGGCTTCTCCGCGAAAGACAGGAAAGAGTAAATTTAATTATTTTAGTCTGTTTGAGCTGGCTCTTGTTGGAATCACTTCGTTTTCACAACGACCCTTGCGCTGGATTTCACGTATGGGTCTGATTCTTTCTTTATTGGCCATCATATACGGACTATACATCGTTGGTGATACCCTGTTTTTTGGAAAAGATCTTGCCGGCTGGCCTACACTGGCTGCGGGAATAATGTTTTCCGCAGGCATTCAATTGGTTTGTCTGGGGGTTATTGGTGAGTATATAGGCCGTATTTATGAAGAAGTGAAACAACGGCCGCTTTATCTGGTGGACAAAGTGTGGGACAGTCGCGACCAAAAATGAAATCATTATCTAAACAGGGTTTGTGGTTTGTTGTTGTAGGCTCAGCTGCTGCGGCAACGCACTTTTCCTGTCTTGTACTGCTCGTACAGTATGCAAAACTGTTGCCTGTAATCGCTAATCCAATGGCCTTTTTATGTGGATTCGTGGTTAGCTTTGTCGGCCACTATCATTTTACATTCAGCCAAACAGGCTATACTTGGCTGCAGGCACTCTGGCGCTGGTTTTGCAGTTCCTTGACGGGATTTGCATTAAATCAGATTCTGTTTATGGCCGGAATCAATTGGTTTGGAAATCAGGCCTACTGGTGGTTGTGGTTTATTGTAACCGCAATCGTAATGGTATTATCTTTTTTACTGGGTAAGTTTTGGGCCTTTAACGAGAAAGTAAGCCATGAAACCAGTCATGATTAATGTTGATGATTTGGGGCTGTCTCCAGCTGTTAATGAAGCCGTTCTGCGCTTAGCGGAGATGCAACGTATACAGGCTAGCAGTTTTATGAGTTTTGGGACAATTGCACCAGATGAGGTGGCTGAGCTCAAAAGGCATCACATCGACATAGGCTTGCACTTTGATTTAACCGGTTTCGCGGCTTCGGGTGGTCTAAAACGAGTTTTATTCAAATCCTATCTGCATGGATGGAAACAAAACAAAATACAGGATGCAATTAATCAACAGCTGGATTTATTTGAAGATAAAATCGGCGCGAAACCAGTTTTTGTGGACGGACATCAACATGTCCATCAGTTTCCGCAGATACGTTCCGTATTAATTAATACATTATTGCGACGTTACGACAATACAATTGCTATTCGCAGTACAAAAACCACGCAACGAGATATAAAAGCTAAGATAATTCATGCCCTCGGCGGCTCACAATTGGATAAATCTTTACAAAGTGCACATATACCGCACAATCATGCTTTTGCTGGTATTTACAGTTTTAAAGCTGACAGACAGATACTAGAGTTTAAATGGAATGAATGGTTGGCAAGTGCTTCTGATAGTGGTTTGCTTATCATGTGCCATCCGGCTGTACCATCCAAATTTTGGACCGACGAGATTAAAGCGGCGCGTGAAACTGAATGGTTGTGGCTGAAAAGCGAAGCATTTGCTTTGTGCTGGCAGCAGCATCAATGTCAAAAGGCAAACTGGCAAACATTGCTACAAAGCCTAACTCTTCAGTAAACTTTATTTTAATATCACAATTCTAGCCAGTTTCACTACTATTTACAGTATACTTGCATTTTTTAGCCTTTGGCTTGGGTGAATCCCTCTGCACATTCATAATATATCAAGTACACTATTTGTATCGCATTACACATATATAAACAGGAAGAAGTCGCTCAGGGTTATTAAGGGTCGTTATGATCATATTTGAAAATATAAAAAAAACTTATATCAAAAACAAACAGCAAGTACATGCCTTAAATGATATCAATCTTACTGTAGATACCGGTGATATCTACGGGTTGATCGGTTGGAGTGGAGCAGGCAAAAGCAGTTTAATCCGGCAGGTTAATCAACTGGAAAAACCTACTTCAGGTATCGTTAAAGTAGATGGTGTTGATTTAAATAAGCTGGATGTGAAGGCACAACGTGCGCACAAGAAAAAAATTGGCATGATTTTTCAGCATTTCAATTTGCTAGAATCCAAAACTGTTGCTCAGAATATTGCCATTCCATTAGTTTTACAGGGCATAAATAAGGAAGAAATTGAGCGTCGAGTAGAAGCCATGCTTTCTTATGTTGATTTGTCCGGCAAAAAAGCGAGTTATCCCAGCCAATTGTCCGGTGGACAAAAGCAGCGCGTTGGCATTGCACGAGCTTTAATTACTGAACCCTCTATACTTTTATGCGATGAAGCTACTTCAGCGCTAGACCCGCAGACAACCCTTTCTATTTTAAAATTATTAAAACAAATCAATAGTGAGCGCAATATTACAATTTTGCTGGTAACCCATGAAATGGAAGTAATCAGTTCTATCTGCAATAAAGTAGCGGTAATGGAGAAAGGTCAAGTTATCGAGCAAGGTTCTGTACTGGATATTTTTTCAGCACCTCAGCAAGAAACAACCAAAAAATTTGTTAGTACCGTTATCAATGCAGAAATACCAGAAGCTGTATTAGAGAGTCTGACAGAACAAGGCAATATATTTAGATTAGAATTTTTAGGTGATTCAGCCAGAGAACCTGTTGTTAATGAGCTAATTTTGAAGCAGCTCGTAGAAATCAATATTCTTTTTGCCAATATGCGTGAAATAGGAGGCGTTGTGCTTGGTAGCATGTTTATTCAGATGAATGGCACAGAAACAGATGTAGACAAAGCAGTGGCGTTTTTGCAGGAAAGAGGCGTTAAGGTTGAAAGAGGTGGTGTATGAATCATTGGATGGATACCTCACTAACAGCTGACCAGTTTGGTACAGCTTTATTGCAGACTTTTAATATGGTCAGCATTTCTTTTGTACTCGGTTCAATATTGGGTACTGCCTTAGGCGTTTTACTGTTGCTGACACGTCAGGGTGGCGTGTGGCCTAAACCTATTTTGTATAACCTGCTAAATATCATTATAAATATTGTCCGTTCATTACCTTTTATCATCTTGTTAATATGTGTCTTGCCGGTTGCCAGTATATTTATTCATACATCTATTGGCACTAAGGCAATGATTATTCCACTGATAATATTTGTTTCACCATACATTGCTCGTCTAATAGAAAATTCATTACTAAGTGTGCCAGCAGGAATTATCGAAGCAGCTCAATCAATGGGTGCCACAAATTTTCAGATTATTCGCTACTTTATTCTACCAGAGGCGATGCCCTCAATACTTCTTGCCTTAACCACAGCATTGATTGGTTTAATTGATGCCACAGCAATGTCCGGAACAGTAGGAGGAGGGGGGATTGGTGATTTGGCAGTAAATTACGGTTATCAGCGCTTTGATTATGTGATTATGATCGTTACTGTTATCGTGTTGGTATTAATCGTACAAATCATTCAGACTTTGGGTAACTGGCTGGCGGCTAGAGCCAAAAAAAATTAACCTTATAGACGGCTTAAAGCCGTCTTTTTTAATTATAACCTTATAAAATTACGTTCTTTGGTTAGTAGATAACTATTCTATTATCATTGCTGCTATTCAAGAGAATATACAGACTAATTTTATTCTGAGTAAAACCTATGCTCGATATATTCATCAGCGAGCAAATAGGAATTGCAGAGTAAAACAAATTTTTATTTCACGGAATCAATTAATGTTATTAATTTCCATTCAAAAATAAAAAGATATTATTTTATAAAATGAAATTTTAAATTACCCACAATCGGAACAAATGGTATGAAACTGATAAAGTATTTTTTGATATTAATTGTGACATGTCTGGCACTCGTTGCATGCCAGCAAGAACAGAGCAGTACTAAACAGATTGTTATCGGCACTTCGCCTGGACCCTATAGCCAGTTGTTTCTTGATGCCATCAAGCCGATACTGGAAAAACAGGGTTATCAAATTAAGCAAATTGATTTTTCAGATTTGATGCAGGCAGACATTGCCTTGCAGCAAGGTAGTGTCGACATCAATGTTGATCAACATACTGCTTATATGGATGCGTTTAACCAAAATAAAAAAGCTAATTTGGTAGCATTAACTCATATACCCACCGTACCTACAGCAATCTATTCCAAACGCCATACCAATCTGCAAGCAATAAAAAATGGGAGTGCAATTGCTGTACCTAATGATCCGGCAAATGCTGCACGAGCATACCGATTGTTAGCCAAAGCAGGATGGATTACTCTAAGCCCCTTATCTAATCCAGGTATGATTTCCAAAAATGATATTAAATCAAATCCCTATAAGCTGAATATTACTGAACTGGATCCGGGAAATATTCCTCGCACTTTGTCTGATTTCGATTATTCAGTTATTCCTGGAAGCAGAGCCTATGCAGCTAAAATTAATCCTGATCTGGCATTGCTTCAGGAAGACATTGTCCCTTCATTTGAACTGGTAGTTGCTGTAAGGTCAGATAATGTGCAAAAACCATGGGCTCAAGCAGTAAAGGCTGCATATAATTCAAATGATTTCAAGCAATATATGCAAACTCATAACACCAAGCACTACTGGTATATTCCTGAAGAAAAAAACTGAAACAGGAATCCATAAAAAACTGCCTTAAATTAAGGCAGTTTTTTTATTTTTGTATCAGGCTGCAAAGCGTTTTTCAACTTCGCTCCAGTTAACAATTTCCCAAAAATTGCTTAAGTAATTAGGACGGCTGTTACGATAATCAATGTAATAAGCATGTTCCCATACATCACATGTCAGCAAAGGTTTATTATCAGTAGTCAATGGAGTGGCCGCATTGCTGGTTGATACCAGATCCAGTTCACCTGCCGGTGTTTTTACCAGCCAAGCCCAGCCAGAACCGAATGTTCCGGCAGCTACTTTATCAAACGCTTCTTTAAATGCATCAAAACTGCCCCATTTAGCATTGATGGCCTGTGCCAAGGCTCCATTTTCAGTTAGTGCCACGCCTTTGGGTGCAAAACCAAACCAGTAAAATGTGTGATTCCATGATTGTGCAGCATTATTGAATAAACCGCCTGAAGATTTCTTAACAATTTCTTCAAGTGGCATATTTTCAAACTCAGTACCCTTAATCTGATTATTCATATTAGTGATATAAGTCTGATGATGCTTACCGTAGTGATATTCCATGGTTTCTTTGGAAATATGAGGTGCTAATGCATCTAAAGCATAAGGCAAAACCGGTAATTTATGTTCCATGGTTGCGATTCCTTCTGATAGAGTGGTTAGTTTGTGTTGTACAGTGCGTCTATCGTTCAGGCAAATGATATCTATTTGCAAATATATAGAACGTTTAACTCACCTTAAACCTTTATATGGTTCGTTAATATTGTAATACACTGCTCTCACCTGCGGCAAATAAGCATGGTCTTAATGGTAAAATTGAAAAAGAAGTTATTAAAGTAAGAATATATGGAAGAAAACAATATAAACAACGAAGAAATCAGTCAGCTGGCCGTTCCACCACATTCAATGGAGGCTGAACAGTCTGTTCTGGGTGGTTTAATGTTGGAAAACAGTGCCTGGGACCGAATCGCGGATGTAATAGATGAAAATGATTTTTATCGTCATGAACATCGGCTTATATTTAAGGGTATAAAAACACTGGTTGAGCTTTCCCGTCCTGCAGATGTCATTACCGTGCAGGAAGAGCTGCAACGAAGAGAAGAGCTGGATGCAGCTGGCGGCCTTGAGTACCTAATTACATTAGCTCAGAATACACCTTCTGCAGCTAATATTCGCCGATATGGCGAGATAGTTCGAGAGCGTTCTATTATGCGTCAGCTGGCACAGGTAGGGACACAGATAGCACGCTCAGCCTATAGTCCGCAGGGTAAAGATGCTGCACAGATGCTCGATGAAGCCGAAAATAGTGTATTTCAGATAGCAGAATCTACCGCAAGGTCGAAGCAGGGTTTTTTAACCATGCCGGTGTTATTAAAAGAAGTTGTTACAAGGATTGATTATTTATATTCACGGGACAATAAAAACGATGTTACTGGGGTGTCAACTGGATTTATTGATCTAGATAAAATGACTTCTGGTCTACAGCCGGGGGATCTGATTATTGTAGCCGGACGCCCGTCTATGGGTAAAACGGCCTTTTCACTGAATATTGCAGAACATGTCGCTATAGCAGAAAAATTGCCGGTTGCAGTTTTCTCAATGGAAATGGGTGGAGCACAGCTGGTACTTCGTATGCTTGGTTCAGTAGGGCGAGTAGACCAAAGTGTACTCAAAACCGGACAGTTACAGGATGAACACTGGGGTAAACTTAACGATGCAGTAGTTAAACTTACTGATGCTCCTATGTTTATTGATGAAACCCCCGGTTTGACTGCATTAGAAGTACGTGCACGTGCGCGACGGCTTGCCAGACAGCAGGGTGGTAAATTGGGTCTCATCGTGCTTGACTACTTACAATTAATGTCCGGCTCTGGACGCTCAGATAACCGAGCTTCAGAATTAGGAGAAATTTCACGTTCTCTCAAGTCTTTAGCTAAAGAGTTGCAGGTACCCATCATCGCATTGTCACAATTATCTCGTACAGTAGAGCAGAGAACAGATAAACGACCCATGATGTCAGATTTAAGGGAGTCAGGTGCAATTGAGCAGGATGCTGATTTGATTATGTTTATGTATCGTGACGAGTACTACCATCCAGACAGCCAATTTAAGGGATTGGCAGAATGTATTATTGGTAAACACCGTAATGGTCCAACAGGGAAAGTGCATCTGACATTTCAAGGTCAGTTTACTAAATTTGACAATGCGGCCATGCCTGAAGGTTATTTTGATGAATAATTCAGTTTTCAAGCCAGAAAAATAGTCATAAACCAGTGAAATGTTGTAAAATTATACGAAAATAATTCCATATTAACTTAATTTGGGCACTTTTAGGGTTGAATTATGGTTTCATCCAAACCAAGCAATGCTGGTTTTACCTTGATAGAACTGTTAATCGTTATAGCAATTACAGCCATACTTGCGGCTGTAGCCTTACCAGCTATGAATCATTTGGTTGCTTCCCATCGAGCTTATAACCGTGCTGATCAATTACTTGCAATGTTTCAGTTTGCCAGAGCTGAGGCTATACGTACTAATACTCCAGTTTTAATCTGCCCCACATTAATTAGAAAAAACACTTCTACTTCTAATACTTGTGTAAATTTTGGCGATTATGAAAATGGTACAAAATGGCAAGGTTTTATTGCGTTCAGTGATAATGATTTAGATGGTGCGTATAATGCCTCTAAAGATACATCAGTACGCACAGTAGCTTTAAATCAGAATTATGATGATAATATAAATAAAATCAAAGTTAAAATGCATTGGGGTGTGTGTAAAAATGGCAAGGCTGATTGTAAAGACGAAATTGCAGAATCCAAAATGCTAGCTTTCATGCCAAATGGTCAGTTTGGATTAGGTAATGGCAAAAATTCATCTAATTGGGATATAGGGCAATCCAGTGTAGCGTTAGAAGTTACTGATGCTAAATATGAAGACATTAAAAGACGAATCATAATAACACCAAGCGGTAAGCCGATTGCCTGTTATGGAAAATCTGGGAATGATTCGGTTTCAAATACTCAGATTTGTACTTCTCAATTATTTAACTAAAATGATTAATATGAAAATATTTGGATAAGTTTATGAATCAATGCCATTCAGTTGTATATTCATTGCATAAATTAAAGAAACAAAATGGCTCTACTATTGTAGAAGCAATTGTGGCTATGTTTGTATTGTCATTTGGTGTATTGGCATTGATGCTGGCTCAGATTACAGCGGTGCATACTTCAATTAATGCTGCAAACCAAGGAGAAGTAACAAGAGCAGTGCAAAATTATATCGAACTAATGAATTCAGAAGCTAGAATTTCCCTTAAAGAAAAATTAGATGAAAATAAAAATAAAATATTATATATAGCTAAAGATTATTCAAATTTTGATGATGCCAACTGTAATAATCGTTTAAATATTCATTTAACTAATGCACAAATAACTTCCTGTACTATTCGAAATGGTAAGATAGATGTTTCTTGGAGTGGTCAGGCACTGGACAAAAACGATAAGAATAATAATGTTAATAATAATAGCTTTTCGTATACTCTGACTGCAGGACAATAATGAAAAAAACATTAAATAAGAATATTAGGATTGTACTGATGAGAAAAATCCATATAGAGCCTCAACCAAAGAATTTTCTAGTCAGACAGCAAGGGTTCAGCTTGGTTGAACTCATGGTGGCAACGGCAATCAGTATTATTGTGTTACTAGCAGCAAGCTCAACCTTTCTAGCAACTTATAAATTAAAAGAACAGGTTAAGACACGAATAAATTATGAACAAGATGTTCGTAATGCTTCGAATGTTATACGAAGTGATATGCGTCAGCTAGCTAATTTTAGCTGTATGAATCCCCCTGATATTAATGAATTAAATGACATTTTTACTGGAGCATTCACTAACTCTAATAATAAACAGTATTTATCTACTGCATTCACTAAAGATATTGGTGTCACACCTGTAGCAGGAAGCAAACCTTTAGTACTTACGTTTATAAATGATAAATTAGCCAATAATATTCTTGCTAGCCAATGCAATATTGACATTAAAAAACTGGGTGAGCATGAAAAACTTGGTGAAGCTGTAAGTGGGGTTGTTTATTTGGTAGGGACGACGGTTTTTGATTCTAAGCCCGGTTTTTATCGTATAAATTACAGTAACCAAATGTGGAGTGCTCCAGAGTTGATCGTGAGTAATGTCGTAAAAGCCAAATATGATTTTTATTATGATGCACATAAAGATTCAGAATGTCCACTTATTCACGGGAATTTAGCTGCTTCTAGTGCATCTGATACAGGACAAATGAAGCCGTTAGAACCAAATATCAGCCATAAACAAGATTTGGATTTGGATTTTTTGCACCCTCCGGTAATGATTAAAACTACACTTAGTGTAAATCCAAATTTGACAAGCACAAGTACAGATAATACTGAAATAGATTATGAAATCAATGCAAGTGTTAGACAGGGTGAAGTTTGTACAAGTGGTAAATAATTTACAGATAAACTATTCTGGAATATGACATCTGATATGAAAATCGATTATAGATCATTACAAACCAGACAGTCTGGATTTGCATTATTTCTAGTTCTGATAATGATGATTGTTATTGCATTTCTGGTTGTAGCTACGATGCAAAGCACATCAATGGATACTCGAACCAGTGCTAATGATAGTGATCATCAGCTTGCTCTTCAGAATGCTCAGATTGGTTTGAAAGTAGCAGAAAATAGAATCAGTCAATGGCCAGGCTTGAAAAAACAACAATTTTTTTCATGCGATTGTAAAGATGGATTATGTGCAGCTAATGGAATAGATGCGGATAAAAAAAGTGTTTTAGCTGCTGTTGAAGAGAATTGCGGTGAATTACCAGCTGTTTGGAAACGAACAAATGTTTTTTCAAATATAGATGGCAAAGAAAATAAAGATCCATCAACCAAAGTTCAACCAGACAATACGACTTCATCTTCAGCACAAAATAACGAAATCAAATCTAGATATGTCATCGAATATTTGGGTCCAGATAGTAATGCAGGTAAAGGTATATATTTATTTAGAATTACGGCCAAAGGTTGGGGAAAAAATGATAGTACTACTAGCATTGTTGAGGAAACCATTCAGGCATCTCTATATGATTTTTGATAAGATATAAACTTTATACTTGGTGCAGATGCATGAGAAAATATAATAATGGTTTTACTTTAATAGAACTTATTATCGCAGTAGCTGTTATGGGAATACTGGTAGCTCTTGCTTTACCAGCCTATGATAACTATATAGAAAAAGCAGATTTAGCAGATGCTACTTCTACATTGATTATGATCAATCAGGATGTTGCCCAGCAAAAACTGAGTTTGTTTAATAGTAATATACAAAAGTCAAATATAGACGAAGCAATTAAAAATCATGTTGGTAAAAATACTAACGTGGATAGGAAATATACAATAGCCGGAGTTTGTGATAGTACCGATAATTGCAGTGATTTTCATCTATATGCTGAACCAAAAGGGGGAATAAATTTAAAAAAATCCATTTGGATGAGCAGTGATTCAAGTACTTATATTTGTGATAATAAAGACGTCAGTAATATAAGTGATCCATCTGGAAGCCCTGAATGTAAAAAACAATAATTAAAAGCGAACGCTAAAATTTTTTAATACTAATATATTAAAGGATAACAATAAATATCTTAGTTATATTCTTACTATTGATATTTAAACAAATCTATATTTATAATTTCAGCGCAAACAGTTATTTATCCAGTTAAGACGTTGTTGCCGATTTAAAACCTGTAAAAATTCATGCTGAACTTTTAATTCATCTACGTCTTGCTGCATCCGCGGCATATAATGGTTTAAAACATACCGTTTGGCGTCAGCTTCATCAAATTTAGGTTGCATCAGAATCTGATTTAATTGTTCATTTTTACGTTTGTTGTTTGCAGTACGTTGTAGGTTGGTATCCTGATTTCGTTTATACTGCATTCTAATAAATCTGAGTCTGGCTTTTTGCATTTGTGTTAGTTCTAGCTTGCGGACATCACAATTAACTTGTCCAGAAGCAAAAGTAGAGCAAGTGAATGCGAATAGTGCAATGCCGGTACAATAGCGTACTATTTTTTGCCAGCAAAGTGCTACCATTGTGTTCTCCCTTTAATTTCCATCGGACAATATGAGTATACTTCATTAGCAGTCAAGCACATATAATGGCCGTAAACTTGCGTAAAGAATATTATATACTTGGAGTCTTTTATTTATGAATAACTTAAAAAAGCATGATTTTTTCATTGCACCCAGTATATTGTCTGCAAACTTCGCTTTTCTGGGAAATGAAATAAAAGCCGTTATTGACGCAGGTGCAGACTGGATACATTTTGATGTAATGGATAATCATTATGTGCCGAATCTGACATTTGGACCCATGGTTTGTCAGGCTATCAAACCCTATGCTTCTGTTCCTATAGATGTGCATTTGATGGTAGAGCCAGTAGACGATATGATTAATGCATTTGCTAGCGCTGGGGCAGATATTATTACTTTTCATCCTGAAGCTAGTAAGCATGTAGACAGAAGTTTATCTCTGATTAAAGTAGCAGGATGTAAGGCTGGGTTGGTTTTAAATCCTGCTACTCCAGTATATGTTTTAGAGCAAGTAATGGATAAATTGGATGTAATATTACTGATGTCCGTGAATCCGGGATTTGGTGGTCAGAGTTTTATTCCTTCGACTTTAGAAAAAATTCGACAAGTTCGCTCCATAATTGATACATATGCCAATAATAATGGACGCTATATACGTCTTGAAGTGGATGGGGGTGTTAAGATAGATAATATTGCTGAAATAGCAAAAGCAGGGGCTGATACTTTTGTTGCTGGTTCTGCTATATTTGGGTTTGAGGATTATGGCAAACAAATATCGGCAATGCGTGAACAATTAGCTAAAGAAGGACAAATCTAATTAAATCGCATAAAATTAATATGTTAATAATTTATGTTTATATTGCCATATGATTGTTAATTTTATATATTAACATTTAATTTTATATATTCAGTAGGTTATGAAAAAGCAGTCATTTATAGCAGACTGCTTTTTCTCTCAATTTGCAATCGAAATATTTCTACAAAATGCTTGTTTAATGAGCTTCTTCCCAATTATGTCCGCTGCCAACATCAGCAATTAATGGAACGCTTAATTTGGCAACAGCTGACATTAATTCTGGTAATTGATGCATTACATCGGAAAGTTCTGACTCTGTTACTTGTAATACCAATTCGTCATGTACCTGCATAATGAGTTTTGATTGCATATTTTGTTGTTCCAGCCAATCTTGCACTGTAATCATAGCTCGCTTGATTAAATCAGAAGCAGTTCCTTGCATTGGCGCATTGATGGCTGCTCTCAAAGCTCCAGCACGTTCTGTACCATTGCTGCTTTTTAAACCAGGTAAGTAGAGGCGCCGACCAAATAAAGTTTCTACAAAACCGTGTTTGAATGCCTGTTCTTTAGTTTTTTCCATATATTCATGCACACCTGGATAACGACTAAAGTAGCGTGATATGAAATGTTGAGCTGCTTGCAATTCGATTCCTAATGATTTCGCCAAACCATATTCGCTCATACCATAAATCAGTCCGAAATTAATCGTTTTAGCATACCGACGTTGTTCAGCTGTTATTTCATTTTGCGAAGTAGAAAAAATTTCGGCTGCTGTGCGTTTATGGATATCTTCATTATTTTGGAAGGCATCAATCAGAGTGGCATCTTTTGAAAGATGTGCCATGATACGTAGTTCTATCTGAGAGTAGTCGGCAGAAACGATTAGCTGGTCGGGTGGGGCGATGAAACTTTTGCGGATTCGGCGGCCTTCTTCTGTGCGGACAGGTATATTTTGCAGATTTGGGTTGTTACTAGACAGTCGACCTGTGATGGCTACGGCTTGCGCGTAGGTAGTATGTACACGCCCAGTGTCTGAATTTATCAGCTGAGGGAGTTTGTCGGTGTATGTGGATTTCAGTTTTGCCAGTGTTCGTGTCTGTAGAATGAGCTTGGGGAGGGGATAATCCGTTGCCAGTTTCTCAAGCACAGCTTCATTGGTTGAAATTGCACCAGATGATGTTTTTTTAAGTCCCGTAGTTGGGATACCCATTTTATCAAATAGAATGGCCTGCAGTTGTTTGGGGGAATTTAAATTAAATGGTTGGCCTGCCAGCTGATATGCCTGTTCTTCAAGTTTGATTAGCTGATTGCCTAGCTCGTGGCTCTGTTGTGTTAATTCTTGTCGATCAATTAATACTCCAGTACGTTCCATGAGAAATAATATGCGCTCAATTGGAATTTCTAGATGATGGTAAAGCTCTAGCTGAGCTGAATTCATTTGCTGCCGGAGTAAAATTTCTAAACGCAATGACACATCTGCATCTTCTGCAGCATAATTCACAGCTTCATCCAGAGGCACATCGGAGAAACAAATTTGATTGGCGCCTTTACCACATAAATCTTCATATTTAATAGTCTGCCAGTTTAGATGCCGGAGTGCTAGCTCGTCCAGACTATGGCCAAGGTGGCTTTCGACAATATAAGAAGCAAGCATAGAGTCACCAATAATACCATTTAGGCCGATGTTATAATTGGCTAATACGTGTTGGTCATATTTAATATTTTGACCGATTTTGCCAAGCTCATTTGATTCTAGATAAGGCTTCAAACAGTTTAATACCGTTTCTAAAGGTAGCTGTTCATTAACAGCAGTAGGGGTGTGACCTACAGGAATATAAAAGGCTTTACCTGGTTCTAAAGCGATGCTGATACCTACTAGATTAGCTTTCATGGCGTCTAGATTATCGGTCTCAGTATCCAGAGCGATGGTATGGGCGTTTTCTAACTGTGTTTTTAATTCTGTTAATTGTTCATTTGTTGTAATTGCTGAATATTGTTTAGGAATGTTCCTTAAATAATCCGTTTCAGTGCTAATTGTATTATTGTCTGTACCAGAGTTTTTAATGATTTCTGATTCGGCAAACATATCTCCTGTTAGCTCTTTAGAATCACTTAAGTGATGTTCATCCAGATGCGTTTGCGCTTCTTTTAACCAATTTTTGAAGCCAAGTTCTTGAAAGTTTGGTATCAATTCATGCCAATTTGGCTTCTGACGTTTTAAATCTTCTAGTCCGCGTGGTAATACATCTTGCAGGTTTACATCTGTTTTAATTGTGATTAGCTGGTAAGAAAGGGGAAGTTTAGGTATTGCATGGCGTAAGTTTTCTCCAACTTTACCTTTAATATCGTTGGCGTGCTGGATGATATTCTGCAAGGTTTCATATTCCTTTAACCATTTTACAGCTGTCTTTGGCCCGCATTTATCAACACCAGGCACATTATCGACCTTATCTCCAATTAAACTTAGATAATCAATAATTTGTTCAGGCTTAACACCAAATTTTTCTATTACACCTATGATATCAAGCTTTTCATTGCTCATGGTATTGACTAAAGTCACCTGATTATTTACCAGCTGAGCCATGTCTTTGTCGCCTGTGGAAATAATTACTTCGTATCCAGCCTGTTGTGCCATGCAGGATAATGTACCTATAACATCATCTGCTTCTACACCGCTAACAGATAATACAGGCCATCCCATCAATTTGACTAGTTCTGGTAAAGCCTCAGCCTGTGGCCTTAAATCTTCAGGCATGGGGGGACGGTTGGCTTTGTATTCTGGATACATCTGATGGCGAAAATTTTTGCCCTTTGCATCAAATACGCAACAGGCATAATCATGTGCTGTATCCATGCGCAGACGTCTGAGCATATTCAGTACACCGTATAATGCCCCCGTGGGCATTCCTGTAGGACTGGTTAAAGGTGCTAAAGCATGAAATGCGCGGTATAAATAAGATGAACCGTCAACCAGTAATAATTTTTTTTGCATTGTAATTCCAGAATTATCAAATTTAGCCCAGAAACTTTCAAACTCATTCAGTTCTTATAGCCTGTCTGTGTCAGTAGTATATTGCAGAGCATATCTGTATTTTACGATAAAAAATATGGTTCGTAATTTAAACAATTGGCTTACTGGGTAAAGTATGTTTGCGTAGTTATGAATTCGCAGATATGTAAGTGCTACATGCGATAAATAATAATATTTTATATTGATTTATAATTTGCATATTTCGCATAATATATATTATGTTAAATTTTAGTATTGATTCTGTTTGTGTCTATCTTCTGCTTTTCAATCTTTAGTCACTTTTTCATTCGGATTTGAAATTACTTTTCTGGCAAGTGTCTCTAGGTCTTTGCTATGGTAAAGATCCAAACATTTTAGAAAATCAAATTTTATTCCTTTAACTTCCTGCTCAGCCAGTGGATTAAAATAATTACGGGATAAATAAGAATTGATTAGTACAATTTCTTTATCTATACTTTTATCAATGTCGTAATCAATCCAGTCTTTTAGTGCACTTACACTGCTGCCTGTATCTTTTTCTACATCTTTGTTTCCTTTGTATGCTTTGGTGATACAAGATGCAAAAACCATATCCTTATAATTCTCTATAAAGGTACGGTTCACTGCCTCGGGAGTTGATGCTTGGCTAATCAATGGCAATAATATGGAGCAGCTGGATATTATTTGCAATTTAAATTTTTTCATTTCAGTTCCCAAAAATTGGCTTGAAGTGTTACATATCCCTTTTCAGGCTCATTTTCACTAAAATAACAGTGATCATAACATGAGTTACCATCAAATAGTGTGGCGTGGCCATTTGCATTAGACCATCCTGAAACTTGAAATAATATAATGCCTTTTCTTCCTATTACTGCTGGATATTTAATAGATTCGGGTTTACCCCATTCTGATATAAGAAAGCTAATTAAATTAGTTACTCGATAGTAATACCAGTTTTTATCACTTCCTGAAACTGTAAGCTTGCCGTTAGGTTTTATTTTTAATCCAGAATAATTCAAAATATAACTCATCCGAACTGCACAAGTATTCACCCATTTAGTGGATGAATCTGGATTATTAATATTATCTGCTACACGACCGCCTATGACATTAGCTACTCTGTTTAAACGCTCGGTTTCTGAATCATTTTTATTAAAAATTTTTTGTGACGCAGCCCATGCATTGGCAAAAAGCGGTTTTATTCCAGGTGTAACTCTCATATAAAACCCTTTTATATATTTAAACTTATTTAATATAGTTGCTGCAAAATTTTTATAAGTATAAAATTTTGCAGCAGATCTTTTGATAGGATTTATTTTTCTGATTATTGATTCTGCCAGCGCTCTTGCGATTCGCGTATGACTGATTTAGCTTCGTCGATGTCACCCCAGTGTGTTACCTGTGTGGTACCTGCCTTTTTCAAATCTTTATAATGGTTGAAATGAAATTCAATCTGTTTGATTAATTGTGCCGGCAAATCTGCTAATGTTTGAACATTGTTGCCATTATTACGGTCATCAGCCGGAACTACGACAATTTTGTCATCAACTTCTCCATCATCTACGAATTTCATAACACCAATAATTCTTGCTTCCAGATAAATTCCCGTACTCAAAGGCTGATCAGTGATAATTAAGGCATCCAACTCATCACCATCTTCATCGAGAGTTTGCGGAATAAAGCCATAATTGGTGGGTTTGGCGAATATCACGGGTTCAACCCGATCAAGTTTCATAGCACCAAGTTTGCGATCCCACTCTATTTTATGATTTGAACCTGCTGGAATTTCTACAACTACGTTGATAATACCGCCGTCTACATTACCGGCATCGAGAATTTTATTGAAATCTGCCATGATATAAATGTCCTGCAATAGTTTTGAGTGGCGGTATTGTAAACAATGGATTTTTGTTTGCCCATATTTTATTGGATAAAATGTTAGTTTTCATTGATATTTTGTTTTATTTCAGATTAAAGTAAGAAAGCCAGTATTTCTCAAATCTGACTTTCTGTATCATTACTAAATCTTGTAACCATTTAATTCTTTGATTTTATTTTCAGATTTGTTGATAATGCAATTATTATAATTTATCTGAGTTTCAATGAGGTTTTTAGCTGTCGGTCTGGAAATGCAATATTTATTGATTTCATCTGACCACTGTTCATATGTCTGATTGAGGTTCTGCTGAATATCGTCAGGGATGGTTGACCAAGTAATATTTACTCTCTTAAGTGCATCGGATGCTTTTGCATCCATTTGAGCTGCTTTTTCTTGTTTTATATCTGTCAGATTTGATGCCTGCTCATCCAGTAACTCTTTAGCACGATTATTCAGCATGACGGATTCACAATATTGGTTGGCAACCTGTTGAGCCAGTATTGTTTGATAGCCGGTAAGGGAGCAGGAAGTGGTTAATGCTGTGTTATCCCAGTCTTTTTGTTCTTGTTGTATAGTCGCTTTAAAATCTGGATCAAGATTCGACCATATATTGCGTAGATTAGCTAATGCTTTTGCACGATCCTGCTGGAATTTATTTAAAAGCTGATTTAATTCTTCTGGCGTCTTGGTATTCAGATTTAGACCTGTACTATCGGAGTCGTCTTCCAGATTTTTATCTGCAGTATTACTCGTTTGCTGCGCATTGACGGTAATGCTTTCACTTGCAGCGCTTGCAGATAAGGTACCGGAACCATTGTTGGGTTGCAAATCTTTTTTGTTACCAGCAAAAATGAAATACATGGCTACTATAATAATAAGTCCGATAATGATGATTAAAATTATTTTTACGCTATTACTGTGTGCTGGTTCGTTTTGTTTTTGATATGGTTCTTCTATAAATATCGGAACAGATTCCTGATTCTCATGTGCTTTTTCGGAAGGCGAAGTTTCGGTTTTAGATGATAAAAGTATGGCTTTCTGAGCTTCATACTCTTCTTTGGTTATCGCGCCTTTTTCAAATAGTTTAAATAATGCTTCTAGTTCTTCTGTAAGAGAAGATTTATCCATACCCTAACCCTGTAAAATATTAATGTGATTGTTGATAACATAAAGTAAAGATATATTTGTTGCAAGCTTTTATGCTCGTTTTCAGCAAATAAATTTAGTTTACAGGTTATTGTTATATTGGATGAAAATATACAATTTTCATTTTAGTAATTTTTGGTTAATTAATGATATTAGCTAATAAATTGTACAAGTATTTTAAGGGATAATTTATTCTAAAATTAATAATTGCTTAAAATTAAATAATCAAAAAGTATTTGTATTCTAATATGGATGAAATGACAATGTTATGATGATGGTATATCATAAAAATTGTCAAAATCGAAATTTAATTGGTGAATTATGGACGATTGTAGCGCAAGATAAAATATTAAATTAATTATTATAATGATGGTGGGTCGTCAGGGGATCGAACCCTGGACAAATGGATTAAGAGTCCGATGAGCATTATTACAAGTTATTGTTTTTAAACAAATGAACCGCCTGCAAACTTAGTTCATTTGACTTGTTTTGATGTGGTTTTGTCTTAAATTTGGCAAAATCTATTGGCATTATTTTTTTGATTTCTACAACTTAACCGTAGTTTTTTTTTTCAAGAAAACGGCATTGACTATTGTTAAGCTGTAGTTATCGTTTATACGTTTATCATTTTATTCGTGATTGAACGCAGTTGTTGCGATCTCCCCAACAACTGAATTTCTACCCCATACAATTTAAGCTCAAAACATTTCAACCGTTGTGAAGATCACCACGGTTGATTCTTTACTTACAATCTTTACAGAATAGCTTTTACCAGTGCGCTATGCCGCCTTGTGCAGTCATTATACTTCTCTACCACCCCAACTGCCCACGGGAGAATATCGGCGCCTGTAGAGCCCTTTAACGGGCTTAATGCAGGGCATGGCTCGGTAAGGTTGGCCGGAACATTAACGGCTGCTAATGGCTTCGTTGACGAGGCGCACCCCTGAAGCATCCAGACAGACATTAGTGTACACAGGCACCCTAACAATTTTTGTGATTTGCGCTTGTCGTTCATCTCGCTTTACCTCGTTTTCTGCTTTCTGTTTCTCGTAATTTTGGCTGGCCTGCTGGGCCACTTGCTGCTGCTTGGCCAAAGACTCTTGATACTGCTTTTGCGTTTCTTCTTTGCCTTTGCGGTAGCCGTTCTCATATTGCTTGTGGCCATAGCTAAGCATGATGAATAGAAACATTAAGGCCGCCAGCAACCACGCGCCAGCGGCCAAATAATTTACGTTCTTCATAGCTACACCTCAAAATGTGGGTAATCTTTGGTCTTCTGCCAATCCCCGCCCCAAATGATGGAGACATTTAGTTCCTTGGCGGCCTGCTTCATGGCTTCGGCGATTAAACGGAATTTGGCCAAATCGTTCCAATCTACCGGATAAGGTACCAAATCTACGGCGCACCCTTGGGAGTGCTTGCTGGCAAAAGGATTATTTAGCCACGTAGCTTTACTAATGTTGGGTTGTGCGTATTTCGCCGGCACACCTTTCTGTGTACATTGCTGGGCAGTTCTACCCTTGCCATAGTTAATGCAACATTGCTCACGGGAGCGCAACCCCTCCGTTACCATAAAGTCTTGTTTGGTTATTTCAATGGCTCGCTGAACCACTTTTACAAGGTTAGTATTTACCCCCTGAAGATTAGTTAAAGACCGCTTACTTAATTTGTACATATCAAACCCTTTCACCTATAAAAAATGCCAGCTATTCAGCTGGCTTTTGATTTTGTAACTTAATCAAATTTACTATCAGTCTATTTGTCGTCCTTATCTCCTATTATTTTTTCTGCCTTACTACAAACTGCATTAATTAACTTTTGTGCCATCCTTGGCGCGGTGGCCTTGAACGCATCTAATAGCGAAGTGGAGGCCATGCCGGCAAACACGCCGACGCCAGCAAACAGCCACGGATGATTCTGCGTGAAGTAATATTCGGTAACAGCAGCTGCAAACACCATGCCGATAACAATAAAGGTAAGGGTTAAAACTATCCCATAGCGTTTGTAATCCGATACCACCAGCGCACCCAGAAAACCGCCCCCAAGGGCGAAACAGTTGGCCAAGGTGAATGCCTCATTCATTATTCACCGCCTTTTTTGTCTTCTACTCGCTGAGTGTGTTTAATGAGATTTCTACCCGCCAGCGCACACACTACGGCCAGTACGGTATAGGTAGTCATACCCGTAGACAAAGGCGGATAGGCGGCAATAAATGCCCCTGCAATCAAGAACCATATTAAGGATGCCCATATCAGCAAGCAGCCTGAAATAATATTGCTGCGGCTGGATTGGAAAACAGCAGCGCTTAACTGGCTAACAGATACGATGAACAGGACCGCAACCAGAACATCAGGGTGCAGGTGCTGAAATTTCTCGTAAAGGTCTTCCTTTAGCATTTCGTTTCCGTGCAAGGCAAAAACCACCGCAAAACCCAACATGACTAACCCGCTGGTAATCTCAATTACGCGTGTACAGGTACCGAATATAAAATTTTGAAACCACGCCGGCAGGAACCGAAACTCAACCACCCAGTCCAGTGCCTTATGCAACCATCTAAATGCTTTTTTCATATCATGTAAACTCCATAAAAATACCGCTTTACGCGGGTGTTTTTTCAAATTTAATTTTGGCCAATAGTTAGGGGTTAAGCTTAGCCTCCTCCCATAAAGCGAAAAGCTTGTCCGCACTGATATTTAACGTTTGCGTGAAAAAATCCCAGATATCATCATTTACCAACGTAAAGCTCTGTGCTTCAGATATCGCATTTCTTACCTTGATTAAATGAGATCCAGCTAACTCCCGCTCGGCTATTTCAAGTAGCTCCGTTTTATTTTTACCCAATCGCAGTTCAGTCGACGTTAAAAGCTGGCTACGGGTAACTGCCCCTGCTTTTTCCTTTTTATCCTGAAGACGTAATTCATCAGAATTAGCTACATCCACCCAACTGCCCGCCTCTTCTGACCACTCAGTAAAGGGTTTTGGAGCGTGGATAGTAACATCTTTTGGTAATTTGCCTAAGGCTGTTATAGTCTGCTTTTCGCCAGTTTTCTTGAGGTATACAGCTTCTCCGCGATGGTCTTCAATATACTTCCATTGCCCATCATTCCATTGTGGAATAAAGCCGTTTTTATATTCAGGCTTGTCGGCTTCAATACAAAGACGAGGGATTAAATATTGTCCGTTTCCTACAACGGGGTCTAAATCGGCGGTTGTCATTCCTACAAAGTAGCTATTTTCATCAAGCTGACATACGGGAATAGTTAACGGGTAATCTTCCATCCTTCAATCCTTTAATATTTAATACACACCAATAATGCAACGTTACGCGGTCTTGATTCAGCACCGCCAACCCACTCAGTCCAAAACGAATGGGTGTGTTCTCCGCTCCAACCCGTGGTAAAGGTATGCGCGTGGTTACCAGCGGCAGCGATTTCTCCGCCTGAATCGGCAAAAGATTTGGCCGCCTGCGAGCCATTGCCACCACCAGTTTTGCCTACAGGGTGGGTATGCTGCCCGTTCCAATCCGTAGTACCCGTATGCTGGTGACTGCCACTAGGAGAGGTATTGCCGCTATGTTGATGTGATTTATTTTCACTATCCTGCCAGGTGCCAAGTAGCCGACCTTTATCCGCTCCGCGCCCATCATCCCAGCCGCGTATAAATTCGCCTCTAAACTCCGGTAAATTGAATGTTGTTTTGCCATCGCCCGCACCGTATGTCGTACCTATTGCAGCAAACAAATTCGCATAAGCTTTGCGGGATACTGCTGCGCCGTTAGCTTTTAGCCATCCGGCGGGAGCTGAAGCTTGAGCAAAATACTGAATAGCGCCTGCTGGAATAATGCTTATATCTTGGGTACCATCAAAAGGCACACCATCTATCAATCGTGCTGTTTTAAGTTTTGTTGCGGTGGCCGCGTTGCCGGAGGTGTCCTGATTGCCCGCTTTATTCACGCCCGGCAAATCAATATCGCCTTTGCCGTTAAACATCACTCCGCCGATGGTGTGTGCTGCTATCTGTGCCGCCCAAGTGGCCGTCGCCGCATTGCCCGATGTATCCTGCGTTCCTGCTTTATTCACGCCGGGCAGGTCGATATCTTGAGAGCCATCAAAAAATACACCGCCGATTTTGCGCCCGTTCAGTAACTTTGATGCGGTAGCGGCATTTATTCCTACTCCGGCCAGTATTTCCCATCCCGTCATTTTCTGATTAGGGTCGTTGCTGTTCTTATCCATGGTTGAAACAAACAGCCGTGTATTGTCATCGGCCATTAGTATGGCGCCAGTCTGATAACCGCCAAACGCATTGGCATAGGCCTTGTCAAAATAAAACAGCCCACCTTTTTGCAAATAAACAATCGATTCGGATAAGGTATTAAATATGCCATTGAAGTCCATACCCTTAGGAGGCAGGCCGCCGGACTCAACGGGCTGCATGGTGACATTTGGGAAACCATCACTCCACGTGGCATCTTCCATATCCTGTCCGGGCTGCCTAGTGTTCTGTATGGTGTTTTTACTACCGTTATTTGCAAATGCTTGGGGAATTAGCGTTGGGTTTTTACTCATGATGCAAAACATCCTTGATTAAAAGGCTGAAAACCTGTCCCGGAAAAACCAAAAATCCCCTTTGGAGGGGATTCGCGGTAATCAATCAATACGCCACTGGGGCGTGGTAATAAGCCAAGGTTATAAATAATGTGCCGCTCAAAGCTGTTAGGAATAAACTCAAAAAAATACCGGCCTTTCATGTGGCCGGTGATCAGGAAATACGCCCTTTTATTTGGGAATACCATGCGCAGATATGTGTTTATATTCGGCGCCGTTACTGACAGTATGTTTGATGCAGCTTTGAGCATAATCAACAGCCTAAACCGCTCATCAGACAGCCTGTATGCATTGAATCCGGCTCCGGCAGCACTGAACGGGTGACTGTTAAAGGGTTTGAATGACTGAGGCTTAGTTTTAAAGCCAAAAACGTCAATGTCTCCCGGAGGAATATTGATACTGCGGTTAACACCGATAATACGCCCCCATATGTCTAAACCAAAACCTTTTGCCGTTTTAATATTGAAAGCGAATTTGTAAAAATCATTTATGGATTTATTAGGGTCTATGCATTCATTCATGCTGTCAATCAGGTTGCAAATTATGGGGCTATTTGCGTATTGTGACATCAACGTATCTTGAATATTTTTCATAGGATTTTTATCTGGTAAACGGTTGTTGTCGGGAATTCATCAACCCCTATATCGAGTTTGTCCACCCATTTTTTGCCATCATAGCTTATGCGTAACGAAACAATACTCACGTTCGATACAGCAGATGCAACAGGGCAAATAAATCGGGAGGCAATAACGGGTTGCCCTATGGTGGCCTTTGCTGCGCCAGTGGAGAAAGCTTTGATAATGGCTGTTTTTATCGCCTCGCTATCCTGAAAAGTTAAAGCATCTTTATCCTCTACGGTTACTTGGAAAAACACAGGCACAAAATCCGGCCTGAGAAACTTAATGACGTAGGATGGCGGCCTTGTTGGAAAATTTTCCGTGTCACTGATAGTGCATTCGGTATTACCATTGAAAGAGCAACCTGTACCGGCCTTATTCAGTATGGTGCGCGCTATCACTTCATCATCTCCTCCAACTACGGAAACAAGAATACTGTTACGAATAACTGGGTAATTAGTTGCACCGACAGTTATGGTTTCGTCTGATGGATTGTCTATAACGTAGACATCCTTTACGTCCGTTAAATTCGCCACCGCGCCATAAGTTGCAGCGTTGGTATTTTTACTGTTAATCGCTACGGATGCCCGTCGCCGTGTTTCAAAATCTCGCCGTGCTTCTTCATCTACACCAGCAACGGCAGCATAGGGATTGGTGATGCGATCTAAACCGGCAATAGCCTTAGGTACGGAAGTTATGGTGTTTGGAGCGGCGCTAACATTACCGGACAGTACACACAAAGCATGCGCGGTTACTGTACCCCCCCCACCTATTACGGCATCGTGCGTTATTCTCCATTCCTGATTGTTGTCATCATTGAATATTGTTCCCGCGGCTATGCTTGTTCCAGCTAAGCCCGTCAGCTCCAAATCAACACTGGAATGGGTGGCCTTTTTGCGAGTCATGAAATACACATAACCAATCCCATCTTGCCAGATACCCTGAGCATAACGCGGGTCAAACTGGTTTAGCAGCGCGATCATTTGGTTACGTTCATCCGTGATAATAGCTGCCAGTGAGGTAACAAGCTGCCCCTGTGGTGTATTCATGGCGGTATTTAAATCTTTGCCAAAAGCATCTTTAAATAGCTCCCACAAACCGTTAATTACTTCATCGGTACTGGGTGCCACAATGCCATTGTCTGTTATCTGCAGTTGAGGAATGTTCATAGCTCAACTACCCCTGTTTGATTATCGCTAGTGGTAAATTTAATTTGCCCGCGTAGGATGCGGTCATTATCTAACTGCAATTCTGGCAGCGCGCTCACCACTCCCGGCACACTCAGGGCAGCATCCTGTAAATACTTTCGATATAACGCCAGCGGGTAGCGCCCGTTACCCAAAATCTGAGTTAAATAAGGTATGCCTTCACTCTGGTTGAAATACAAATCTTTTTGTATGGTGCGGCAAGCGCTGGCGATATCCTGTGCCTGCTGGTAGGTGCTTTCTGCTATGGCGATGTTGCCACGTGCGTCTATAGCCAAATCCCAGCTACCGGGCATTAAAAATAATGTTTTCATGAATTGGGTTTTCCTGTGTTACCACCACCTGTTACTACACCGTTGTGAGTGTGGTTTTTCAAGCTAACTGATCCCGCCTGAACATCACCATCAGAGCTGATTCCTGCCCCGCCGGTAAATTGTGCAGTTTTACTAGCATTAACTGCAAAACTGCCGGTTTTGGTGGTTACGGATGAAGCCTGCAGATTAATGGCAGGTGCCTCTAAAGTGATACTTGTTGGTGAATGGATGACGATACCGCCATTTGAAAAACCTATATATTGCTGAGGCACGCCATTCAGGAACCCTCCAATATATAAACCGTCATTCCAGTCGTACTGCCTGCGGCTCCCCGGGGCGGACTCTGCTTTATTACGCTTGACTATGGAAATGTCTCTTGAGGCAAAAGCACACAGGCCAATATCTCCAACCACAGGGTCACAAATAATTGCATTTGCTCCGCCCTGCAGGCGGAAATAAGGCACACTGAAAATCTGCCCTGCAGAATAAACATTATCTGCACCATCGAGCATCTGCACCATTGGCATAACATCAACTGTTCCCACGGGGGCTATTCCGCCTCCTGATACAGCAACCACTTTTACTAACGTAATTGTCTGCATCTTGGACATTAGGTTAGTAATGAGGGCGTTAAATTCATCCGCCCCGCCTAAAGAGTGGTTGATGTTGAGATGACTGAGTGGGCTATTGTTATCGAACGATTGCGGCATCTTTGCTATCCCTCCATGTTGCAGCTATCTCACAGAACCAGTTGCCGTCCGGCTGGTTGGCTTCCAGGCATTTGTACATGCCATAAATCCGCCACTCCCCGTTACAAACTTCAACGACGCTACCTTGTATTTTGCAGACACCACCAAAGCGCAGTAATGGGTCATAAAGGCATTTGAAGGTCACTCCGCGAATATCCGGTGTTGGGTAGCCTATAAGCCCAGTAGCCGGTGTGATGACAGGGATTTTAATGTTACGACTGCCGCCTTTAGGGGTGATGGCTATCAGGTTATTTTCTATGTACATATCAATTGGAAAGGTTTGCTCAAGTGTTTGCAGTTTGTGCAGGTTAGAGCCATTTAGGGTGATGTCTTTCGTTTTTATTGATACGCCGTTGTTTTCCAGCTGATAGCCCATTTCTTCGCAAATCGCCTGATAGATATCTGCTATATCTATTTCCCCTTTGTGTTCGTAGGGGTTGGCGGGCTTCTGATTTTCCAAAGCTGCGGCCTGAGACTCAATTACAAGGCACACATCCGGAGAATTAGAAAAATCCGGATACGCGAAAGTAATGTTGCCCTCGAATTCTTGCAGTAATTTCTCCCCCTCATTCCCAACTTCTATTTTTACGCGATTCATTAGGGCGCCCAGTGTGTTCCAGCGAACGCGTAAAAGCTTGGTCATTTTGTCCAGCTCGAGCCCATAGACGCGAATCTGTGCTGTTGGCATTACTGCACCATACCCGAACATGATATTGCAGGCTATCCGAAGTCCTGTTGCGCTTATCTGGTTATATGCATCCGCAAATACAATCTGTTGGCCTTTGTCATCCTTTCCTGTCAGGGTCACGGTGACTTTAATTACTTTACGTTTCATTTGTATATACCAAAAAAAACCGGCTGTTCAGGCCGGTGTAGAAGGGGTCTTGACTGCCGTCAGTATCTATAAACACAAGATTTTTGCTAAGGGGTGTTTTATTTAAGCAAATACGATTGTTAATTATGACTCCGTCTCTGTCATTTTCTATGCTGGCATATAAATTACCGAGGCGTGAATTCAGGGTAACTAACCAGCGTTTGTTATCCATCACAAAGGAAACGGTTTGGTTAGGCGCAGCGTTTAAAGGAATAGTTACCGTAGCCATTAGAATAGGTCCTTAAATGCTTCACTAGCCTTATAGAGAATTGATTCATTCGCGCTCTCTGGCTGCTTTTCACCGCCATCCTGTGTTTTAGCATCGTCAGGGTTTTTTACCTCTTCGGTATCGTATTTAACCGTTACTTCTCTGACCTCTTCTAGATGAAGGTTAACCTTAATCAGTTGCGCACCGTCCGACGCCTCTCGGGCAGTGTCGTAGCCAACAATACAGGCGTTGGTATAAACATATTCCGGTGTAAGGATATGGAATAACAGTGTACTGTTGGCTAGTGTTTCAATCTGGCCAAGAAAAGCCCCCCGCATGAGTGTGCCGCCCGTGCCTTTTGATAACTGAACAGTAGCTTTATAGGGGTTAGATATTTTGTTGTAGCTGGCAAAAGAACCTTTTTCAATTGGCGCCTGCGCGATCCTAGACGAATTATTATATTTAAGAGCAATGACGTTATCTGCCAGCAGTATCGGAATACCGTATTCATTGAATATACCCCAGTAATTACCGAATACAGCATTAATTAACGCTGCGCTCCCTAAGCTGATTAGTGCATTAGAACCAGCAGTATTCAATCCCTTGAAATTTGGTACATTGGGCATACCCTCAATCGGCAGCATACAACCTCCAATAAAAAAGCTGCCCAAGGGCAGCTTATGTAAAAGTGTAATATCTATTTATTCCACTTAATATCAGGCTTACGCTTATTGGCAGCGCAATCCTTTAAAAATAAGTTAATCAACGATTGGTAGGGTAATCCTGTTTCCTCAGCCAGCTCTTTAAAATAGCTGATACTTTCTTCATCTATTCGAATAGTAATTGTCTTTTTTAATTGGCTAGCATAAGGATTAGGCTTGGCGTTACTAAAATCATACTCTTTCTTCATAGGGATTCCTCATACTGTTTGCGCTCGTGTTTGGTAGCAACTCTCGCTGAAATCAGACGTATACTTTCACCGCGCTCACAATGTATTACCACAAGAACGCGTAGGTTTTCGCTCATTCCTAATAGTACAAAGCGGTCTTCATTCTCGGAGTGCTCAGGGTCGGAAATGATTAAACCGTGCTCATCCCAAAATACGGTAAGGGCTTCCTCAAAAGAAACACCGTGCTTTTTTAGATTCAACGTGGCTTTGTCATTATTCCATTCAAATCCATCGATCACGTTCACTCCGTCTACTGTTTGTAAATATATTATATTTACTTTAACAGCACCTAGCAATACCGTTATAAAAAGCCAGCTAGTTAGCTGGCTTGAATCTGTTACAAAATCATATTCTAAAACAAATTATCAAGAGATTTCACTTCGCCTTTGCCTTTATGCTCATCTAAATCTTTCAAGTCACTATCTTTTCTAGGGTGCCGTTCAATTACTTCTTCCTGAATGGTATTAGGAGGAGGTAGATTAATCGGTGCATCTGTTGTCTCTTTCTTAGGGGATTTACTTTCGTGGTAAATAGAGTAACCAATCAGTAAAAAGCAAATAAAGAATATCCATTTTATTAGCGTCCATAAAGAGGATAAACAGCCTTTTTTCTGAATCTCTTTGTTAGGATATTCATATCCTAAAATATCTGCTCGCAGTCTCTGATACTCAGAAACAGAAAGGTTTCCGTTTAGGTACAGCTTTTCAAGTTTTTCCAGTTGGTTTATCTTGCTAGCTCTCATATCCCCAGTCTCTTTCAACTTTATTTTTTTACGATAGGATAAGCCTGTTCCGGGAATGCCTAAATTTGTATAAACACCTTTTCTACCAATATTTATACTGGACCCACGCTTACCTATCGTTGCGCTAGTAATCCCTGTTTTGCTTATGTTAATTTTTAACCATGGAGCAATCTTGATTGTTTTGCGATATCTCCACCCCATACCCTTTCATCCTTTACACCAAATAAAAGCTACTCTTTACAATAAATTTTTCATGATTTTATTAATATCCCAAATTAACGCGTTACTTTATCGTATATTTTTGAATCTGGTCTGGGTGATTCCCCCAACCTACCCATACATCTTTAACCGTGATTTTATTTCCGTTCTGTGATTGAAACTGCATTACAAAAACACGGGGAGGAGCGCTTTTATTTTGCTGAACTTTCTCTACCAGCATAGCTGTATTTTCATTAAGCCACTTAACGCGCAACAGGAACGGTATGTTTAGCGCACAATTAGATACCTGTTCATCGTACATATTAGCAATTAAGCCGTCTTGCGAAAAAGACACACCAGCACAAGTTGCACCAACATAAGTAAGCTTCTTACCTGATACAACCTGTTTAAAATTTGTCGCCATTGCCAGAGAAGGTAGCAGCAGAGCAATTAATAAGATTTTTTTCATGTCATTGAAGTCCCGAGTTGATTAAACATATAGTTGTTTGCTTCTTTAACAGCTGCAACGGTGTTGCCACTTACACTACTGGAAGATGTTTTAACTTCTATTTTCTGTATATTAACACTAACATGCTTACGGTTATCGTTTTTTATACCCTCGCTTCCGTTCCGAAATTGAAACTCCGCTTTTGACATATCCTGAGCTTTTTGGGCGCTACGGGCGATCTTGTCATAGTATTGATGCTGATGTGCTCGAAAATATGGATTTAAAACAGCTTCACCTTTATCAATATAACCGTCCCCGTTCGAATCCCACTTGCTATTTAATTCATAAGCCTTAGATCCTTTCCTGTAGCCGTAGCCTGTAACTGCAGTATACGTATCAGCAACATCACGCTTCTTCTTTCTATCAAAGCCGCGCTCCCTGAAATATCGTTCGACGTACTTCATTTGCTCATCAAAAGATAGGCCTCCGAATTGGTCTCGCGTCATACCATAGTAAAGTCCTTTTTTACCTCCGGAGCCGGCCATAAATTGAATTAAGCCCGTAGCTGAAGATTTTGGATTGCGAATATTGGGATTGAATGTTCCGCCTGTTTCAAAAGAAATAACAGCAGCTAGGTCGTTAGGGTCTACGCCTATGTTTTTGGCGACACGGGCGATTGATTCTGCTTTTTCTTTAGTAAAGTTCTTATTTTTAAATACCTGCCTAGAATTACTAGCTGTTACCGTATTTTGTTCTGCAGGTTTAGCAGTCCCGTTATACTCATGGTAGTCCTTACCCCCATGTGTCAACTTATAGACACTTTCCCCGATAAATCCTGCTACGTCCTGTTTTTTCTCGCCCATAGCATCCGCCACAATTCCCGTAGCGATATCCGAGTAGGTGTCAATCATCTGCTTAGCCTGCTTAGCTGCACCGCTAAAATCCCCCCTAACCAATTTGCCTAGTATCTCAGCGTAGCCTTTTAGGGTCGGTATAGTATTGTTTTTAACAGCACTGACTAGATTGCCAAAGGCCTCGCGTAACGTATCTACAGACATCTTGCTATCTTTGATGCCTGCTGCAAAAGACGTCCAGTCAAAAAGGGATTTGCCTCCATTTGCCCAAGTCTTGTAATCGTCGTACAACAGAACAAAGGCAGCAGCCAAGGCGGTAACCAGTGCGATTAAAGGGCTAATAGCCGCACCTAAAGCCCCGATAACCCTTAATAGCGGTGTGAACGGGGCTATAAATCCAAGCAGGACGCGTGTAGCGCTTAATAGCGTAGGAATCAGCAGCATGCCGATGATGATAGCGGCAACTTGAAAGACACCTTTTATTACTTTCTGATGCTTTTGTAAAAGCTCAAAAAAGCCGTTTACGACCCTAATTAGTGCAATCAGAATTGGGGTTAGCGCGTCGCCAATAAGCTGCTTCATGCTTTGCCAGTGGGCCCTTAAAATGGCTTGCTGTTTGGTAAGCTCCTTACTTTGCGCGATGGCTTTTTGGTCAGAATGATACATCTGCTTCTGAACGTTTAAGATTTCCTGTAGCTCTTTCCGGCCTGAAACCAAAGCATTAATGGTGCCATCATCAAACCCCATTTTTTTGCCTATTGTATAGGCTTGGTCTCGTGGCATTTTCTGGAACGCGTCGGCCAAGTCCAGCATGACATCATCTAACTGACGAATCTTACCGGCATTATCTACTACATTAACGCCCAGTGCGTTAAAGTAAGGCAGCATGCTGGCGTCACCAAACATAACAAGCCCGTTCATGGACTGTTTAATGTTACTGAGCGATGCTGTCATACCTTCGGCACTGCCGCCGAAAGCACCGGCAGCGTTTTGCCAATCGGTTATGCCACGGGTATTCATGCCCAATTGTCCGGAGAGCTTAGATACTTCCATATTGGCACGTGCTGCATCATTAGCCAGCTTGAACAGGCCGGTTGAGCCGATGATAATTGCAAAAAATCCGGTAAGTTCTTTTGTTACCTTGGCAATCTCCTGACCCATTTTAGCAATTGGCGTGATGGAGTTATGGTATTTTTTAGCCAGATCCTCGTTAGATTTACCGGCCTGTTTCGACGCCTTTTCAGTGTTAGCAAGGGATTTCTCAAGCTCCTGATTTTTTTTGGTTGTTTTTTCTGCTTCTGCTAGGTATTTGGAAGTGTCTATACCCAGCTCAATCAGCATCTGCTCAACTATATTCGTTGCCATACTTATTTACCAACATTTTGTTATGTTCAGAAACCTGAAAAACCTCAAGGATATTCAGTACATCCTCAAGCCCTAGTACGCTGTCCAGTTCTACGTAAGAGGCCAGCCCAGTAGTCATTACCTGACTGGCCAAATAAGATACGTTGACTGTCTGAGCCAGCACACCATCCTGAAAGGGCAACCCCGCCATTAGCTCATATCTGGGGAATTGCCGTTCTTTAAAAAATCAATATGTAGGGCCAGCACCTCTTTGCGCAGTACAAACAATGTTTTGATATCTTCGATATCGCTATCCATGACAAGGCTGCGTGGGACACCACCCGTAGGAATAATCTGTACACAACTCAGTAGTTCGTCGAGCAAATCCCCACCTACTTCAGGGTCAATCTTACCCACAACATCTAATGCCAGTCTGGCCATTTCCAGCATGCCGCCATTCATATTAATTGAGCAGGTATCTACACCTGCTCTGGCAATGGCAAATATGGCGCGCTGCGCCCATTTATCGGCTTGAAGAATAGGCATTTCTGTTATTCGAAATGATTTACCCGCGTCACGACCTGACTCAATGGTTATGTCTTTGGTTTTACGTGCCATCAGTTAATCTCCTCCGCGCCGTTCAACACCAATCTGAAGGTATACTGACTACCAGCAAGAAGCTTTTGCCCTGCAGCGCCGCCAGTGAGTTTTGTCATGGCTCCAGTCGCGCTGTAACGTATTTTGATAGATGGAATCTCAACGACTATATCAATTGGGCGAGTTTCCATATTGGCATTGAAATCCTTGCGGATATTTTCCATGTGCTCAATTGAGGGGCTGTTTGCTTCCAGATGCAGTGTCCATTCCACTTCATGTGGCGTATATCCCTGTGACTGTTGGCCATCCACACCCATGCGAGTCTCAGCAATATTGGCTTCCCCAAACCCCCAGGCGTTATCTGCCTGAAAGCCTTTAATATTTATAAAATTGTCGTATACACCGGTACAGCGCAGCATTAACACCGAGTTGGCCGCGGTGATGGTTAGTGGGTTATGTCCCATTGGCATAATTTAATCCCTTTCAGTTAAGCTGTTTTTTGAAAAAGGTCGAGCTGATTGATTGTGGCCAATTGCATTTCCAGTTGGCGCTTTTCTAATTTGCGCTGGTATAGCGCCTTCCCCGCTGCGCTGCCCCGCGCCTCAGATTCAGCCTGCTGCTTTTTTAACAGCTCCATTTCCTGCAAAATTTTTTCACGATTGACAATGCCGGTGGTCCAGTACTGCCACAATACATCGTCGCATTCCTGTTGATAGCGGATGATGGTTTGCTTTTTATCTGCCGCAACTTTATTAGCGCTAATAGACATCAGCCAGCCAAACAATTTTCGTAAAGGAATGCAGCAGACTTCTTGGGCGTCGCCATTAGTGGGCATCATCATTTTGATGACACCCCACCTTTGATCAGATGTTAGCTTTCTGTGCTGTGGTTGCCACGCTAATCCCATACCATCAACCACAGTACGCATCGCTACATAAGGCTCTCCATCACAATCAATAACCACAATTTCAGAACCAAGAAAATTAACGTTTAAATATTCCATATTTAATTCCTATCCAATAAATAAAAACCCGTACAGTTTGCACGGGGTTTTGGGGTGTTTTTGGAGAAGTTCCCTAATTTGATTATTGAACGTTGATCGATGCCAGATTCACCGTATGGACGCTGCCACCGTCGGTGTACCAGAGTTTTAAAGGCAGGGAACCGCGCTGGCCGCGAACTTGCGCTGTCGCCTGCTGAATCAGCAGACAATATCCGCTGGTTTCAATCTGGCGTGCTGCATCAAAGCCTGCCTCATAGTTAATTTGTGATTTTTGTGCTTCAGATAAATTGACTCCACATTGGATGCCGCCAAAATTCAGCATTTCGTTAATAGGGTCTTGTGCTGCGGCGCGGTGAATGGCTCTACCGTGGTCGTTATAAGGTACGGCCTTATAACTGATAAGCATGTTAATAAATGCCAGTTGCAGTTGGGAGTTGAAGTACACCTGATTCAGGTAGTTATCTACCCATGCAAAATCACCGCTAACGATGGTATTTCGGAAGAAGATAAAGCGTTCATTTGCTGTCGCCCAAGCCCCGTAATAGGCATAGCCATTACTTTCTAATGCATTTGCGTCTTGCAATGATGTAACCGTTGCAGCAATCCCGCTTTGCCGCTTGAATTCCATAGTGGCGCGCCCATTCATCTCTCTGAAATTGATAGAGGCAGCATAACCACAGGCCAGCCCTGCTTGCTCCAGCGTGCCGTAGATTGCCGTTGTTCCGGAAATAGCATTTTCTTTCAACCAAGTGCCAAAGCAATTAGTGTTATTGGCAATGAGGGCGGTGGGCTCTTGCGCGTAATAGACATACCAGTAACGGTTGTTCTGTTTGCTATTCCACATGGCCAAAGCCTTTTGCGCTTCTATGTCAAACCCGTCGCCTACAGTGGTGATAACAGCGAAATTTAACGTATAGCCGGTAATGCGCTCCATAACTGAATCAGGGCTGTCGGCCAGAGTGGCGTTATCCGCAATAGCCCCTGTACTTTCCGTTAGTCTCAGTGCCTCCGCCGCTGTACCGGCAGCAAACGAAATAGACGCGCCTCGACCGCTAATGGAGGATTGGATGACGAAAGCCTGTAGTTGTGTATCAAAATTAACTTCCGTCTTCAGCGATGCGGAAATTTTAACGGCCGCATCGCTGAAGCTGTTTGCGTTGGATAAATCAATGTTTGCGTTAGTGATCACACCGTCAACGGTTAAGGTGATGCTTCCGTTAATGGCTCGCAGGTCATCTAACTGAAGGGATTTAACACTGGCGCCTATAAGGCGGGCTCTGATATCAGTTCTGTTATACCGTGCGATAAACAGGCTTGCGGGCTTAATCGTTGAGCCGATGTAGCCATCAAAATAGCATTGCGCAAACTTGTACAGACTGCTGCTGTACCCGAAAGCGTTACCCACGTCAGCAGCGCTAGCATATTGGCTGACGGGATACAGGCTGATATCGCTTAGCACTACGGTGTTCAAACTCAGCGCGGAGCCGCCACTGCCGATTACTGCAGGGTTAACGGTTACGATATTACTTGCAGGGATAGAAGATAACATAATCATTCCTTTGGTTTGGATAAGGTAATTACCGGCATATCCAAATAAATTAATTCATGCTCGAATTCGGGGTTGTATTGAAGTGCCAACTCGACTGTCCAGCGCTCTTCATAACGGGACTGCTCATTAATAAAAGTCATCTGCATGGGGTCTTTACAGTACAGCGGCTGGCAGGACGTAAGACGAGCGGTTGTGTACTGGTTTTTCCATAAGTTGCTCAACTTTCGGGCTCTGTCTCCTGCCTGATTGCCGTAAAAATCTATTTGCATCGTTACTTCTACTGACTGTTGAACGGTTGCTTTGTCTTTTTCCGGCTCGTAATAGCTCGCAGGAAAGTCAAAAGCATGTTCGAACAGAATAGACATCACGACCGCCTGTTTGGGCAAAGGAGCATCGTTCTGATAGCCCTGAACGACTGATTCTGGCGGGCATGAAAAAAGCCCGAGCAGATAAGCCCGGACTTCTCGGAAAATCTGTGCATGCGTTACTGTCGCCATAGCAGTACCTTGCACCATGTGTAATATGATTCAACAACCTGTTTAACCATCCATTCCGATGCCTCTTCTTCTCCATAAGCGGTAAAAATAACGCGTTCAGCCCCTTTACCTTGTGCGCGCCGGATGGCTGCCAGCTGTCCGGAGGCATAAGCGTATATAAACTGCCCTTGCTGGTTAATCAGGTTGAGGTGTTCAAGGTCTGCCGTGGAAATGCTCTGCAGTTGGATTGAAATAGGCTCCTCCGTAAAAGCGGGTATGATTCGCCCTGCCTCATCTACTGCATTACCTGTATTGACCCTCAAAACCGCTTTTTGGTCGGGATTAACGCCGGTGATGACACCGTTAGCCATTGCCCTAAGATTCATCATATCTGCTTACCTCTACACCGATTGAACGCGACATCTGCATAGTATCCCGTAAAGGGGCGTCTCTACCTTTAAGCTTAATAGTAGATATCGCATTCGGTGGGGTCGTCCATGTCATAATTGACTCCACCAAATCACCCTTAACCACCTCGCCCAGTAAACTAAGGCCTTTATTGATGCCCTGCTTTTCAACAAGCTCAGGCAGACTGGCAACCCATTTGTCTTTATTTTCGCTGACTGTACTGCGAAAAAAAGGGCGCGGCGGGATGTTGATCTTATGGGCGGGAGAAGTGTGTGTGGTGGCAAAATTAGATACTGCTTTTCTGACAAAACGGCCATTACGCTTAAATTCGCCGCTCTTTTGGTTAATCAGGCGATAGATGGTAATCTGCCGTTCTGGCACCTCAATTTCTACGCCGTATTCGTTCCAGAATGCGACCTGTGCAACGTGTAGTCGTTCATCTTCTGCTCCGGCATAGGTGGCTGTTTCGAATATGCCTACCCGCAGCTTTTGGCTGTCTTCCGCGTATGTTTTTAAAGCTTTAGATAAGCTACCTGTTTTTTTCACACTACCTCCTGACTGGCATAGGCATCCGCCCTGCAATATAGAGGAAAGAGCGATACTGCCTTGTCAATGCCCAGTAGCGCGCACCATACTGGGTCTGCAGATACCATTTTTCTGATGCCGCTGATTGTCCATAATCGAGCGACACAGATACGCTGCCTTCAGATGCACCTGCTATACGTCCTACTGCCTCGTTCCCGCTTTCAAGCCGCATTTGCAAGGTGGCGATATGCGCCACCAGCAAAAACAAAAGCAACTCGCGCTCTTCTGTACTTTTAATCACACTTTTTTCGGTGTTATTGCACAGAATGCAGGCCTCGGTAAAAAAAGAGTGCAGCTGCACATCGGACACGGTAATAGAGGGATACAGTAATCTGAATTTCTGTACATCAAATCTGACTACATCGCTCATATCCCCCCCATGCTATTTATCTGCCCTTGTGACTTCGCCCGATTGATCAGGGTCTAAAGGCTCAAGGCCTGACGGATTGTTCTGCCCGTCCTTTAAGTTGTCTTTGGTTGACTTCACATCTTTATTTGCGAAAATCAGGCCGTTCTTGACCAAGTCACGATCCTTATTTTCTGCCAGCCAAGCCTCCCAGAAATCCAAAGACACATCAGAGGTAACGCCGTACCCAAAAACCAAACGGGAGCTGTTTGCCCCCTTAATATTGACGCATTGTTCTCCTACCTGCAGGATTAAACCGTTGGGTATTTTGCAACCAATTATTACTTTATCAGCCATAAATCTCTCCGAAATAAAAAAGCCGCCCGATTGGGCGGTTGTTGAGATGTCAGTTAATCAAGATGCCAGCATAGAGGCGATAAATATAGGCCGGTAAATGATGGCGCCGACTGTGCCCTGAGAGCGTTTTTGCTCGTAACCGGATTGTTGCTGAATCAAAGGATGCACCCGCATCTTTTCTGTAAAACCCAGTTCGGCGGTAGGAAAGCCTTCGTACTCATTAACAATCATCTGAACAACCTCACCCGCTTTACTCTGGTATTCCGGGATAGTGACGATTTTCATATTTGGAAAGTTCTTTTTAATCAAATCACTTGCGTTTAAACCGTACATGTTGGTGGCGGTAAGGGAGGCATTCATGTTCGGTGACAAAGCTAATGTCATGGTTTCGTCAGTGTCAATCAAACCCCCTGTTTGCTTAACTAAGAGGCTGAATAGTGTTCGGACAGAATCATAAATGCCTTGTGCGTCCAGCTTATCCCACACCTTGCCCGCCATAGAGGGCAGTAAATTAGGGTCGTTCAGCATGCCATAATTTTGTAGGCCTTTTATACCAAACAGATAGCTTTTGTTTTGAAATTTATTCAATGCCAATGCTGCCGATGTTTGTTTCTGCGTCGCCCAATCCAATCGCGCCTGACCTGCTTTAGCCAATTCCCGTTCACCAATACGAATAATGGTTTGGTAATGGTATGTTTGACGAAACGGATAGTTAACGTTGGCATCACTTAGGGCGTTATCGTTAAAATCTCCGTATGTTGACGTAACCCCAATATTTTCCACTATTGGAATAGATACCGTATCGTCTGCCCATGTGCCCAATTTGTGCTCGTCAAACACCTTAGCCGCGTTCATGGGAGTAACCAATACCTGAATCACGCGCGGGTCGACATAGGTTGTAAATAACGCTGGAATACCGGCATTAGGTGCGGTCTGTAAAGCTGAATCCTGCGCAATGCGCATACGTGCTTGTGCATTCAGTTCGACCGGTTTTTGTCCAGTTGCAAAAACCACCCCCGCCTTGTTTTCAAGCTTGAAAAAATTCAAAGAACTACTTTGTGCCATATATCCGTCCTCAATATTTGGTAATTTTAGCTAATGCACCCGCATCGGCATTTGATGCCACTACGAAACCGGTATCTGCAAAGCTTGCCCCGTCGACAGCTGCCGGCAATGAATCTGCTGCATTAACGCTGCCATCCATAGTGTTGGCGTAAATTTTTTGCCCTATTTGAGCCCCGCCTGCAAAACGTGCCCAAAAATCACCACCGTCGTAGAGTGTTACAGCAAAGCCTTTAGGAATCTTTAAAGATGATTCTTCAGTAAACTGAACAATTAATGCGGTGTTGTCACGGCGCGCAAAGCCAATAAGTGCTTTAGCACTGGTTTTAGCGTTGCTGACCGTCCCTGTATCGGGGTCAAACCAAGCAAAGCGCCCAATAAGGACTCCACTTTCCCCGGCCTTTGCCTCGCCTTCCCCCACTAACAAAGTGTGGTAAGGATTGGTTGAGGCGAAATCGCCTTCAACACCAACCGGCAAGTCATTATTTAAATTTTTTTGGAAACCCATTTTTCTATCCTTTTATTTGAAACGATCGGTATAACTGTCGCTTTCGCTGTAAGAACAACCATCCATTGCCAGAGCAGATTTGCCGTTGTTATCAAGCAGCATTTGTACCATTGACTTATAAGCGCTCGGGTGTACACCTTTTGTACTGACTCCTTTCTGCTGCAATGCGTATGCATAAACCGCCTCTGCGCTATCCATGGCAACCATGCCGACTAACGGTTCGACTTCTTTACGTGCCTGCCACAACGCATTCAGCTGGGCTGCTACTTCCGCACGGATGGTGTCTGCATCCATAGCCGGCTTGTCTTTTTCTTTAGATTCTGACTCCTCGTCTTTGGCTTTAGGCAGGTCTTTCGATTCCTCCTCTTCGTCCTGCGCTTTTTGTGTGGAATTTTGTACCTCTTCCTCATCTTCGGCCTTACCGTCTTTTTCCGGCTCCTCATCCTTGCCTTTTGGGTCATCCGGTAAAGCATTGTCTAGTACTGCTTTTGTGATTTTCCCCAGTGCTTCAGCAGGAATATCACTATCCATGCCAAGAGAGGTTTTAACCGCATCAGCGATTTGGCTTAGTGCTCCGTTCTTTAGCTTCATCAAAAACTCCATTTGTGTTGGTAAACTGTCTGCAATAATGGCGTCTTTCCCTATCCGCCCGTGCTCAACCATTGCAACATGATTGCCGTGAATCTGTCTCATAACACCATCGTATTTTTGTCCTTTAAACTCGCCCGCCGTCATGTCGGCCGTATACGCGTATCCGGACGACAACTCGTTAAGCTTTTCACTTTCAATCAGTGCAATCGCGTCCTTGTCAAAAATGCGTAAGCTGGCATACACCACGTCACCGTCCATTTCAGGCGCGATAACTGTTCCAACCGTGATTTCGTTATGCGGTTCTTCCGCGCTTACGGGAGTGTGCTTCAGCAGTAACTGAACTCCATTAAAAGAAGGGAGGGCTTTTTTAAGCTCCTCCCTGTCCCGTAAAAGGTGGTATATCCGCTCCGGTTCCAGCCCTAAACGTTCATAATTTGGAATTTCATGCCCTAAATATGGGTTGACCGCTGCTTTGGTAATAATCGTTCGCTCTACGATTAAATGCCCGTTCCCATCAAATGAGCGCATGGACTTGTCCATCGCTATTGCTTTATCCGCCATCTGTTACTCCATCGATTATGCTTCGGCTAACACACCTGCAGTTAATCAGCTCACCGGGCTGCACCCATTCCCCATCCAGATACATGCCTTTATTCACGTCAAACACCTTGCCGTTTGCCTTTAGATGAGATGGCCTAGGCTTTCCGCTCGCGTGCGAATGCAGCCATATGGCTTTTGTAATGCCCAATTCTTGCCGTTTGGCTTTCTCAATAGCCGCATGGGCTTTCGCCCCCTGATCTCTGGCAATTAAATCTGCTCTGCGCACAGAAATTTCATAGTGTTTTTTCAGCTCTTTTGATAATGTGGAAAGGTCATATCCATTAGTAATACATTGCCAAACCTGACTTTGTACGCTCTCCAGATATTGCGACCCAATAGACTTAATCAGCCCCACATTGTTTTCTACGGCGGCCTGCAACGCATCACGCTGAAACTGAGTAACCTGAAAGCGTACCGTAAAGCCCGCTTTACGCATTTGTGCTTTTAATTGGCTTTCATAATTTGTAACGGTTTTACTAACGAATGCTTCCACGATTTCTGGCACTAAATTGTTTAACCTTTTCGACCAAGTGGTAGAAAGATAATCTGCAACATGTGCCACCCAATCAGCTACGCCATCCATAGCCATATCCGCTTTTTCGTGCTCGGCCTGCCGGCGAAACTCGGTTACCAGTGTTTCGCGAATGTCTTTTTCCATTTCATTCAGCAAACCAATAATGGCTTTTTTATAGCTTTTTCTGATGCCTGTATTAGGCCAGATTGCTTGCAGCGTATCCGGCTTCTTTCTGATTATCGCCATTACTTAAACCCCATTCTGGCGGCTCCGGCACATCTTCCGCATCAATGCCCGAGTAGTCTCCGTCCTCATCTTTTGCTAGGCGGGCGCGCACCTCTTCCTGTGAAAGCACACCAGCATTAATAAAGGCGCTGTCTCTTTCGGCCTTAACTTTATCGGTATTGGCCATCTGCTCGTCATTCAACTGTTCCAACGGATTAAACGTGAATACAATCTGCGGATCGATTTCGCCAAATAAATCAAGTTGTATCAGCTTTAAAACAGCGGTTAGCTGTGGCAATAAATAGGACTCCTGCATGCCTGAAATGTATTCATGGTATACCTGAATCTCGCCATCACTACTGGCATTAAGGCCGCTTGGGGTGATGCCCAGTAACTTAACCAACGGTGTGCGACTCGGTGCGGCCATCTGCTCTTGTGCCTTTTGCAGCAAATTATCCAAAGTAGATAAAGGAGTGTTGAACTGAAAGAACTCCTCTGCGTCCTTGTCCAAAAGCATTAGATTTTGGTTACCACGCAATTGCGCAAACAGCTTTGACCGCAATAGAAGTTGGGTAACGCCATCCTCACCCCCCGCTAGCGTATTACTCATATCCGTCTTAATGCCGGTTAACGAAAATGAGTGAATCAAATCGGATACGCTGTCGACGGTTCGCTGCCAACGTTCTACGTACGGCTGCATCAGCTGCAGCATGGAAATGCCGCCAAAGTTATACGCTGGCTTGAGCATATCCGGCACAGGCCGCATAACCAAAGTTAATAGCCGGTCATTGTGCACCTCTTCCCCCATAACAAACCATTTAGACGGCTTGAAAAAATCCGGAGCAGTAGCGTCATTGGCGTTATAGAAACTCGGTGTTGTCCATATAGGCTCAACCAATACCAGCTCTTTCAGGCAGCCTTTGCCAAGCGCTACACTGTTCATTAGCAAGGGAATGTCCTTCTTGCTTTCATGCCCCTTAATTTTGATAAACAGCTGGGAACGCCCGAAAATCATTTCGTTCTCAATATGCCGGCGCATCAAGTCTCTAATATTTAGCTCTTTCATGCGCGCCTCAATGCGCCTTAGCTTATCGTCGTACGTCTTATCATCGCCATCGTTAGCCACCTTAACCTCACCCCATGTTCTGGTCATCTCCTGTGCCGTAGCCTCATAAACACAGCGATAATCGGTCGATTGTGACATATTGGCCAAAGCTGGGTAGCCGATAAAGCTTGGATAGAAATGCGGCATGTTCGGGTCATAGACACTCGATATTAAGTTGCTGTCCTGTGCTATAGCAGGCCGCCTTCCAGCCGGCACAACACCTGCAGGGATATCTGCCAGCTGATAGCCGGTAGGATGAACGCCGCTTTTAGCCTGCATTTCATAGATCAGCGTCATCATCCGGTCACTTAATTGATTGCGCCGGCATGCGGCATCAATTTCAGCCTTTTTGAGCCGGTTTGCCTCTTCCAAAGCCTCCAGCTCGCGCGCTTTGATTTTGTTACGCTTCCAGAATTTCATCATAATCCATTCAAGATGTTAGGATTGATATTCAACCCGCTTGATACCGGAGCAAAGGCCATAATCAGGGCGTCTGCTCTGTTAGGCGAGGGAATGCCACGTTTTTTCATATCCTTTTTGCTTTCCACCTTTACCCGTCCGTTGCCGTCGTAATCGACCTGAGGGCGGCTTAGCTCGGCTTTGAGGTATTCAATATCCTTAATCCCCCCATCTAGGCTAATAAGCTCGTCAACGGGGTATTTATCGCCTTTTTCGACTGCTCGCCATGTTTTATAAAATCTATCTCTAACAGCCCACCACGCTTGCGCCTTGATGTTGGCAAACATGTCTTTGTTCTTTTTTGCAGGTAAATAAAGCGTATCCGGCTTGTAAACCTTGCCACCGGCATTAAACCCTACCGTCTGAATACGCCCTTTCTTACGGCTGAATTGCGCTTTGACGCCAGCACCTACCCCAATACTGTCAAATACAACCTTGTCAATATTGGCTTCCAACGCATCCTGATAGACTTTATCCGCAGAATAGATAACGTCTTGCCCGCGCCATTCGTCCATACTAAACACAATGGAACCGTGACGTCCGATTGTCGCGTTAGCGTCTTCCCCCTCGTCAGCAACATCAAAGCCTAATATGCGTTGCCCAGTAACGGGGATGCCAAGACGGGTATGGGCGTCAGTGGCTGCCTCAATCCATGCAGGCTTGATAATCGCCATCTCGCTATCCGCTACCGGCTCACCTAACCATATGTGCCGATACAGTTCATAATCCCGCTCCTTACACGCCAGCATTTCACCCTCAAGAACTGCAGGGAAATAGGGGTTGTCGTAATAGTTGGCCTTAATAACTATTGCATTTGATGGCGGATGAATAACAAAGCGCTGATGTGTATCATCCAGCATATTTTTAGGGTTATAGGAAACCCATATTTCACTTCCGGGCGTCCTAATGGTCGGTATTAATGTATCCCACATCTCCTTAGTGATGCTTTCAGCCTCCTCAACCCAACAGACACCAGCCCCTTCTAGTGATTTAATCTTGCCGGGGTCATTCTTAATCCCGAAGAAAATAAAATTCGTACCTGTACCGCGGTGGATAATGGTTGATTTCAGAACGTCAAACTCATCATCATAACCCAATCGGGATATGGTGTTAGAGAGCAGTTTATGAACTGAATCTGCAATAGAAAGCTGCAGCTCACGAACACAAGGAATGGTGGTTTTAGTCCGCCTTGCTACTTCAATAGCCATTTCGGCAAACGTCCACGACTTACTGGAGCCGCGGCCGCCGTAAGCCACCTTGTAGCGCGCAGGCTTGGCAAAAGGTGCAAAATGCTTGCTAATCATCAGCTTGCTCAAAAATAGCGCTAATCGGTCGTGTCTCAATCGTTATCTCTCCTGAGACAGACGATTTTTCGTTAAATGCCTGTACCGTTACGTGCTTACCTAACAGCTCAAGGTTTTTAACTTTATCAGGCCATTTGACCTTTTTAAGAATGTTCAGATCTGCCCTGCTGCCTAAAGTCTGCACATCCATACCGCTTAGCGTAGTTCTCCACACCTTCGGCCATGAGGTGACAGGCAATAAAGATCCGTCCGCTGCGAGAATATCTGCGATATCCATTTGGTCAATTTCAACTAGGCGCTTTAATACATAATCAGCATCAATTTTTGTACGCTCGCATCGTTGCTGCATCGCCTCGGCTAGCGCTTTTTCAATTTGAGGTTTTCTGAGGTTTTCGTAACCTACCGCACTAGCCGTTCGCTCGCTATACCCTGCCCTAATGGCGGCCTGTGTAGCGTTTAAATCTTTCGGATACTCCTGTACGAATCTCTTTTGCTTTTCAGTCAATCCGCCCATGGCGGAGTTGCCTCTATCCGTCATAGCGAACTCCATTAAAAAAGCCCATGCGCATGCATGGGCTAACGTTCATTTAATACTGTATTGCACAACTTAGTTGATTAAGTCTTGTGTATTGTAAGGTCAAGTTGCTAAGCACCCTAACGTACTTTGCCTTAAGGGGTTAGGCATCCCAACAACCAACCTGTTTCAAAAATATTAATGCCTTTTCTTTAGACGCGACTTAACCGCCAACTAAAGAAAAGGCAATGACCGGTGCTTTTACAAGGGAAGCATACCTATACTGTAAATTACATAGTAACTGTTTATGTGTTGAAGAGCAAGACCTTAGCCAAAGAAATGCCTAAATTTGTCCTGTTTCTGCATATATTCCCAAAACACACACAACGCCATTTCAACCTCTCTGCACCATGACGTGCTGTTGTTTCGTATGCGCTGATTTCGCTGCAGTGCTGACCGTGGCGGGCGCTTAAAATACGGGCTTGTGTACCCGTATTGTGTACGCAGGATAGCAAACGCTTTGCGCTCTTTTTCAGACATGCTACGCAGTACGTCTTTAACCATGTCAAACACCTCAGGCTGAAAACGCATAGCATAAACTTTTGGCTTTTTAGCATTCTCGCTATCGTTTTTGTAGCGCCATTCAACGCTTAAGCAATGCCCTTGTTTGACGATATCTCGCATTGCGCGTTCGTACGTTTTTATGACGTTTTCCGCTGTGTCTATTTCGCTTTTACTAACCATCCAGTGTATCTCCTGCCCGCGGTTAAAATCACATCAACTAGGGTGTTTTCGCTCATTCGGCTGCTTGGCGAATCACCAACCAGGGGTAAATCGAATTTCCAAACCGCAGGGCATCGTTTGCACCATGCACCACTCAACCCCTCCCCCTATAGGGGGAGAGGGGGCAGGTGGTGCAGTTGCTGGTGCAAAATCACGATTTGCCGGAAAAACTGCACCACTTAATGCACCATGCACCACTTCAAATGGTGCAACGCTATCAAATAAATGATTTATAGGCCTTTTATCTGCACCACTCGTGCACCACCACCCCGCACGTTTTACGATTTACAACTTACTGCACCACTTACTGCACCACGCACCCCTTTAAGTGGTGCAACCTACTCACACCTCGCCTCTGCGCTGTCATGTGAGCGCCACAAATCGGGAATTCCCACTGTCATTTGTGTCCTACCAAATCAACTCAGCTTTCTGCATACCGTAGCTCTGCCACCGTCATACACAATAAGCCATAGCCCTATAACCTTTATTGCTACAAACCGGGAATGCCCACTGCCATTCGCATCAACAAGGCTTTATAGAATTTCCAAACAGCCATTCTCTTCAAAGTAAGGGGCGTCATCCCCCGTACATAAAGCTTTTAAAGCGCGTCGTATGTGTTGCTTGCGCGTATCTCGCTTACCCGCAGGCGCCTCTGTGCGCGCCAAACACTCCGCGATCACCGCTTCGACTTCGATACCCGCAGATTGAGCCAGACCAAATTCGTTAACAACGGAAATAACGGTGCTTGTCCATTTCCCAGTACTGGCGCCCTTATTCGCTTTAGCAGTGCCATTAAGATCGGCAGGAATGCCGGCCTCAACAACAACACAGGATGTGATAATGTCTGCATCCTCATCCAGCCCCAAAGGTACAACCTCTAGCTCAAAACCAAACTCTCCATGATCGTCACCGTCTTTCTGTTTGGTAACGCGGGTAACCCGTCCTGACTCGGTCCTAATTACCTCAAGCTCCATATCTGCAGCGGCACGTAACCCAGACCAGCCGCGAGCACCCTTACTTGTGTCTTTGCCACTATGGTGAACAAGCAGCACCATCGCACCTAAGGCACGATTAAGCCCACGAAAATGGGCTAAAGCTTTACCTACATCTTCGCCCGCGTTTTCATTCGCGCCTGGCGTTACCTGCGCAAACGTATCGATAACCACTAAATCCGCACCACCCCAAGCTATAATGGCCTTTGCCACATCCAGCGCATCCACTTTCATGAGAAAGTTAGGGGCAACAGGGATTACCCCAAAAGGGACACCAGCGAGACTTATCTTATGATGCAGCTCGTAAGCCTTCAGGCGTTTACGAAATCCGCTACTGCCTTCGGCTGCTAAATAAACAACCCTGCTAGGCCTAACTTTGTGACCCCGCCAGCTTTTGCCGCGTGCGAGGGATAAGGCCATATCCGATACAAAAAAGGATTTACCGGAGCCAGATTCACCAAATACAACCCCCAAATCCGCTTTAGGCAAAACGCCTTTAATTAACCATGGCGTCGGGCTGCAGTCTGCAAAGTTTTCAGCGTCAACAACAGCGAATCGAGCATCGGCGCTGTCATCCTCTTCCTTGATACACTCAAATTCACTGGCTGACGCTATGTCAGGGTCAACATGTACACCTGATTCTTTAGCCAGTTTTAAAAGCAATCTGGCCGTTACAGGGGCGCCTTTGTTGTTGCCGAAACTTGTCCAGTGATGCAACAATTCCTCACTGCCCGGATAATTATCTGCTTGGCTTGACCACTCATCCCACAGGTGGAATCCTTCCGCCTCAGTTTCATGATGCAGGGCCATACCGACATTGATCCATTCCGGATACGGCATACTAGGGTCAAGCGCCTGTAAAATCTCTTCAAGCTGGTTCTCGCTTAAGCCAACAACAGGTTCAACCGCCATCAAAGGTTCGTCGGATTGCTCTGTTCGACGTTGCTTAAAACGAATATCGCAATACTCAATAACATCCTTGCTGACCGGCGCTATTTGTGCATCGGAGCCTATAAGGGCACATAAGGGCAACACGTCTTGCGTCACCGTTACAAAGCCTGAAGTGGAAAACACTTCAAAACCGAAATCGCCGGTAAGATCTTTAGCGTTGCCTATATTCCCTTGAAAAAAAGCACGTACGCCCTTTTTACTAGGAGAAAATTCCGCATATGTTCCGGAGACCAGTTCTTCGACTTTAGGGTTAATACCGCCATCGGCATCAACACAATTGTCAAAATCTAAGGCAACGATGTCACAGTTAGGCGTCAGTGCAAAACCGATACCCGCAGCTTTATGCCGCTCGCACGAAGCAACAGCTTCCTCAAAGCTAGCCAGCTGATTGATATCGGCCTGACAACCTTGACGCCCTCTACGACGACGTCCGGAAACGTAGTAAGGTATCTTGCGGGGTTTACTACCATCAACCTTGTGATATTTCCAGATAAGCCATTGGCGTTTGGCTCTTAATAATTTAGGTAGCTGTTGCATTCTGTTTCTTTCAGCTCATAGAGCAGTACACCATTAGTCGCCAAACCCCCAGACCTGTTCTGGGCTGGTGCACTGCTCTATGAGCACAGGTAACCGCGTTTGGCAGGCGGTGAAATAAGGGAAACTTATCTAGTTACTGCGCTTAAATGTAAAAAGAATTGGTCAATAGCAAAGTTAAGTGCAATGTATTCTTTGTCACCATGTGATTAACCTCTATCCATCTAGGGTAGAGTCAGTAGTCACTGAATGGAATAAAACGCTTGAATAACTTTTATTTCGTGTAGTAACGCACATAGTGTTTATCTGTATTTTTATCTTTATCGTTCAGAGTATTGGCCAATTGACCTAAACATCTTGCTTCGGGTCATAAATCCGTGTGCCTAGCCTCATATAGCATCTGGTTGTCAGTTCTCACTATTCAAGAATCTAAATTTTTGAATTGCTTTATCAGTCATTAGTAACTCCCTAATTCTGGCCAATGTTTCTCATAATCTAAGGGTCTTAGTTCTTGCCTTGTTACCGCACCATTAGTCACTATTTGAATCAGAGAACATTTATAAGGTGGAACCGGTTTTTTTCCTGATTTCCATAATGAGATATTAGAAGGGTGGTCTTTAATTGCATCTGCTAATCGCTTGGCTTCCCCCCTTGGCTCAGATTCCAGATAGGATTTTAAATCCATTTAGTTACCTTTTTTTAAAAATATTCCCTATTAGATAATTTTATTTTATCTAATTTATTATCTAAACGCAATTGTGCATTTTTAATCTTTTAAGTAAATTATTATCTAATTGATAATTTACTAAATAATATGAAACTCACATCCGAAATTAGACTTGAAAACTTGAATTTATTAATTAAAGAAGCTGGGGGCGTAACAGAACTAGCAAAAAAAGCCGGATATAAACAGCCGAGTTATTTGTATCAAATAATTAACCGCACACCTGTCCAAAATGGAAAAGCCAAAAATATAGGTTCCATAATGGCATCCAAACTTGAAGAAGCGATGAATAAACCGAAGGGTTGGATGAGCCAAGAACACCAGAAAAAAAACATGCCTAATGCTGTATATTTAGGAACCATGGAACCATGGAATAATTCGACACCTGTGGGGGAAGATGAAGTGGAAGTTCCGTTTTACAAAGAAATATGTCTATCAGCAGGTAATGGGTTTTCTGAGGATATTGAAGATTACAATGGGTATAGGCTAAGATTTGCCAGTTCTACATTAAAAAAGCACGGTATAAACCCTGAATGTGTTGTGTGTGTCACTGCGGATGGCGATAGCATGGAGCCAGTGATGCCTGATGGCACAACTATTGGAATTAATAAAGGAGATAAATCCATAAAAGATGGCAAGATTTATGCAATAAATCATGATGGGTTACTTCGTGTGAAGATTTTGAAAAAACGACCAGGCAATAAGTTATTAATTCAGAGCTTTAATTCATTGGAGTATGGCGAAGAAGAGGTAAATATTGAAAATATCAATGTTATAGGACGAGTTTTTTGGTGGTCTGTTCTAGATTAGAAAACTATTGATTTTATAGCCTACTGTAGTGAAATAAAGTGGAATTCTGTAGCAAAGTTGAAAAATGTAATTGATGAATAAGCATACCAAACTAATTTGTTTTGTGATTTGAAAAAATTGCTGATTCAAAATGATATTTTCACTTTAGAGTAAGAGCAATATTGCTTCACGTTGTACCACTAAAATTTAAAAAACATAAACAACAACTGTCCTAAAACGGACTTAAATATTGCGTATTTCTTACTAACCGCCTTTAGGCGGTTTTATTTTGTCTATCTATCGCAACATTTTTCTTTTCATAAACAACATAAATCCCTAAATAAGCTAAAAATAAATTTTTTAGATACAGTAAGATAATATTTTTTATTATCTTTTATATTCTTTTTTATTGCTTTTATATTATCTATTAGATAATATACATCCATCGAAGTAAAAAAAAAATTCACCGCACCGGCTCAGGGCAGCGGAATATAAAAGCCCGAGGCAAGTTAAGGAGCTTGCTGGCAAGCCGTTAAGCCTTAGCGGGCGGCCAGAACAAAACCGGTAAGCCGGTAAGGCTTACAGACAGACAAGTCTAAAAATCCAAAGAATTTATATGAAAGGAGAACGACTTCTAATACCAACTTACATAGCTTGTATCTATATCTATCTATATATAGATATAGTTTATTATTAAATATGTTCAAAAATCGCAGCCCATTTTTTAGAGTGGGCTACAGTTTTTTAATATTTAAAAGACGTTAATTTTTTTTATTAATATTCGCAACAGGAAAATTAGGAAATTATTAACAACTAGAATTTCATTAAAATTATACTGCCCAGCACTCACACATTTTTAGGATTTATATTTAATGAAGACAATTGAAGAAACGCGTGCAGCACGATTACATATTTTATGCACAAAATATGGTATTGAAAAATTAGCTGATTTAGCAAGCTTACACGTTAACACAATTGAGCACTGGATTAGTATTACAGAATATGATGATGTGAAAAGTATGACATCGCAGGATGCTCGACGGATTGAGGCTGCGTTAAATTTGGAAAGAGGATGGCTTGATCAGGCTGTCAAGCCTGAAGAATTAATTCCGTTAACAGCAGTACAACACCTAAATAGTGATTTGAGTTATCAACTTCAGCAACGATATAAGGAAATGCCTGATGATAAATCAAATTTTATTCAGTTTCAGTTATTAGATATTAAAGCTATCTTAGGCAAGGATTTTAATGATGCTTATAGATCGGACGTGCGTCTTGTAGACATCTCTAAAAAATGGGCATTCCAACATTTGGGATATAACATAGAACACATAGCGCTTATTACGGTCGTGGGCGATGCGATGGCCCCGACATTCTCAGATAGTGACGTATTGTTTATTGATACATCAATAAACAGTTACCAAAATGAAGGCGTTTACGTCTTTTTTGGACGCAACAACGCTTTGAAAGTTAAGCGCCTACAGCGCCTAATAAACGGCGACATCAGAGTAATAAGTGACAACCACGCATGCTACACCCCCGAAATTGTGGCAAAAGAGTATACGGACAAAATACGTATTTGTGGCAAAGTTGTTGCCACATGGTCTTTAAAAAGTGTTTAAAGGTCTAATAGATCCTTAATCGGATTTTTTAGATTGATACAATTTTTGAATTTAAAAAGCCAGCTAAAGAGCTGGCTGCATTATTTGGCTTAGTTTTAATATTATTATTTGACTCTGATTTTACGTGCTCAAATGATATTCAGGTAATTCTCCAGCAAATAAGGCTGCAAGATATTCAGATAATGTTAGTTTTCGCTCTTCAGGATAATGTCTGTCTGGGGTCATACCCATCATTGCCAAGGCAGACAAACGTGCCGGATGGGAAAGTAAACCAATTTCATCTGTATCATATTTAGTTGAATCCGCCAAATGATTTGCAATCTCTTCATCACTCATGCTGCCCATCTTTTTATACAACTTACAGTATAGGCAGTAGTTATCTTTTGCAGCCTGTGTTTTTGCACTAGGAGTATAAATGATTTGGATTGCAGTTATAACTGCTAAAAATATGCCAGAAAAAGTACCGTTAACTAAACCTCCTATACTTCCAATTGCTGTCATGCTTGATAGTATCAGGAAAAATGAAATTAACTTATCGATCCTACCGAAAAATTTATACATTAATTTTTCAAAGCACAAAGAATAAGCTACTTCAAGTTCTAAGTTTGGTCGGTTCTGTTCTGGGTTGAGCATTTATATTCCTTTACTTTTTGTTTGTACCTCCATTTTGGGAGGTGTTTGTTGGCACTGGAGCTGGAGATTTTGGCACATGTCCTTTAACAGATGATGGAGCTGGAGATTTAAGGGCATGGTCATAAGCCATTTTATTTTTATCATTACTCATGATAAGTACCTCTATTTGCTAGCTTGTTTTTAGGAAACTACATTCTAGCAGAAACCACATACTGAGTGGCTAAAAGAGTGACAGCTCGGAAAGACGGGCGATACGTCTAAGTTTAAAAAGCCAGCTATTTAGCTGGCTTTATTGTTTGGTTTTCACAAGGAGTAAAAATCATGGAAAAAATAGCTTTTTCAGTTTCTGTTGATAACTTATCTGAGATACAGGAGCAAGTCGAGCAGATTCAACGCCAATTAGCTTGGATCAATAATGAATTAACTGAATTAGATAAATATAAAATTAAAGTTGTTTTAGAGCCTGAATCTTAACAGAGGTAGACCTTATCTATTTTTACCTTTATTTGCTAGCTTGTTTTTGGGAACTACATTCTAGCAATTGCACAACGGCAGTGAGTGCCTAACCACCTGCCCCACCAAGATAAATTAACGGAAAGGAGATTTTATGTCAGTCAATAAGGTCATTTTGATTGGCCGTTTGGGCCAAGTACCTGAAACACGACGTACGGGTACAGGAGATGCTGTAACTAATTTTTCTCTTGCTACTGATGAACAATGGAAAGATAAAAACGGGCAAAAGCAGACTCGTACCGAATGGCACAACATTACGATGTTTGGTAAGTTAGGTGAGATTGCCAGTCAGTATCTGCGTAAGGGTGATCAGGTTTTTATTGAAGGGCAGATACGAAGTTCTAAATACAGTACTAAAGATGGGGTTGAGCGAACAGCCTATAACATTATTGCTGCTGAAATGAGGATGTTAGGCGGGCGCAATACCGGTACGTCAGATAGCAAAAGCGGTAAAGAGAGTGATAATACACTTGTTACCTCTTCAGAAAACGCTAAAAAGTCTGCTAAGCAGCAACATCAACCTAATCCACCTGTAGTTGATGATATAGATGATGATATCCCTTTCTAAAATACTAATTCTATCAGCAAATGGACGCGAGATATTTAATGTACAGATAGAAAGTTATGCCTTGTAAGAATAGCTAGGGTACAGGGAGCCCTTATCAAGAATGAGGGAGTTAAAGATGCGTAAGTTGATGACCACCATATTGGTGGCATTTTTTATGTCCGCTGTTCTCTCTATAAAGCCGTACCCACCCAAAAAAGCGGAGTGTACGGACCTTTGCTTAATGGAAGCCAAAGAGAATGCAGCAGGCAGAGAAGTCAAACGAATGAGGGAAATTATGGACAGCAAGGATTATGACCCTATGAATGCTGCAGTACTGGAGCCAGAGAAATGAATACTAGTAAAACTCCGTATAGCCACCTGACCGACGAAGAACTTCTAAGTTATGCAAGCCAGGTATCTAACAACCTTACCGAGTCGTATCTGGAAGTAGAGTTGCGTAAAAGGCTGGAAGAAAGGATGGGATATGTTAATCCTGATGACTTTAAAGAAACGCTTTATGACGATCTAGGTGTGTCCGAAGAAGAAATTACAGAACTGGTTGAAGCTTGTAAGGGGGATCTGCAAGGTGCTGTATCTGTACTAGAAACGCTGCAAAAGTACGGGTACGAAGACAGCGAAGAATTACAAGCGTGTCTGGATTTTATAGTTCAGGCACGCAATTTTTTTAATGGTAAGTAGGAAAAACAAGGAGCAGGAAAAATGACACTTGAAGCAAAGATCGACCGCACTAACGATTTATTAGCAAAAATCATGGATGTTCTTATCTCAAATAACGCTACACCCGCTAAAGGGAGTTCTAAAGAAGATATTAAAGAACCCACTCCTGTAGCGGAGGGTAAGTCAGATGAAGATGAAACCCCTAAAAAGACACCAGCAGCTAAACCTGCAGCTAATGTAACCGATGGAAACATCGCCTCTATTGAAGAGGCTAAAAGTGCATTTGTTGAACTGCTAAAAATCAAAGGTAAAAAGGAAGGAGTTGAGATTCTGCAAACCCTAGGGGTAAGCAAGTTACCTGATCTTAACCCCTCTCAGTATGGGGAACTTGTTCGGCTATGTAGGATCGCAATGGAGTAAGGAACATGCAACATGCAAGATTATCACCTTCATCTTCACACAGATGGATCAGGTGCCCGGGGAGTGTAGTCATGGAATCTAGTTACCCTGATGTTACTTCAGAGTATGCCGCTGAAGGTACTGTTGCACATGAAGTAGCCGCATATTGTTTGAACACTGGCACTGATGCATCTACTTGCATTGGGCAACGTAAGGAAATCGCCGGAACGGAGTTTATTGTTGATGACGACATGGCCAGACACGTACAAACATATATTGATTATGTTCGTACTCTCGGAGGTCAATTGTTCGTAGAACAAACACTTCCAATCTCCGATATCACGGGGGAAGACAATGCCTTTGGTACCGCTGATGCAGTTGTATTGCTCGATGATGAATTGGTAATTGTAGATTTGAAGTACGGGCGTGGAGTAAAAGTTGATGCCAACCGTAATGAACAACTTTGCCTGTACGCAGCTGCGGCGTTAGAAGAATATGCGCTAATTAATGAGTTTAAGCGAGTGCGATTGGTAATTGTGCAACCACGACTCAATAATATCAGTGAATTCGATTGTGATGCAAAAGGGCCAAAGAGTATCGAAAACTTCGTTGATCGCGCACGCGTTGCAGGAGGTAGAGCTCTTACCTGTTTGCAGAAAGGTACATCTTCTGATGATTTAAATCCGGGCGAGCCTCAATGCCATTTTTGTAAAGCAAAGGCGGATTGCCCTGCAGCAGCTCAGAAGGTTATGGAGATGCTGACAGAGGGTTCTGTTGACCTTGATCAGCCGGTATTGCCTCAGATTGAGCAAGCGCCCATACCCAAGGATGATAACGCCCTACTCGCCCGCAAACTGGCTGCGCTGGATTTTATCGAATCGTGGTGTACTGCGATACGTAAAACGGCTGCAGCTAAAATGAATGCTGGAGAAAGGATACCGGGCTTTAAGCTGGTTGAAGGACGACGCGGGGCTAAATCTTGGCGAAATGAGGAGACAGCGGAAGCAGTTCTTAAATCCATGCGCCTCAAAAAAGATGAGATGTATGTTTGGAAGCTCATCTCACCATCGGCACTTGAAAAGCTGTGCAAGGCAGGTACGGTTAGCCCGCGTCAATGGAATAAAGTGGCAGAACTCATTACACAAAAGCCCGGATCTCCGGCTATCGCTCCAGAATCAGATAAACGCCCTGCTCTCGTTATGGACGTGGCTGCAGATTTTGAAGCTTTAGTTTAACTTATATAAGGAATCATTATTATGAAATGTATTTTAAAAGGCGTACGATTATCTTTCCCCAATCTGTTTCAAGCCAGTAGTGTTAATGGTAGCGAGCCAAGGTTTGCCGCCAATTTTCTGATAGAGCCTGACAGCGAAAATGCTAAGGCGGTCAACACCGCCGTAGCCCAAGCAGCTAAAGATAAATGGGGGGCTAAGGCGGAGCTGGAATTAAAAAAACTAAGCGCCTCAGATCGTACCTGTTTACACGATGGAAATTTAAAAGATTATGATGGTTACGAGGGTAATTTGTATCTAAGTGCCAGTAATTCAGTTAAGCCGTTGGTGTTGGATAAAGATGCGAAAACGCATTTAGACTCTTCAGACGGTCGACCATATGCAGGTTGCTACGTTAATGCCATTGTAGACATTTGGGTGCAGGATAATAATTTTGGTAAAAGGATCAATGCCAGTCTGCGTGGCGTGCAGTTTGTCAAAGATGGTGATGCCTTTAGCGGTGGCGGAGCGGCCACAGAAGATGAGTTTGCCGATTTAGCAGTACCGGATAGCGACGCTGATGAAGATTTCAGTGATCTGATTTAACCCTATCAGAGCATCAATTATTGAAACAACCAGCTTTTAGCTGGATTTTTTTTAATGAATAGTGTTTAGCAAAAGCATTTAATAAATGAACTCGCCGCCCTTTTTTCAAGGGCGGTTTTACTATTCGGTTTATGTGGTGTTGCAGCATGTTTTGCTATTTGTCTTTAAGGACAAGGGTAAATAGCACAAGATGGATTGTATTGAAAAAGGGAATAATATGATTAAGCTACAAATGACTGCGCTTATCGCAGTCTTTTTTATGTGCACGTATTTAGTTTTCTTCTTTGTTTTGATTAAACAGATGTGACGTAGGCATATGTTTGAACAACTGCGTGAATCGAAGTGTCTGAAAAATTCAAAAATTAAGGGCACGAATGAACAAACCTGAGTTGCAAATTACTAAATAGACGCCAGCAAGATGCTGGCATTTTTATAGAGGTTTGAAATGCCTAAATTATATATCGACCTTGAAACCTTCAGCGAGGTTAATTTACTTACCTGCGGGACGCATGTTTATGCGTCAAATTCGGAGATATTGTTGATAGCGTATGCCATAGGCGATGCTCCGGCTAAAGTCATTATCGGTGGGCAGTTTAATGAAGAGTTACTGCAGGTGTGGAACGACCCAGATTACTACGTGGTTGCGCATAACAGCCATTTTGACCGTACCGTACTGGCTGCGCACGGTTATACATTACCGATTGAGCGATGGTATGACACTATGGTTAAAGCGTTTGCACACTCACTACCCGGCCGGCTGGGGGTACTTAGTGAGGTTTTTAGGTTACCCTCGGATAAAGCCAAGGATAAGGAGGGGCGGAGGTTGATTTTGTTGTTCTGCAAGCCTCGGCCGAAGAGCTCTAAATTACGGCGCGCGAGTCAACACACCCACCCTGAAGAGTGGCAGCGTTTTGTTGAGTATGCGCGCTTAGACGTTGAAGCCATGCGCGAGATAGATAAACTAACCCCAAAATGGAATTATTTAAGTAGCGAACTGGCGCTGTGGCACCTAGATCAGCGTATTAATGATCGCGGTGTGTGTATCGATACAGAGCTGGTTTGTAATGCGATTAAGGCTATTGACCTCGCGCAAAAAGTCCTGGCAAGTAAAACATCAAAGGCAACTAACGGCGATGTAGTATCGGCAAATAAGCGTGATGCTTTACTAAAGTACATACTGGAAGCATACGGTATTGAACTGCCGGATATGCAGAAATCTACGTTAGAAAGACGGCTGAATGATCCTGATTTGCCTGAAGCTGTTAAGGAGTTATTGCTATTACGCCTTAATACAGCTACGACAAGTACTGCCAAATATAAAACACTGTTCAGGTCAACCAGTGCCGATGGAAGACTGCGGGGCACGCTGCAGTTTGATGGCGCTACACGCACAGGGCGTTGGGCAGGTCGAATGTTTCAACCGCAGAATTTACCCCGTCCTACTTTAAAACAGGACGATATCAATTTAGGCATAACAGCGCTTAAAGCTGGCGGCGCAGAGCTTGTTTATGACGATATTATGGAGTTAACGTCATCAGCAATCAGAGGTTGTATCGTGGCCCCTGCAGGTAGCAAGCTGGTGATTGCTGACCTTTCTAATATTGAAGGTCGTGTTCTGGCGTGGCTGGCTGGGGAGGAATGGAAGCTGGAGGCGTTTCGCGATTATGACAGAGGTACAGGGCATGACCTGTATAAGCTAGCTTATGCCAAAGCTTTTAATATACGTCCGGAAGACGTTAATAAATCACAACGTCAGATTGGTAAAGTTATGGAACTGGGGCTCGGATATGAAGGTGGTGTGGGTGCGTTCCTTACGTTCGCGGCCAATTACGGTATCGATCTGGAAGCCATGGCAGAACAGGCCGTAATTCCTGACGAGATATGGCAGGAAGCACAGCGCGCTTGGGATTGGTTTGTTGAGCAAAAGCGGCCTACTTTCGGGCTGTCTAACACCGTATGGTGCGTTTGTGATTCGTTTAAGCGTACATGGCGTCAGGCGCATATTAAGGTGTCTACATTCTGGAAAGACCTTGAGCGTGCCGCTGTCAAGGTCATAAGCACAGGGCGAACAATGCAGTGCAGAAGGCTAACGCTGGACAGACAAGGCGCATGGTTGCGCATTCGCCTGCCTTCAGGACGGTTTGTTTGCTACCCTGCCGCATGTGTAAATGATGAAGATAAATTGTCTTATATGGGTATAGACCAGTATAAGAAAAAATGGACACGTATCAATACTTACGGCGGCAAGCTCGTAGAGAACGTAACGCAGGCCGTTGCCCGCGATATCTTGGCGGACTCCATGCCTAAAATTGAGGCAGCGGGATATAGGATAGTGCTGACCGTGCATGATGAAATTATCAGTGAAGCACCGGATAACGGTGCTTTTTCACACGAAGCGCTCGCTTCGCTTATGGCTACAAATCCTTCATGGGCACAAGGATTACCCCTTGCTGCCGCCGGATTTGAAGACTACCGCTATAGAAAGGATTAACAAGGTATGAGGGAATCCGTAATCGAAAAAGCCCTTGTTAAGGCGGTAAAAGCGGCGGGAGGCTACTGCCGGAAGGTACAGTTTATCGGGCATCGGGGAGCGCCAGACCGCTTGATTATGTTGCCGGGTAGATTGATATGGGTCGAACTTAAAGCCCCGGGAGAGCGCGCTAAACCCCATCAGGTGCGAGAGCACCAGCGCTTATCAGAAGCAGGTCAGACGGTACTAGTGATAGATGACCTGAATAAGATTAAGGAGATATTCGGATGAGAGATTTCACTCCGCGGGCGTATCAGGAACTTATTATCAAATGCATTTATGAAAAGCCCCGCACTGCAATTTGGGCTGGCATGGGCATGGGTAAAACAGTGTCTACACTAACTGCACTAGATGGCTTAAGCCTTCTATCAAGCCATCCGAAATTGGTGTTGGCTCCTCTGCGCGTTGCCGCCAGTACGTGGCCAGATGAGGCACGAAAATGGGGGCACATAACATCCGAAGTGGTACCTATAGTAGGTGACGCCAAACAGCGGCGCGCAGCTTTGTTACAGGATGCAGAAATATACACTATCAATTACGAAAACATCCCATGGTTGATTGAAGAGCTGGGTAACCGCTGGCCGTTCGATACGGTGGTGGCAGACGAGTCCACCAAGCTCAAATCATATCGCAGTCGTCAAGGAGGTAAGCGCGCTCGCTCCTTGGCACAAGTTGCATTCCTGAGCGAACGTTTCATTGAACTTACAGGCACACCTTCGCCCAACGGTATACTTGACCTTTGGGGGCAATTATATTTTCTGGATAAAGGGTTGCGTCTTGGGCGCAGCTACACTGCATTTGTAAATCGATGGTTTCGCCCAGTGCGAGTTGGAAACAGCCCTTTTGCGGTCAGGCAAGAGTTGCTCCCTGGCGCGCAGGAAGAAATCCATGATCGTTTGAGGGATATATGTTTGACACTGGATGCGAAAGACTACTTTGACATCAAGGATCCTATAGTAACGAACGTCTGCATCACTTTACCGCACAATGCGCGCAAAATGTATCGTGATTTAGAGCGGGAAATGTTTCTGCAAATAGAAAACTGCACTATTGAAGCGGACAATGCCGCGGCAAAAACAATTAAGTGTCTGCAGTTGGCCAATGGGGCTATCTATAAGGATGATAGTAAAGACTGGGCAGAAGTGCACGATTTGAAATTGCAGGCGCTCGAATCTATTATTAATGAGGCTTCAGGAATGCCTGTCTTAGTGGCCTATCACTTTAAAAGTGATTTGGCCAGAATCCAAAAAGCGTTTCCCCAAAGCCGAGTATTGGACCAAGACCCCCAAACGATCAGGGATTGGAACGCAGGCAAGATCCCTATTCTGCTGGCGCATCCTGCCAGCGCCGGCCACGGGCTCAATCTGCAGGACGGAGGGAACATATTAGTTTTTTTTAGCCATTGGTGGGATCTTGAACAGTACCAACAAATAGTTGAACGTATAGGACCAACCCGACAGCTACAAGCAGGCCGTGACCGCCCTGTTTTCATTTATCACATTATTGCTGCGGATACTGTAGATGAGCTGGTGGTAGAGAGACGAAATAGTAAGCGCAGTGTGCAGGATATGTTGCTTCAAGCAATGAAGCGAGGATAAAAAAATGGTTAACAGTGATAACTATATAAGTAATATGCATATTTTACAGGAAAGCGGACTTAATTATTCAAGCGCAGGTAAACACGGTGTATGCATCAGGACGAACAGGGGTAACGTCATGTTTTATCCTACTCAAGATAAATACGTATACAAGAACAAGTCGTATTTTGGTGATGCTTCACGGGTAATTGATTTTGTGAAAGAAATACAGCAAGCGAATAGGCAGTAGTTTAAATATGCCTATCCTGTTATTAAAGCCAGTGGTTTAGCTGGCCTTTTGTTGGAGGTTGTATGGACAGCAAGGAAGAACCGAAAGAAATTGCGCAACAAAGACTAATGTTCGAAAAGCACCTAGCATCAATTAAATACAGCGTGCCTCTCAGATCAAGAGCTATGCGAGATTATCAAGATAATCTGCGTTATGAGTATCCTGAAACTCAGAGACTATGGGAAGCATGGCTGACATGTGCAAAGGCTAATCAAAACATTTAGTTTATATTGATATTCAAACTTTGCCAGCTAAGTAGCTGGCTTTAATTTTTGGATTTAATCGCAGCGTATTACAGGTTTACAACAACCCAATTACTTCAAGGAGAATAAAATGCCAGATATTTCAACACCCCTTCAAACGCCTCCTAAAGATGGTACAAAAGTGTATACACCTAACCCGCTAGACTCTAAAGGGTATTGCAGCCACATTTTCAAGGCTTCAGACAGTCGGCTAAATAAAGCGCTAGCTATTGGTTTTTTATACACTAAAGCCAGAGATGCTAAGCATGCAGCAAATATTATAGGCGAGTTACTAGAACTTGATAGCCTCACCATTTTGCCCGGCTGGATAAGTATTGAAGAAAATGGTAACCCTGAATTATCAAATGATTATATTGTGTATTGTAATGGTGAGGTATCTATTGATAGTTATAAACCAGGTAGAATCCATTGGGATTCATGGGATGATGATGAAGACCCAACCCATTATATTCCTTTCGATGGATACATCGAAAAACCGAAATAAACTATGCAATCCCACTTATACAAGCCCACCTGTTGGTGGGCTTAAGCATTTGGGTTTTTAACCATTAAGGATTTAGGGATGATTAATCATATTAATTGGCATTCAGTAGAAAAAGATGGGTGGCCTACTAAAAAAGGCATCTACTTAATTGCGCGTGGTACCAATGAACTAGAGGATAGATTGTGTATAGATTATTTATACTCTACCGACCCGCCAGAATGGTCGCTATGCACATTAGAAGAGATTACTCATTACATCCCGATAGACGATATATCCATGCCCAAAGCTAAAAATGGCGGCGCAGTAATGTTGGTGAACAGTAGACGCCGAAAATATTATTTTCAATGGTTACGCAAAAATTTGGGTGAAATGGGCAAAATTAATTTAATCCAACCTTCTTCTAACCAGCAGAATACAAACACAGCCAGCTAAATAGCTGGCTTTTTTAATGGAGCAAAGTAAATGAGCAATAAAAAGTTATGTTACTGCGCTGATAATTTAAAATAAGCATATTCAAACATAAATGAATTAGTAAGTGATTATCTTAATTATGAGGATAGTACAAAAATAAACACCATCCTTGTAGCAGTTCACATAAAAGTAGATGTAAACGCAAGCGATTGCAATGCTTTTGATGTGGGCGCACTCCTTGCAGAATCAGACGAGTTAATATCTGATTTGTATCATTGCAATCATGACCCGTTTAAATCAATCCCTGAAGATGAAATTGGCAAGCTACAAAAAGATATAAATAAACGTTTAGATGGGCTTGTTAAAACAGGCTGTTTCTATGCGGGTGAATTTGTTGGGTATATCAAACTAACCAATCAAGATGTAGAAGATTGGCAAACTGGCAAATCACTAAATTCTAAAAATTTCAAAATCTATAAAGACTATCCTACAACCTAAAGTCACAAATACCTACCAGTATTAAAAATATTGCCACATCAGCAACTTTAATGTTCCCGTTTACAAGGACAGATATTATGCAGAAAAAGGAAATTGTATTAACACTTGGCCTCCTTGCTGAAAAAGGTGCATGCAACCAAGGAATTAGGAAGTTTAAAAGGTGGTACCCTAACGGCTCCGCTCCCCTCTCTGAAGTGCTTAGAAAACTTCAGGAAATAGCTAACACAAGTGCTGACTACGTTGAATACGTTGAATACGCCAAGTGGTTAGTCGACAATTTTCCACCGACTCAGGAGACCTTAGTTCTAAATGAACTTACAGAAAAAGTTATCATTCATAACGGCGATGTGACCATTAATTGCGATATTGATGGCGACCGTATCATTATTGGTAATGGCGACTTAAATATTGAGGGTGGTGCCAATTTAACTGGGTGGGTGGAAATTCAGGCGAAAAATGTAAAAGGCCAAAATATTACACTTTATGATTGCGCGACAATTTGGGCGGGAGCAATAGATACAATAAATATTGCGGCTTATGACGACGCGGAAATTGGGGTGAAAACAATGGCTGCCACAAACATTGCGGCTTATGGTGACGCGAAAATTTCATCTGGAACAATAGACACCCAAAATATTGTGGCTTATGACTACGCGGGAATTTTTGTGGAGGAAACAATAGATACAATAAATATTGCGGCTTATGACTACGCGGGAATTTTTGTGGAGGAAACAATAGATACAATAAATATTGCGGCTTATGACCAATCGGAAATTTGGGCGAAGAAAATAAACGTCCAAAATATTATGGATGATTCTAGGTGGGGAATTCATGGCAAAATTAATTTAATCCAACCCTCTTCTAACCAGCAGAATACAAACACAGCCAGCTAAATAGCTGGCTTTAATTTTGCTTAATGGAATTAAAATGAGTATGTACATTATAAGCCCAAGGGCTAAATCTTTTATATTTAACTATATGAGAGACAATCATGTATTGTGGAATCATGTACCAAAAAATATGACTTATTCCACAATATCATATTATTATGAAAATACATTTGACATAGTTGATGAAATGCTAAAGCGTATTAAAGATAACTTGCTAGAAAATGGAGTTGCCGCGTATGAGTTCTCGCCGTGGGAGATGTATTCTGGACATTCGCAAACACTTAGAATTCCGAATAAATATATAAAGAAGTTTGAACTTTATGATAAGTGTGATAATGTTGATAATTATCATAGAGTTTATGTTGGCAAAGCAGTTACTATGCCAGAAGAAAAACTTAAGGGTTTTTAATTTATTTAATGAGAATAGCGCATTTTCACGGATGAGTAGACTTAGCCAGCTAATTAGCTGGCTTTTTTTATTACCAGTTACAAGGACAGATATTATGCAGGAAAAAGAGATTTTCTTATCGCTTGGCATACTTACCCAAATGGGCGCATACGAGGAACTGCTTGAATTTTTTAAGGAAAGGTATTCTAACGACTCTGCTACCCTCTCTGGAGTGATTAGCGACCTTCAAGAATCAGTTAGCACAAGCACTAAAGGTTTAGAATACATAAGATACGCAGGCTACGCCAAGTGGTTATTCGGGGCATTCCCTCCGATTCAGGAGCCCTTAGTTCTAAGCGAACTTAATAGAAAGGTTATCATTCATAACGGCGCTGTAAACATTAAGTCCGGTATTGACGGTGACCCTATCATTATTAGTAATGGTGACTTAGATATTGATGGTAAGGCTAATTTAAGTGGCCACGCAAGAATTTGGGCGAGTGGAGCAATAGACATCAAAAATATTAAAACTGATGATTCCACAGATATTTGGTCAGGAAAGAGTATAAAGGCCATAAATATTGCGGCTAAAGGTCACGGGGGAATTAGAGCTCGGAATATTATAGACGCTACAAATATCGCGCTTTGTGGTTGTGTGACGTTGTCGACGAAAGACATAAAAACCAAAAACTTATTAGCTAATGGTTACGTGGATATTTGGGTGGATAGAACAATAGACACCGTATATATTGCAGTTAGGGAGCACGCAAGTATTATGGCATATGAAATAAACACCCAAAAAATTATGGATGAAAGCAAGACCAGAGTCCATAGCAATATTAATTTAATCAAACCATCTTCTAACCAATAATTTTCAATATAAACATATCCAGCTTAGCTGGCTTTTTTTTGTAGGTTAAAAATGGAAGAAACCTTTACATGCGAAACGGCCGCTGCGTATTGCAAATGCAATGCGCAAACGATTAGAGATGCTATACAGAGCGGCGAATTAAGTGCAGCCAAAATTGGTAGAGGCTATGTTATTAGAAGAACGCGCCTTGACGAATACATTAGCAATAAAGAAGAATTGACCGCGCAGGCGGTTCGGAATAATAGGAACCAAACATGTTGTTTAAGCACCCCAATGGCTTCTGGTATATTGATATCCAAACAGAAAGTGGAAAAAGAATTAGACGCTCGACTAAAACCAAAAATGAAAAACTTGCGGAGGAATATCACGACAAATTAAAGCATGAATTATGGCGACAAGAACGGCTAGGCGATAAGCCTAAGTATTTATGGGACGATGCTGCACTTAGATGGCTAGAAGAAAAGGAGGGAGTAAAAAAGAGTATTGACGCTGATATAAGTCGACTGAGGAATTTACAGCAACTACGCGGAGTATATTTACATGAAATAAACAGAAACATGATTATGTCGATAGTCAAAGAGAAAGATTGTTCCAATAGCACTAAAAACAGGTATTTGTCGTTGATCAGAGCGATTTTAAATGCCTGCGTGCGTGAATGGGACATGTTAGATGAACAAGTTTATTTTAAGCAATTCAAGGAAGCCAAGAAGCGTGTTCGCTGGCTAAAACCGGAAGAAGCGGCGAGATTATTAAATTGCTTGCCGACCTATATGGCACTGATGGCAAGATTCAATTTAGCGACGGGTCTCAGGCAGCACAATATATTTAGTTTGAAATGGGATCAGATAGATTTTCTCAGACGTACGTGCCAGTACTATCCGGACGAGATGAAGTCGGGGGAGCCGTTTGATCTAGCATTGAACGACACTGCGATGGAAGTATTAGTACATCAAGTAGGCAAGCATCCGAAATATGTTTTTTTAAACACCAAACACAATCCTGTATTAAAGCTGAATTACAAATTATGGTACAAAGCTTTAGACAAAGCGCGGATTAGTGACTTTCGCTGGCATGATTTGCGCCATACATGGGCTAGCTGGTTGGTACAGAACGGGGTATCGCTATATGAACTAAAAGAAATGGGAGGCTGGCAATCGTTAGAAATGGTGCAAAAGTACGCTCATCTGGACAATGAAAATTTGCACACGCAAGCAGCAAAGATTGACAACCTCATGACAGGTACATGTCAAAAAAATGTCAAAACCGGCAAACCAATGGACTATTCATTAACGTCAAAAGGGCTAGATAAGGTATTGAATATAATGTAATAATCATTGGTGGGTCGTCAGGGGATCGAACCCTGGACAAATGGATTAAGAGTCCACTGCTCTACCAACTGAGCTAACGACCCAACAGGGAGGTGATTATACTCGTCTTTACATTAAAGGACAATATATACAGTGGATCAGTTATATTGTCCTTTAAGTTTTGATAGAAATATTCAAATTCAATGATTTATAGAGTATCTGCTTGTGCTTTTAATATACTATGTCCCCCTAGATAAGGTTGTAAAGCGACAGGAATGTTGATGCTACCATCTTCATTCTGATGATTTTCTAGCACAGCTACTAATGTGCGGCCGACGGCTAAACCGGAACCGTTTAATGTATGCACTAGCTGGTTTTTACCCTCGCTATCTTTAAAGCGCGCCTGCATACGTCGTGCCTGAAAATCTTCACAGTTTGAACAACTGGAAATCTCGCGATAGGTATTCTGTGCAGGTACCCACACTTCTAGATCGTATGTTTTGGCTGCACTGAAGCCCATGTCTCCTGTACATAATACGATTACTCGATAGGGTAATTCCAAAAGCTGAAGTATTTTTTCTGCATGACCAACCATTTCTTCAAGTGCGGCATAGGAATTTTCAGGATGCTGAATCTGTACCATTTCTACTTTATCAAACTGGTGCTGTCGTATCAGTCCACGTGTGTCTTTACCGTATGATCCGGCTTCGGAGCGGAAGCACGGTGAATGTGCGGTTAATTTCTTCGGTAATTCTTCCTTACTCAGAATGCGTTCACGTACGGTATTGGTAAGGGTGATTTCTGCGGTAGAAATCAGATATTGTTCCTGATTGTTTTCTTCTCCGCCGCAAGTAACTTTATACATGTCTTCAGCAAATTTAGGGAGCTGTCCTGTACCTACGAGTATTTCGGGATTAACTATATAAGGGGTGTAATGCTCAACATATCCATGCTTCTGTGTATGAGTATCAAGCATAAATTGTGCTAATGCTCTGTGTAGTCGTGCTATCGGACCACGCATTAATGCAAAACGGGCACCAGACAGTTCTGAAGCTGTTTTAAAGTCTAAGCCTAGTGGTTCGCCGAGATCGACATGGTCTTTAATCTGAAAATCAAATTGCCGTGGCGTACCAACACGTCTGATTTCTACGTTTTCGGTTTCGTTTTTTCCTATTGGTACATTGTCATGAGGAAGGTTGGGTATGGTTAGGATTAAATTATCTATCTGGCTTTGTATATTTTGATAATTCTGATCAGTCTGTTCGAGCTCTGTTTTAATTTTGCCTACTTCGGCCATCACTTCGTTGGCTTCATCATGTTTACCCTGGCTTTTCAAGGCGCCAATCTGTTTGGACAGGCTATTGCGTTTAGCTTGCAGTTCTTCAGTACGAATCTGCAATTGTTTGCGTTGCTGTTCTAGTTGGGTGAATGCTGCAATATCCAGCTGGAAACCACGGGTTTGTAATTTTCGGGCAACTGTGTCTATGTCTTGTCGGAGTATTTGAATGTCTAACATAATATTAATGTGTTTGTTGACGGTTTGTAGCGTTCATTGTAAACGATTAATTGCAGCGACGCAGGTTGAACATCTGCAAGCTTGCTGCATGTTAAGTTTTCTGTATGGCAGCTAATTGTTGTGTTTTCTGAATAAATTCGGTCTGTTTGGTTTTGGCTTTGCCAGAATCAATGGCAGTAATTGCTAAATCCACTGCTTCTTCCAATGAGGTAGTGATATCGGATGCATAAATGGCAGCAGCCGCATTCAAAACGACGATATCACGACATGGTCCTTTTTCTCCGTTTAATACAGCGTTCATGATGTGCAGTGATTCTTCGCTGTTGGCTACTTTAAGGGGTTTCAGGTCTTCGATAACCGGCATGTCGAATTGTGCTGGATGAATATCATATTCCATGATAGTACCGTTTTTCAATTCGGCTACGCGGGTTGTTCCAGTAAGCGTAATTTCATCTAGGCCATCGCTGCCATGAACAACAAGCACATGTTTGCTGCCTAGCTGTTTCAGTACACGTGATAATATACCCACTAAATCTATGTGGAATACACCTAAAACCTGATTTGATGCTTCTGCCGGATTGGTTAATGGCCCTAAGATGTTAAATACGGTACGTACGCCAAGCGCTCGGCGTACCGGAGCAACATAACGCATGCTGTTGTGATGATTGGGAGCATACATAAATCCGACACCTAGCTGATCAATACATTCGCCTACATGTTCGGGCGTTAGTTCGAGAGCCGCGCCCATGGCTTCGATAATATCGGCAGAACCACTTGAAGAGGATACTGAACGCCCACCATGCTTGGCAACTTTGGCACCTGCAGCGGCTACGACGAACATACTGGTAGTTGAAATATTGAAAGTATGAGCATTGTCGCCTCCGGTACCTACAATATCTACCAAATGATCCCGATGTTGAACGGGTACTTTAGTGGAAAATTCACGCATGACTGTTGCTGCGGCGGCAATTTCAGATACGCTTTCTACTTTGATACGTAAACCAATTAGTATGGCAGCTATGATTTCTGGCGCCACTTCCCCATTCATAATCTGGCGCATTAAGTCGGTCATTTCATCGTAAAATAATTCGTTATTGTCCAGTAGACGGTTTAGAGCCTGTTGCGGCGTAATCATATTTATTCTTTCTAGAGTAGATTTCGTTTTGCAAATGTGATTATGGTTATGGGTGTTGCTCTAAAAAATTTTGTAACATCTGATGGCCATATTCTGTGAGTAAGCCTTCAGGATGAAACTGTACCCCTTCTATTCTAAGGGAGCGGTGTCTGATACCCATAATTTCGTTATCATCTGTCCATGCGGTGATTTCAAGACTGTCTGGTAAAGTTTTTTTTTCAATAACCAGACTATGGTAACGGGTGCAATTTACTGGATTAGGCAGGCCAGTGAACAATGAATTGTTGTGATGATAAACAGGCGAAATTTTACCATGCATTACTTTTTTTGCACGGACTATATTGCCTCCATAAGCAAAGCCAATGGCCTGATGTCCAAGACAAATACCCAGAATAGGGATTTTGCCGCCGAAATGCTGGATAGTGGCTACTGATATTCCTGCCTCTTTCGGTGTACAGGGACCTGGGCCGATGACAATTTTATTTGGAGCTAAGGATTCTATATCTTTCAGAGTTATTTCATCATTGTTTTTAACGGTTATTGTTTCACCTAGCTGACCAAGGTATTGCACGATGTTGTAGGTGAAACTATCGTAATTGTCGATAAATAGCAGCATTAGCTTTACCTTGTATTTTTGGGTGTTAATTGAGATTAGATAATTTTAGTTAAGGTCTTAAAGCAAGCTTTCCAATGGTAACCATGATAGTATTTTTACCCAAGCTCGTTTCCACACACTGGTATCTGGGTCATGATGATAAACCTTGATTTGATTTTTGTCGTTATTTTTCAACCATTCTAGTTTTCCCTCAGGTGAGAGTTTTACTTGATAAGTCACGTCAGGTAAGGCCTCATTGATGGCCTGATTCATATATTGTGCCATTTCGGGTGATTGAATAACAACACCCATTTCGGTGTTGAGTCTGGCGGAACGTGGGTCGAAGTTCAGGGAACCAATATAAAGCTGTTGTCCGTCTATAGTAAATGTTTTGGCATGAAGACTGGATTCAGAATTACCTGTAAATGCCCTGTCACGGTGACCTTTGATAAAACCCTGATTTTTCAGTTCGTATATTTCAACACCCTCTTTTAATAAAGGAATACGGTAGCGGGAATAGCCCGAATGGACTACTGGTACATCTGTTGCAGCCAGTGAGTTGGTAAGAATTCTGATTTTTACCCCTTCTTCTCTGAGTTTTTGCAGATATTCTAGACCCGTTTGAGTTGGTACAAAATAAGGAGTTATAACCAGTAAATCTTTTTGTGGTTCAACAACTGATGCGGCAAGTACATTCAGAGTTAAACTGGCTTTTTCATATTTTATGATATGTTGATAATTGGTATCTTTTGTATCTGGAGCAATTACAATACCTGTCTCGATATTTTGCTTAGCTGTTTCCTGTTTACTTTTAGGCAATGCTTTTTCTGGATTGTCACTTACTAAAATTAAATGTGCCCACTGGTAGTCAAGCGAGCCATCTAGTAAGCGATTGACAAAATTGTCACGATTATAGGCATTGTCGTAGCTATCTGCACGCAAACGGTTGAAACTACGCCGCTTAAATACTGTCATACTAGGTTGAAGTTTGTTGCGTCTGTGAACTATGCTGCTAAAATCATATGCAGATGCACTGTTCCAATAGCGATCGAAATTATTAGATACCTGATTGACGATAGGACCTATGGCGAGAATATCCAAGTCAACAAACAACGTACCTTTTCCCATATCGAAATACTCATCACCGATATTACGCCCACCAAGAATGGTAGCCTGATTATCTGCAGTGATGGATTTGTTGTGCATGCGACGGTTTAATCGCGCAAAGTCGGTAATGTAACTTAACGCGCGCCAGTGCCTATGGATAAAGGGGTTAAATAACCGGATTTCGATATTAGGCTCGTGATTGAGAGCCGTGAGAACTTTATCCAATCCTACTGTGTTATTGTCGTCCAATAGTAGTCGGACATGTACGCCTCGCTGAGCAGCTAAGACAAGTTCGTGGAATAATAGCTGCCCAGATGTGTCATTGCGCCATATGTAATACTGAACATCCAAACTTTTCTCAGCTGCACGTATCAAGGCAACACGTGCTGCAAAGGCTTCATGGCCATCATCAAGTGGGTATATACCCGAAAATCCCGGATGCTGGCTAACAAGAGAAGCATTTGCATAAGCTAATGAAGATGGGATATCGGCTGCAACATGGGTTTCTGTTGTTCTTCCCTGAAGTGACGGTAATGTCTGACAGGCAGTTAATATAAAAAGTGTGCACAGTTTGAAACAGATAGTACAGATTTGATTAAATATCTTACTATTCATGTGCATACCATATGTTGATTATGCTGCTAAATTTTTTAAACTGCATGGAGCAATAGCAATTTATAAACCTAAATCTTGCCATATGGAATCGATTTTGGCTATGGTTGTTGCATCTTTACGTATCACTTTGCCCCACTCACGGTTGGTTTCTCCTTGCCATTTATTGGTGGCATCCAATCCCATCTTACCTCCTAGGCCACTGATGGGGCTGGCAAAATCGAGATAATCAATTGGTGTATGATCGATTAGTGTTGTGTCCCGTACGGGATCCATGCGAGTGGTAATAGCCCAAATGACTTCTTTCCAGTCACGTATGTTGATATCATCATCCACAACAATTATGTATTTGGTATACATAAATTGCCGCAAATAGCTCCAACATCCCATCATGACCCTTTTGGCATGTCCAGCATATTGTTTTTTCATGCTGACAATAGCCATACGATAAGAACATCCTTCGGGAGGAAGATAAAAATCAATTATTTCAGGAAACTGCTTTTGTAATAGAGGAATAAATACTTCATTTAAGGCAACGCCTAAAACAGCAGGCTCATCTGGCGGTTTGCCAGTGTAGGTGCTGTGGTAGATTGCATTTTCACGCATTGTGATGCGTTCTACGGTGAAAACTGGAAAATAATCCTGTTCATTGTAATAACCCGTGTGATCTCCATATGGGCCTTCCAGCGCTATTTCATCTGGCTGTATCACGCCTTCAAGCACAATTTCTGCTCTGGCTGGTACATGTAAATCGTTACCAATGCATTTTACTAGTTCGGTACGTGAACCTCTTAATAATCCGGCAAACTGATATTCGCTCAAGCTGTCTGGTACGGGAGTAACTGCTCCCAGTATGGTGGCCGGATCACAGCCAAGTACAACTGATACAGGATAAGGCTTATGAGGATATTTTTGTTTAAATGCCTGAAAATCAAGTGCTCCACCACGGTGTGCTAGCCAGCGCATAATGAGTTTGTTTTTTCCCAGTAATTGCTGTCGGTAAATACCAAGATTCTGACGTTTCTTGTCCGGTCCGCGGGTGACGGTTAATCCCCATGTTATGAGTGGCGCTGCATCTTCTGGCCAGCATTTCTGAATAGGAAGCTGTGTTAAATCGACAGCATTTCCTTCAAGAATGATTTCCTGACAAAGTGCTTTTTTTGTGATATGTGGCGCCATACTCCATAAATCTTTGAGTAAAGGAAGTTTGGAAAAAGCGTCTTTAATACCTTTGGGCGGTTCAGGCTCTTTCAAATAAGCTAGAGTTTTGCCTATCTCTCTTAACTGAGCGGTACTTTCTGCGCCCATACCCATGGCCACTCGCTCTGCTGTGCCAAACAAATTGGCTAAAACCGGAAAATTATATGGTTTTCCTGACTGACTGAATGTTTTTTCAAACAGCAAAGCCGGACCTTGTTTGTGTAATACCCGATCAGCTATTTCGGTTATTTCCAGGTATGGTGATACAGGGATCTGAACCCGTTTTAATAGCTGCTGCTGCTCGAGCATGGCAATGAATTCTCGTAAATCACGGTATTTCATTACTTTAACTTTCAAAATTCATTTACTGTGTAATCGTTGTTGTACGCTACTGTATTCGCCTTCAAGTAGTAAAGGCATAGCTGTCAGTGACTTTTGAATTGCTTCATTGATTAAGTTTTGTTCCTGGGCTTGTGGTTTATGCAATACATAGCTGACAACGAGGTTACGGTCGCCGGGATGGCCGATGCCAAGGCGTAAGCGATAAAAATCTGGGCTGCCCAGCCACGTCTGAATATCTTTTAAGCCGTTGTGACCACCATTGCTACCACCTTGTTTGAATCTTACCTGTCCGCAAGGTATGTCAAGCTCATCATGAACTACTAAAATTTCTGCAGGTGTAATTTTATAAAATTTTGCCAGCGCCAGAACAGAAGTGCCTGATTTATTCATGTATGTAAATGGCTTTAATAGCCAGATTTCTCTATTAGCCTGATTAACTCGTGCGATCTGTCCAAAAAATTTTTTTTCTTCTCTGAAACTGGTTTTCCATAATCTGGCCAGTTCATCGACAAAATCAAAACCGATGTTGTGACGTGTATGTTCATACTCTGTGCCCGGATTGCCCAGACCTACTATGAGCCGTATTTGGGACATAGATTTTCCTTAGAATGTTTTGCAAGTAAGATAATTAAATACAAGAAAAAAAGGATTACTTTTTTTGTTGTGCTTTACGACGTCTATTTTCTTTTGGGTCGATAAGTAAGGATTGGTAAACTTCTATGCGATCCCAGTGGCACAGGATGTAATCATCTTTAATTTTTTTGCCAAATACACCTATAGGGGCTGTACGAAAATCAATTTGTGGAAATTGTTGTGGCAGATCTGATTCCAATAATGCCTGACGTGCTACGGTTCCCGCTGCGATTTTACCTTGCCATAGATGCTGACATTCAGATGTTGCGTACACGGCTTCAACCATAATATCAGTCATCATAGCGTCTGTCGGCTTCCTGAATAAATGCATCTACTAGTGTAGTAGCTATATGGTTGAAAACAGGTCCAATTAGTGCTGAAAGTACGGCACTAGAAAATTCATATTCCAAGCGAAAATCAATCTTACAGCCTAAATTATCGATAGGGGTAAACTGCCAAAACCCTTCTAGTCGGCGAAAAGGGCCGTTAAGCAAACTCATTTGTATTTTGTGAGGTCTGTGATTGATATTCCGAGTAGCAAAGGATTGGCGTATTTTCATGTAATCCATATACAACACTGCTTCAAGTGAATGTTCATCTCTTTTTAAAATTTCTGTTCGATTACACCATGGCAAAAACTGAGGATAATCTTCAACGTTATTGACTAGATCAAATATGTGCTCAGCACTATGAAGTACTAAAACGCTTTTTTCAACTGTTTTCATTTTTTGTCACATTTATTGCGATATGGAAGAAAATTAGTTTGCATGGTAATCAAGCTGTCAAAGTTAGAAACAGGTGCTTAACTTCAGACCATGCATCACCCTCTTCCACACCTTTGATTTGTCTGTCGATGTGCGCACATGTCTGCAAAGCGCCTAGTAAACGTTTTACACCAATGCGTTTGGCTGCCACCGGAGCCAGAGTCTGTTTTTCTCCCCATAAGCGCAGGCTTTGGCGTAATTCGCTAAGAGGTTTTCCTTGTTTTTGTGCTGCCAGTAAGCGTAATAAGGTACGGATGTCTTCACTGATTACCCATAAAAGTAATACTGGTTCATTGCTCTCTGCTGCCAGTCCATCAAGCAGTCGTACCATCCTTTCGGAATTGCCACTCATCCATGCAGCTGATAGCTGAAATACATCAAATCGCGCCACGTTTGCCACTGCGGCTTGTGCTTCAGCCAGTGTAACAATATGACCAGTAGGATGAATGAGTACAATTTTGTCAATTTCCTGTTTTGCCGCTAGAAGATTACCTTCCACTTTTTCGGCAAATAGTGCTAAAGCATCGTTGTCGATGCTAAGCTTTTCTTCAGCTAAGCGTTTTTTTATCCATTGAGGTAAAGCTGTCTGGCTGACTGCTTTGGCTTCAAAGACTTGAGCGACTTTAGCCCAGCTCGCAAACCATTTACTCTGTATTTGTGTACGTTCCAGTTTGGGCAATATCAGCATCAGACAAGTGCTTTCCGGTAGATGCTCAGCAAGTTGCTGTAGTATTGCCGCACCTTCTTTGCCAGGTTTGCCAGATGGCAAATGTATTTCCAATAGTTTTTTATCAGCAAATAAACCTACAGATTGTACTGAAGCCAATAGAGATGACCAATCAAAGCCGGATTCAATTATGACGACTTCACGCTCAGAATAATGCTGCTCACGTGCGCCGGTTCTAATCTTGTCTATAGTCTCTAGCCGCAATAAATCTTCTTCACCATGAATCAGATATGCTGCGGCCAGAGGATGGATAGATATTTCACTCATTCTGTGGTATTGACGGGAAGAAAGGCCAAACGCCGCACTATTTGTTCTGCTGCATCGGTACGCATGTCATGCCAAATCATGTTTTGCTCGTTTTCTTTTGCCAGCACTTCATGATCAGAATAATCCATATAACGATTTACAGTTACTTGAATCGGATCTCCTAATGGCTGGTCGTGGCGATAAGCCTGTACCGTAACGTTCAGTGATAACAAATATTCACTGGCTCCACCGGACAAGTCTACAGAAGATGTAGTTGAATCCTGAGTAGCAGCAATTACTTTTACGACCACATCTGGCTGTTCGGTATCAACAACAACATCTGGCTGACGCCGCAATACTACTTCTAATGCCCGTTGCATACTACCACCATCTATTTTCCAGCTGTGATAGGGCAAAGGTGTATCAAATGCGGATGTGCCTTTCAGATGAAAGCCACAGCCGGACAATGCAAATAAGATAGTCAGTACCAGCCATTTTTTCATATCTAATCCTTTACGCTTAAGCCAGTTTGCTGCGTAATAAAGTTTGCACCTGCTGCGGGTTGGCTTTGCCGCGTGAAGCTTTCATTACTTGACCTACTAAAGCGTTGAATGCTTTTTCTTTACCTGATTTAAATTCTTCAACAGATTTCTGATTCTTAGCAAGCACTTCATCGATGATTTGTTCTATAGCGCCGATATCTGTCATTTGTTTCAGGCCATCACGCTCAATAATGGCATCAGCAGACAGATTACTGTCCCACATGGTTTCAAAAACCTGCTTAGCTAATTTGTTACTTAAGGTATTATCTGCAATCCGGCTAGTCAGTCCAGCTAGACGCTCGGCACTGATCGGGCTGGCTGAAATGTCAATTCCGGCTTTATTAAGTGCAGCCGCAAGTTCTCCAAGCATCCAGTTGGCTACAAGTTTGCCATGCCCCCCTATTTTTGCAGCCTGTTCAAACCAGCTGGCCTGGATATGGTTGCTGGTTAATAAGCGTGCATCATAGTCAGAAATGCCATATTGCTCTATGAAGCGTGCAGCCATTTCTTTTGGTAGCTCAGGCATAGAGGCTTTGGCCGCTTCCAGCATTGTATCTGTAATTACAACCGGCAATAAGTCTGGATCTGGAAAGTAACGGTAGTCATGAGCATCTTCTTTGCTGCGCATTGCACGTGTTTCCCCCTTATTGGGGTCAAACAGGCGAGTCTGCTGTATAACTTTGCCTCCGTCTTCAATCAACTCGATTTGCCGTTCAACTTCGTAATTGATGGCCTGCTCCAGAAAGCGGAAAGAATTCAGATTTTTAATTTCACAGCGTGTTCCGAATTCAGCCTGTCCTTTAGGGCGTACTGATACATTGGCATCAATACGAAATGAACCTTCTGCCATATTGCCATCACAAATATCTAGCCATGTAACTAAGCTATGCATAGCTCTAGCATAGGCAACGGCATCGGCAGCGGAACGCATTTCAGGTTCGGAAACTACCTCTAGCAAAGGTGTACCGGCACGATTTAAATCAATACCGGTATAGTGTTCAAATTCATCATGTACAGATTTGCCAGCATCTTCTTCCATATGTGCTCTGGTCACGTTGATGATTTTAACTTCATCACCTACTACGATTTCCAGCTGCCCATGCTCTACTATCGGTAAATCTAACTGACTGATCTGATAGCCTTTTGGTAGATCAGGGTAAAAATAGTTTTTCCGGTCAAATACGTTTTTCCTGTTAATCGTGGCATTCAATGCCAAACCAAGCTTGATGGCTTTATTTACCACTTCGCGATTCATTACTGGTAAGGCGCCGGGCAAGGCGCAATCTACTACATTTGCCTGAACATTCGGCGCTGCACCAAAAGCAGTAGAAGAACCACTAAAAATTTTGGATTGTGTATTTAGCTGAACATGGATTTCCAGACCGATTACAGTTTCCCAATTCATTCTGTTTTCTTTCAATTCGTATACTGGCTGTTATTGTGCAAATGGTGTTCTGGTATGCCAGTCACTATGTTGCTGTATTTGATGTGCAATTCCAAGCAGGCGGCTTTCGGCGAAATAGTTACCGATGAGCTGTACGCCCACAGGCAGTCCACTGGTGGTTTGACCGGCGGGTAAGGCGATGCCCGGCAACCCTGCTAAGTTAAGTGAGACAGTGTATATATCAGAAAGATACATTTGCACTGGATCGTTACTGTGGCTGCTTAGTTTCGGCGCAGCAGTAGGTGCTACCGGAGCCAAGATAATATCGCATTGATTAAGTACAGCTTGAAAGTCGTTGGCAACCATACGACGTAGTTTTTGTGCTTTAAGATAATAGGCATCATAGTAACCATGTGATAATACATAGGTACCAATCATGATGCGCCGTTTTACCTCTTCACCAAAGCCTTCAGCGCGGCTTTTACTGTACATTTCATCTAAATTGCTGAATTCTTTTGCTCGGTATCCGTAACGAACACCATCATACCGAGATAAATTGGTACTGGCCTCTGCTGATGCTAAAACGTAATAAGCCGGAATGGATAATTCAGTATGCGGCAAAGAGACATCAATAATTTCTGCCCCTTGTTTTTTCAGTATATTTAAAACTTCTTCAATGGATGAATGTACTTGAGTATCAAGCCCTTCTCCAAAAAATTCTCGTGGCAGCCCTATTTTTAAACCCTGAAGCGGACGGTTTAAATCTCGAGTGTAGTCTTCCTTATCACGCTCTATACTGGTGGAATCCCGTTCATCAAAACCGGCCATGCTGTTTAGTAGCAAAGCGCAGTCTTCAGCGGTTTGTGCCATTGGGCCGGCCTGATCAAAACTGGAAGCATAAGCCACCATGCCAAAGCGGCTGATGACACCATAAGTAGGTTTCAGACCAGTGATGCCGCAATGAGCTGCCGGTTGACGGATAGAACCACCAGTATCTGAACCTAATGCTGCTGGTGCCAGTCGCGCTGCAACAGCAGCGGCAGAACCACCGGAGGAACCACCAGGAACATGATCATGCTGCCAAGGGTTTTTGGTAATGCCATAATGTGAGGTCTCAGTAGTTGAACCCATGGCAAACTCATCCATATTGGTTCGACCCAGTGTGACCATACCTGCATCCAGCAAATTCTGTACTACAGTGGCGGTATAGGGGGCAGTAAAATTATCCAGCATTTTGCTGGCACACGCGCTGCGCCAGCCTTGCTGGCAAAAAATATCTTTGTAGGCTATGGGTACACCTGTCAATACACTGGCTGAACCTTGTGCCAAACGGTCATCGGCAACTTTGGCCTCTGTAAGAGTACGTTCTTTATCCAGCGTAATATAGGCATTCAGGCTGGGATTATCCGCTGCAATGGCTGCTAGGTATTCCTGTGCCAACTCGCTTGCTGAAGCCTGTTTGCTTTGCAGTAAATCACTGCATTGTTTCAATGTGTAGTTTTTGGGCATGGTGGTCAGATAATGTTCAAACAGTGTGATAAGAAGCTGTCTGTGATAATTTCAAAAATTAAAGATATGGCTTAATTGGCAAATCTGAACTTATTCGATTACTTTAGGTACAAGGTACATATCTTTGCCGACCAAAGGTGCACAAGATTGTATAGCCTGATGCTGATCAGTTTCAGTCACGATATCATTGCGTAGACGTAATGCGAGTTCATGAGGATGTGCCATCGGTTCAACTTCGTTTGTATCGACTTCCTGCATTTTTTCGACCAGTTCGAATACATGATTAAGTTCTGCCAGCATATTATTTCGCTCAGCTTCTGAAAGACTCAAGCGAGAGAGGCGTGCGAGCTTATCTACATCACTTAGTGTTAAAGCCATCAAAAATCCTTAAATTTGATTTAGCAAAACGAGCAAACTGCGGTATCATTGCGCGTTCTGATTCGGTTTTTACATAGTCAGGAATTATAACCGAAATCCCTATTCTATGGCGCATTGATTTGCTTTGGTTAATGTGTCAAACAACTGCTTTTGCCATACTGATAATTTTAAAGTTCATTAGGACAGCCCCATGTTTCGCTTTTTTACCAAATATTTATCCAATGATCTGGCTATTGATCTTGGTACAGCTAACACTTTGATTTTTATTAAAAATAAAGGCATAGTATTGAACGAGCCATCTGTGGTGGCTGTACAGAACGATACGATAAATGCCAAAAACGGCATGCTGGCGGTGGGAACGGCGGCGAAAAAAATGCTGGGCCGCACACCGGGTAGCATTCAAGCAATCAGACCGATGAAAGATGGTGTGATAGCTGACTTTAATGTTACAGAAAAGATGCTGAAGCAGTTTATAAAAAAAGTGAACAATAGCCGCTTTACTGCTCCGCGTATTGTAATCTGTGTACCTTGCGGTTCTACTCAGGTTGAGCGCAAGGCTATTCGTGATTCTGCTCTGGCAGCGGGTGCATCTATCGTAAACCTGATCGAGGAACCGATGGCTGCAGCGATTGGTGCCGGTTTGCCGATTGAAGAACCAACAGGATCCATGGTGGTGGATATTGGCGGTGGTACTACTGAAGTGGGGGTAATTTCGTTATCCGGCGTGGTGTATTCCCACTCTATCCGTGTGGGTGGTGATGCGTTTGATGATGCCATTATCAATTATGTGCGCCGCAATTATGGCATGTTGATTGGTGAATCAACTGCTGAGGAAATTAAGAAAAATATCGGTTCTGCTTTCCCCGGGATGGAAGTTAAAGAAATTGAAGTTAAAGGACGCAATCTTGCTGAAGGTATTCCGCGCGCCTTTACAATCAGCTCTAATGAAGTGCTAGAAGCGCTGACAGAACCATTAAATCAAATTGTGCAGGCCGTTAAAAATGCTCTGGAACAGACACCTCCAGAATTAGGTGCAGATATTGCCGATCGTGGTCTGGTATTAACTGGCGGCGGTGCTTTGCTGAAAGGGCTTGACCGATTGCTATCAGAAGAAACCGGTCTGCCAGTTATGATTGCAGAGGATCCTCTTACCTGTGTTGCCCGTGGTTCTGGCCATGCGCTAGATATGATTGGTAAGATGAATTCTGTATTTGTATCTAATCCTTAAATGCCGTAATTTTTGTTCAATGTAATTGATAATGGCAGAGCCTTCACTAAATTTTGTTCACAATGGTCTGCGCAGTACCAGTAAACTGGTTGTTTTGTCACTGGTTTCGGTAGTGTTGCTTTTGCTTGATAACCGATATGATGTGGTTAAAATAAGCCGCAATTATATTGCTACGGCTTTGTACCCGTTTCAGTGGCTGGCTATGCAGCCGGTTAACGCTGTTTCCAATGGTATGGTTTTTCTTGAGAAGCAGCAAAATCTGAGCAATGAAAACAGATTATTGAAGGCTCAGAATGCACAATTAAAATTGCAGCTCAGTCAGCACGCAGTAGAGTTAAAGTCTGTGCTTAATCTGAATCAGCTGAATCAGGTGCAAAAAGCAGCTTTGCCACAGGCGCAGGTAGCGCAGATTGTATCAAATGACAGTAATCCGCTTGCTGATAGGTTTATCATTAATAAAGGTAGCCATCATCAGATTCGCATGGGAGATGCAGTAAGTGATGAGCATGGCCTAATCGGACAGATTACTGCAGTTCAGCCTTTAAGTTCGGAGGTTATGCTGATAACCAGTACTAATGCAGTGATTCCGACTATGGTTATGCGCACTGGAGTTCGTACATTGGTTTATGGTCGCTCTGGCAGTTTGGATTTGCGTTATTTTCCGGCTAATGCCAGTTTATTACCTAATGATTTGCTGGTAACGTCTGGAATGGATAGTGTTTATCCAGCTGGCATACCAGTTGCTACCGTCACTAAAGCACAAAGTGGTAATGGTTCGCCCTATTATCGTGCTCAGATTGAGCCGGTGGCACAAATGCGTAGCAGCACATTTGTGCTGGTTATTCCCCAAAAGCATGGGCAGACAGCTCATTATTCTGCTGATGTAGCAGTGACTAACCCAACATCCGCCAATCATGACTGAAGTTGACAGCCTGCACCGCCATACCCGAAAACGGCTTATTGTTTTGAGTCTTGTGGCTGCATTATTCCTAGATTTAATTCCAATTCCCCAGCCACTAGCCGGTTGGCTGCCAGCCTGTACGGCAATAATGACTTTGTACTGGAGCTTACACCGGCCGCAGAATGTTGGCATTGGCATGGCTTTTATACTTGGTCTGATTGTGGATGTTGGTCAAGGTACACCATTTGGTCAGCATGCACTTGCTTTGATTGCTGCGGTGTATGTAATTGAGCAAAACCGGCACCAGATGCTTGGTTACTCATATGGGTTTCAAGCACTAACCATTTTTGGTAGTTTGATGCTGATGACACTAATTTTGGTAATTGTTCATTTTTTTTCTACGCATCAGTTTACAGGCTGGAATCTTTTTGTTTCACCTTTTATCAGCGCTTTGCTCTGGCCTCTGTTATCTAAGTTCATGCTTTATCTCGCCTACTCTAGACGTCTATGAAAGCACTGCAATTTCGAACCAAAAAAAAACGTCCGTCCAAACCGGCTCAGTATGGTGATCTGGGATTACGGATTGTAGTAGCATTTATATTAATTATTGTTTGTTTTTGCCTGTTAATAGCACGCTTTGTTTATTTACAGGTTATCAAATATGATGATTATGTTATTGCGGCTACCAATAATCGTATTTCTCTGATTCCTACGCCACCGGTACGCGGTGAAATTGTAGATGTTAATGGTGTAGTGCTGGCCCATAATTATCCCGCATATTCGCTGGAGATTATCCCTAATCAGGTGCCCGGAAAAATTGATGATACTATTAATGCTTTACGCGCTTATGTAGACATCACACCCAGTGATTTGAAACGTTTTGCTAAATTTCGCGCTGATTACCGGTCTTACGATAAAGTCCCTTTAAAACTGAAGCTCACCATGGAAGAAGCCAGCCGCCTTGCAGCTGAACTATATCGGTTTCCGGGTGTGGAAATAAATGCCCGGACTTTTCGGGATTACCCGTATGGTGAGTTACTGGCACATATTGTTGGTTATATCGGCCGTATTAGTGACCGTGATATGGCGGCGCTGGATAAGGCTAATCTTACTAACCTCTACCGTGGCAGCACACATATCGGCAAAATGGGGCTGGAAGAATATTATGAGCGCCAGCTGCACGGTGTGCCTGGATATCGTGAAGTTGAAAAAGATGCTCAGGGTCATATTGTTCGGACAATAAAAACCGTACCAGCCATTCCAGGGCAAACGTTGAGGCTAGGACTGGATATCCGTGTACAGCAGGAAGCCGACCGGTTGATGAGCAATAAACGAGGTGCGTTGGTGGCGATAAATCCGCAGACCGGAGCCATTCTAGCAATGGTATCCAAACCAAGCTACAACCCTAATTTGTTTATTGATGGAATAGACACGGAAACCTGGAAAAGTTTGAATGAAGATTGGCGCCATCCATTATTGAACCGAGCTACACAAGGGATGTACCCACCCGGTTCTACTTTCAAACCCTTTTTGGCTATGGCTGCACTTGAAAGTGGCAAACTAAATCAGAACACCGTCTTGCCTGCCCCTGGTGTCTGGAGTATTCCGGGTTCTACGCATCAGTTTCGTGATGCGGCACGAGGTGGACATGGTTCTGCTAATCTGAGCAAGGCCATTCAGGTATCATCGGATACATTCTTTTACCGGCTGGGCTACGAAATGGGTGTTGACCGTATGTCGCCCTATCTGGCCGAATTTAATCTTGGTAAACAGACCGGTATTGATATTAATCATGAATATGCAGGTGTGTTGCCAACTCGTGCATGGAAAGAGAAAAGATTTGCTCGTTATAAGCCACAGGCACGGGTGTGGCAGCCGGCCGATAGTGTTAGTATGGCCATTGGACAGGGTTACAATGCGTATACACCATTACAAATGGCTTTTGCTACTGCTATTTTGAGTAATGATGGCATTGTTTATCGTCCTCATCTGGTACAGGCTTTACTCGATCATAATTCCCAAAAAATGACCTTGATTGATCCTCAGCCTGTCAGAACTGTGCCATTTAAACGCAGCAATTTTGAATATGTGAAGGACGCAATGCAAAAAGTATTGAGGCCGGGGGGGACTGCTGCTGCAATCGGCTCTGGTCTGGGTTATACCATGGGAGGTAAAACGGGGACGGCACAAGTGGTACAGATTAAGCAAGGTGCTCGTTATAATGCTGCAGCACTAAAAATGCAGTTACGTGACCATGCTTGGTTTATTGCTTTTGCGCCGGCTGACAAACCTCAGATAGCTATAGCTGTAATTCTTGAAAATAATGGCTGGGGAGCAACGGCTGCACCATTGGCTCGACAGCTGGCCGATTTTTATCTGTTGAAACTCCAAAATCTTCCTAGCGCAGGTGTGGCCAGCAATGCTTCTGATTTGCCGGTAAATGATTTATCCAATAATGCCATGATGGATGCGCAACAGCATGATGAGCATAATCAGGCTGCTCTGCCACCATTACTGCGTGCCTATCGTCCACAGTCAGGCTTGTGAGATAAATAAATATGATTAATGAGAAGCAATGGTTGAAACGTATCTGGTATAAGCTCTGGGCACCGATGGATGTGTGGCTGTTTTATGCCATGTTGATAATATATGTCATGAGTTTATTTCTGCTTTACTCGGCAGATGGACAAGATTTTGGCCAGCTGGAAAATAAAACCTTGCATACTGTTCTTAGTTTTATTTTATTATGGCTGATTGCACGGACTCCACCGCAGATATTAAGTAATTTTGCGTTACCCCTTTATGGTTTAGGTATATTACTTTTGGTGGGTGTGCATTTTGCTGGTATCACTGTAAATGGCTCTACTCGCTGGCTAAATATTGGGATAGGACGAATCCAGCCCTCAGAAATCATGAAAATTGCTGTACCAATGCTGATTGCATGGTATTTCCAGAAAAATGAAAGTAATATTCGCTGGTATCACTATATTATTGCCTTTGTGCTGATATTTATCCCTGTAGCACTGATTTTGAAACAGCCTGATTTAGGTACTGCCACTTTGATTATGGCGTCCGGCTTGTTTGTTATATTTTTTGCTGGTTTACCGTGGAAAGTTATTATTACTGCGATTATCGGGTTTGTGGCTATGCTGCCTATAATTTGGAATTATGGGATGCATGATTATCAGCGAATGAGGGTTCTGACTTTGCTTGATCCTACTAAAGATCGTCTTGGTGCTGGTTATCACATCCTGCAATCGATGACGGCTATTGGATCAGGAGGAATTTGGGGAAAAGGTTGGCTCGAAGGAACTCAGACACATCTTGATTATATTCCTGAATCCACTACTGACTTTATTTTTGCAGTTTTTGGAGAGGAGTTTGGTCTGATTGGCAATATTCTGCTAGTGAGTGTATATACATTTATTTTGGTGCGCGGTTTATATATTACGCTTAAAGCACCTACTTTGTATTGCCGTACTTTAGCTGGTGCACTGACTATGACATTATTTTGCTATGCATTCGTTAATATGGGTATGGTTAGTGGTATTCTGCCTGTGGTGGGTGTGCCTTTGCCTCTGGTAAGCTATGGTGGTACTGCTACTTTATCAGTAATGGTGATACTGGCGATGTTAATGGGAATTAGTAATCAACGCAAAAGTTAATTTCAGCCTCGAAAATTTTATACTGATAGGTATTGTGAAAAAATATAAAATCGAAACCAATTTTTGGTTTCGATTTTATATTGACTTAAAGCTTGCTCTTAATTAAGCATAAGGGAAAGTTTATTTGGGGCGATGAACCAGTACTTCGTCAATTAATCCGTATTTCTGTGCTTCTTCTGCTGACATAAAATTATCACGGTCTGTATCTTTTTCAATTTGTGCCAGTTTTTGGCCAGTATGACGAGCCAAATGTTCGTTTAACTGGTTTTTCAGTTTGAGTAATTCACGCGCATGAATTTCGATATCAGATGCTTGTCCACCTAAGCCGCCGCTGATGAGAGGTTGGTGAATCATTACACGGCTGTTTGGCAATGCGAAGCGTTTACCTTTAGCTCCGGCAGATAAAAGGAAAGCTCCCATACTTGCAGCCTGACCCAGGCATAAAGTAGCTACATCTGGTTTAATAAAATTCATGGTATCAAAAATAGACATACCAGCAGTGACAGACCCACCCGGTGAATTAATATAGAGAGAAATATCTTTATCGGGATTTTCGCTTTCCAAAAATAATAACTGCGCTACGATCAGATTAGCGGTTTCGTCTGTAACAGGCCCTACCATGAATACAATCCGCTCTTTAAGTAAACGTGAATAGATATCGTATGCGCGTTCACCACGGCCGCTTTGTTCGACCACCATGGGTACGAGACCAAGATTCTGTATATGTGACATGTTTTTTCCTCAATAGAAATAAAAGCACCCAAGCAGCTTCTCAACTACTTTGGTGCTTTTGGTCATTTATTCAATGTTTGCTATGTTTAGGCCTGTGCCTGCTGTCCCATTACTTCATCAAAAGTAAGCACTTTATCGCTGACTTTGGCTTTACTGAGGACATAGTCTACAACATTTTGTTCGATAGCCAGAGAAGTAGGCACTTGCAGATTTTTTTTGTCGCTATAGTACCAATCAATAACTTCCTGTGGATCTTCATAGCTGTCGGCGAACTCATTGATAACTTTACGTACCTGTTCTTCGCTTGGCTCCAGTTTTTCTTCGCGTATCAATTCGCCCATAATCAGGCTAATGGCTACTCGGCGACTAGCTTGTTCATTAAACATGTCAAGCGGCAAGTCCAAATCTTTTTGATCCATACCCTGCGCGGCAAAATTTTCTTTCATGCGTGCTGCCATGCTTTTAGCTTCTTCGGTAATCATAGAAGTAGGTACTTCAATAGGTGTAGAGGCCAGCAAAGCGTTAATAGCGCTATCTTTTGTCATTTCACTAACGCGACGGTTTACTTCTCGGCTGACATTTTTTTTGATTTCAGCACGCATTTTTTCTACGTCGCCGTCTTCAATGCCCAGTGATTTGGCAAATTCTTCATTTACTTCCGGCAGAACAGCTTCAGAAACATTTTTTAGAGTAATGGTAAAAATAGCTGTTTTACCAGCGAGCTCTTTGCTCTGGTAATCTTCTGGAAAGGTAACTGATACTTCTTTTACATCACCTTCTTTCATACCGGCAATACCTGTTTCGAAGTCAGGCAGCATCTGGCCTTTCCCTAGTAAGAACGGATAGTTTTCAGCAGATCCTCCAGTAAAAGCCTCTCCATCAATTTTGCCGGCAAAATCAATGATTACCCGGTCTCCAATTTGTGCCTCCCGTTCTACGTGATTAAAACGGGTACGCTGCTGGCGCAAGATGTCAATTGTTTTATCGATTTCTGTATCACCGATTTCAGTACTGAATTTGGTGACTTCCTGAGAAGTTAAATCGCCGATTTTGATTTCTGGAAATTCTTCATACACTACAGCAATTTTGTAGAATTTTTCATCGTCCTGATCTTCATCTTCCAAAGCGGTGAGGCTTTTCAGGCCTGCTACTTTGAGTTTTTCAGCTACAATGAGGTCTTCGAAAGCTTTATGGGTCATTTCGTTCAGCACTTCATCGCGAATGCCATAGCCATACATGGAATCAATGATTCGCAGTGGTGCTTTACCAGGGCGAAAGCCATCAACGCGAGCACGTTTCTGTGCCACTTTCATTCGTGCATTGACTTTTGCCCGGATGTCTTCCCAGTTCAGAGCCAAAATAATTTTACGCTCTAAATTATCTAATTTTTCTACTGTTACGCTCATCGTTAACCCTTAGATGTCAGTTAATCTGATTTGTTTGATTTGTCTTCAGGCACTGCCTGGGCTGTCAGTACCCGGCATTCTTTCATGCAGACAAAATTAAATCGCAAGTTTACCATAAGCCTTTATAAAAGCCTATGTAATGTCCGAGACACTTGCAGTAATTTATGGTTGCACAGGATTTTTGTCTTTTTTCATGATTCTTTCTGTTTCGTGCCAGTAACCATCTTCATGCTTTTGTACTATTGCTATGATACCCTGCTTTATTTGTTTAATCTGATCAAAATTCACGATTGCATTGCTGCTAAGGCGTGCTGGTGATAGTAAAGATAAATGATCGAGAAGATAAAAGCGAGAGTCTTCCGGAGCTTCCAAAACAGACCATTCTTCGATGTATCGCCCCTGCCAGCATAAAGGATTTATTGGTATGTGAAAATGTGTGTTGCCCGTAGGGGTAAAGAGCATGCCTCGGATTATACTGGCTTGCCGGAGCTCTTCTGGTTGCACAGATAACTTTGCCAGCGATTTTTTGGCTTCTAGACTTGTGCTCAATGCTAGCTGCTGTATGATTTTATCCCTTTTGTTTTTCAGCAGATCTGACTGATTCAGGCCATTAAAGCTTTCCAGTTCATTTGAATAACTACCATAATATTTACACGCCAATTCCAGATGATATTTCTGATTATTCAGCTGTACGATGAAATCCATGGCTCCCGCTGTACGCTGCTTATCCATCACTGTCAGATTATGGGCAATGAGCTGGCTATGAGGGGCATTTAAAAACCAGTATTGCAATAATTTTTCTGCGTATATACCCAGATGGGATTGGTAACCACTGTGTCTTTTCAGGAATAAATATAAATCCTCAGGATGTTTATCAAGAGCGAGTAAAAACCGAAAGCCATCATCCCCAAGTAATTGGGAAATAGGCAATTCTACGGTAGAAATCCATGGTGAGGGAGCGGTTAGTAAACTAGCCAAATCGCGTACAATGGTTTTTTTTAACCGCCACCAGATGGGATCAGAAGCATAATTCATGAGTAGTGCTTTCTCCTTTATAAACATGATTTATTGAAAGTTAATCTTGCTTTTTCTGAATTTGCTGGTTAATGGTGTTATAAAAGCCACGTAAGATGTCAATATCTTCGGTACTGAGTTGCGCTCGGTCAAACATGGCAGCCATACGGCGCATTAACCTTGTTTCATTACGCCGGTTAAAGAATCCGGCTTTATCCATTACCTGACGTAGATGTGCCACCATATCATGTGTTTGTTGATGTGTGGCCAGATTTTTTGGCTGTATCAAATGGGCCATGCTGCTGTTTACATGGCTGAATAATTCATAACAGATTACCTGTACGGCTTGGGCTAGATTTAGTGAAAAATATTCAGAATTACCGTTGATGGTAATTAGGCGATTGCAGCTTTGTACTTCTTCAATACTTAGTCCATAAGTTTCATTACCGAATACTAATGCAATTTTCTGCCCAGCTCTGGCTGTATCCAGTAATGATGGCATGATTTCGCGTGGTGTGTACAAAGGAGCTGTCAGCTCACGCCGCCGGCTGGTAAGGGCACAAGATAATGTGGTATCAGCCAGAGCTTCATTAAGTGTGGCCACTACGTGTGCGCGTTCCAGCACATCTTTTGCTCCAGATGCAAGAATAAAGCTTTCTTCCGGTAAAGCGAATGTGTCTGGATTAGTACTGTCGAATACTGGAGGCTGCGTTGTCATGGGGGTTTGCATCAGATTTGGTGCGACCAGTGTCAGGTTGGTGAGTCCCATGGTTTTCATGGCACGTGCTGCGGAACCAATATTTGCCGGATGGCTGGTACGTGTGAGTACTACAAGTATGTTACTTAAAAATTCGGGAAGTACGGGTTTGTTCATGTTTAATATTAAATCTGGGGAAGAGCTCAGAAATAGCAGAATGCTGATATATTCAGCATATTATAGCAAAATGAGCTTATATATTCTGTATATGAAAGTAGCCGGTTTTGGAAAAAGCAATTTTGCCGTATAATTAATTTCTCTATTCCATTGCCGCTATGTTGTTTTAATGCGGCATTTGTTCTTTAAAACACGTCTTTTCTATCTGTTTGAAGCTTTTATCAGCCATATCACGAGAATGAGCATGAATCCTATTTTGACTACTGCCTGGAAAGCAGCGCGTAAAGCCGGCCAGATGATGCATCGCGCCAGCAGCAATTTAAATAATATTAAAATTGACAATAAAGCTGCTAACGATTTTGTTTCTGATGTTGATCGTGAGGCGGAACGAATTATTGTTAGTACTATTCAGGAAGTATATCCCCAGCATGCTATTCTGAGTGAAGAAGCCGGCCAGCTGGGAAATATTCATGCTGAGTATCAGTGGATTATTGATCCTCTGGATGGAACTACGAATTATTTGCATGGACATAAGCAATATGCTATTTCCATGGCGCTATTGCACAAGGGAACATTGGCCGAAGCACTGGTTTATGCTCCAGAGCACAATGATCTATATGTTGCCAGCCGTGGGCAAGGTGCGCTACTAAATGACAAACGTATTAGAGTAAGTGGTCGTATTGACTTGCTGCGCAGTCTGATTGCTACCGGATTTCCGGTGGTTGATCAGAGTATGATGAATACTTACCTAGCCATTTTAAAAGATGTGCTGGCTAAAACAGCCGGTGCACGCCGTGAAGGTTCGGCCGCATTGGATTTATGTAATGTAGCCTGTGGCCGTGTGGATGGTTTTTTTGAATTTAATCTTAAACCTTGGGATGTTGCCGGCGGTGCTCTGATTGTTCAGGAAGCTGGTGGGATTGTTACCGATATGCAAGGTGAGCAGGCATGGCTGGACAGTGGTGATATTGTAGCTGCCAATCCGAAAATTCTGGCTCAATTATTGCAGATTTTTGCACCTCATTTAGCGGTATAATGTAAGTAAGTTGTGATGGTTTAGGCTAATTCTGGTTAAATCATCACAAACAAAATTACTGTGAAATTTGCTGAAGGCGATAACATGAAAAAACTACTGTTTACTGCATTATTAGCTTCTTATGCTAGCCTGCTGTTGGCTAAGGGCATTGAAGCAAATAATGCTTGGGTTCGTTTTAGTGTGCCCGGCATGTCGTCCAGTGGTGTATTTATGGATCTGGATAATCAATCCGGCAGGGATGATATATTGCTTAGCGCTTCGACACCGGTGGCGATGTCTGCTGAAGTGCATGAAACGGTAGAAACTGACGGTGTGATGAAAATGCGTTCTTTGCCCAAAGGTTTGCCTTTACCTGCTGGCAAAGTGACACATTTACAGCCAGGAAAAATGCATATTATGCTGATGGGTTTAAAAAAACCATTGGCTAAAGATACTACTATTCCAGTGCGATTGACTTTCCGTCATGCACGACCCCTTGTTCTAAATGTGCCTGTTACTATAGGACCGGCTTACGCTGATATAAGCCAAACTGAAAATTCTCATCATATGCATCATTAAAATAATCTGTGTCTTAAATTAAATGACGTGAAAGTAAATTTTAAACAGAATTAATTTATTAACTCTGTTTACAGATGCGGGCTGATATAAGTATTTTTATATGGACTTAATCCACGCTTTTGTAAGGCTTGGATTGTTTTCTATTGTAACGGTTATTTCAGAATGGATTTGTTTTGAAGCCGACAAATCCATATTCTGAAACAATTTTAAATTAATTTTTTATGATTTCATTATTGCATTCAGGCAAATTTTGGTTGAAATTGCTGGTTTTTGGCTGCCTGAGCATATTTTTGCTATTGGCCATTGATATGGCTGTGTTGCATTATTTGTTTAATGCTAAAGAAATTAATAAACGTGCTAATGAGTTTGTGGCCGATAGTGGCAGACAAGTTTTTTTTGATGCAGATATCAGCCGTTCTATGTTTCCGCGCCCTACTGTGACATTACATCAGGTGCAGGTTAAAAATGTTGCCTCTAAAAAAAATGACATTAATGTAGGCGAGATGAAAATCGGCTTGGGCTGGCAAAGTTTCTTTGGCCGCATGACAATTGAAAAGTTGCAGCTTAACGATGCAAGTATCAATCTGGTACGCGGTAGTAACGGCCAGTGGAATCTGGCTGATTTATGGCAGAAAGCATATTCGGGTAAACGTTTACATATAAACCGGCTGATACTGGAAAACGCTAAATTTAATATTCAAGACGATCAGAACTTACAGTATATTAAGCAGATGAATCTTCAATGGCGTAATCTTGGCAGCTCCAGTGCACTGCAACTGGAGGGAATTTTAGGAGGCCAAGATATGCAAACTCTGCATTGCAAGCTCAATGCTGTTTATCATCCTGATGCTGTGATGCAGTGGAAAGATGTTAATCTGGAAATAGATACGAAAGTCTCTGTTTTGGGTGAGAGTAACGGCCAGTGGCATTTTGATGCACGCTGGTTGCCACAGCAGCAGTTACTGCAGACAGCTGCTGTGCAATGGCAGTGGCATAGTCAGCGTAATCAGTTGCATGTGACCGGCAATGGGCAAAACTGGCAGGTAGGCTGGGCCAAACTGTTTTTACCACAATTAAATGGTGTTGCTACAGCTCAGATTGGTGATAATGCGATTAATGCCACGGTGTCTTCCACCAATACCAGCTGGTTGCAGAATCACTGGTTTTTACCTCAGTTTCAGATTGACAGCGGTTGGCAAAGCCATTTGTTTCAGACCGCGCTTACTGTCAGCGGTCAGCTATCATGGTTGGATATGCGCCACTGGAAAATTGACAATTTTTCGGTGAATAGCCACCAGGATACTGTCAATGCCCTACCCAACTCCCGTTTCATCAGTGATTTATCTGGCAGTGTTCAGGGCGACGATGCCGGCAACGGTCAGCTTAATCTGCAAGGCCAGTTTGATAATCAGCCTGTCAGCATTTCTCTTGACTATCAACATGATAAACAGCAGGCAAAAATAAACGGAAGCATTCATCTGGCACAGTTAAATTTACGCCCTTATGCAGATAACAGTACTAGTTTGCTCCCGCCAGACTGGCAACAGTTATGGTATCGCTGGTTTAGGAAACGGTCGCTTACGGCACAACTATCCATTGATTCTCTGCTCACACCAACGGTAGTTGTGAATCAGTTTAAAACTCAGTTGTCTCTAAATGCACGTACGTTGAATTTGGACCCTATCAGTTTAAATATGTATGGTGGCAATACTGATGGATTGTTGCAGGTGACTAATTCTAATCCTTTAAGCTGGAAAGCACGGCAACATGCACGTGGTGTGCAAATGAAATCATTTTTACAAGATACATTTGGTTTGCATAATCTTGATGGTGAAGGCGATGCAGACTTTGATTTCCATGGAACAGGTGTCAACCGTCAGCAATGGCTTTCCAGTCTTTCGGGTCAGGCGGATATCCATATTCGTCAAGGTGTGTGGAACGGTATTGATATTAATAATATTCTGCAAAATAGTGACAGTCAGACAACTGTAGCTTACAACGAAACTAGCCAAACGCCTTTTCGCTATATTCGCTTGCAGATTCCATTGAGTAATGGAAATACCAGAAGTAGCCGTATGGAACTACATGCTGATAATTTTGATATCAAGGGTACTGGTGATGTGAAGTGGTTACAACAACAGATGGATTATAATGTTCTGATTGCCACTCGACGAGCACAACAACAGACTTTACTGCCGTTACGGATTAACGGTACGTTTACTAGACCCTCATTCTCCATAGATTATCAAAAACTTACTGCTGGTTTACATACTTCTCAGCAAAAGCAGAATAGTCTGCGGCAGACGTTGCAACAGCAATGGCTCTGGCTAAATCAGGGTAGCGGTGCATCAGCTGAGCATAATGAAACTGTACGGCTGCCATGAGTGTTTATGTCTTCCATAATTGGCCACAGCCAGATGAGCTGGCTCAGCAGTTGGGAAATGATGAGCAGGCTGAGGTTTTGGTTGTAGCCGAAAGCTGGCCGAAGACATTATTGGCTACCTCAGCCGCTGGGCAAGCGATAGTGAGGTTTTGGACTCAGGCAAGATTATTCTGGCAACAGCAACCGGTATTCAGCTATCCATTTCGAGCGGCAGGTAAATTTCTTCTGATTCGGCCTCAAGAATATAAGTACTGGGTGCAGTTTTACTCGGGTTTTTCACACGATAAGGCTGACATTGGTGTTAGTGGTTTTAAACCTTGGCTAACATTGCCTCCCACTCTAGCAGTTAAATCTGTAGTGGTAATCGGTGCCGGTATTTCTGGAGCTGCCACTGCTTTTGCTCTTGCCAAACGGGGGATTGCGGTCACAGTAATTGAACAACATACCATCGCCAGTGCTGCCTCTGGCAACCATCTCGGGCTGTTGTATGCCAAAATTTCTCCCAATTATACTGTGCAGACAGAGCTGTTGCTGGCAGGCTATGGATTTAGCCGTAGCCTGCTTCAAAATAGTTTGCCAGTGGGTCAAGGCTGGCTAGACTGTGGTGTACTCCATTTGAATTACAATGATGCCGAAAAGAATCGCAATGGATTATTAGCTTCGCAAAATCCTGATAATGCTTTGTTTCGATCTGTCACGCAGACTCAGGCTGGTGATATTGCCGGTATGGAATTACCTTCAGGGGGATTATGGTGGCCATTTGGTGCAGCCATCAATCCTTATAGCTGGGTTGATGCTTTGCTTAGACAACCTATAATTGAGGTGTTGACTGCAACTAAAGTTACAAGTGTTGTGTATCAGAATGATGGCTGGCAAATTGTTTGTCAGAATATGAATCGATCATTCACTTTGGAAGCATCCCATGTAGTTATCTGTGCCGGAGCAGACAGTGATACGCTCTTTCCAGTTGCTGGCTGGCCATTGCATAAAATCAGAGGACAAACTACCACAGCTTGTTTCAGAGCTGATGTTATAAAGCCAAGCTGTGCGCTAAGTGGAAATAGCTATATTACCCCCGCATGGCAGGATAAACTTTGTTTTGGTGCCACTTTTCATCCGAACAATACCGATAATAGCCTAAATGAAGAGGATGAAATTGTTAACTGGCAGCAATTGCGCCGCTGGCTACCACATCTCGCCGCAAATCTGTATCCGAATGCAAAACCGCAGGGACATGCGGCTATACGCTGTGATGCATTTGATCATTTGCCTTTGGCTGGGCCTGTGGGCAATACAGAGGCGATGCTGCAACAGTATGCCCGCTTGCGTTTGGACAAAAATTATCGGCTTAATCAACCTTGTCCATGGCAGCCAGGTATGTTTATTAATACGGCTCATGGCAGCCGAGGTTTGCTGACAGCGCCTTTATGTGCCGAAGCAATTGCTGCTGCCATACTGGGTTTGCCCTCTCCTTTATCTGTGCGGCTGCAACAAGCTTTGCATCCCAACCGCTTGCCCATTAGAGCGCTAACACATCATTTATCATTTCCTTTGACTGCTTAAAATTTCTCATTTTGCTAAAACTTTATAGTATAGGTATGATGAATGTAATGTTATACTATAACATTAAATTGTCATTAGGCTGATCCGGTAGAGGCATCACAATGTTTTCACTTTTGCTATGCGGTGTGGGTAAACGGTTGATTGGTGTGGGCGTTATTTTGGCTTTGATGTGGTTGATGTATGCATGGGCAGTGAGTGCATCATGAGTATTCAGGTAGACAATGTCACGGTCAGTTATCGCCAGCGACCAGCTATCCATCATCTCAGCATTGATTTTAAACCAAATGAAATGTGGGCAATATTCGGCCCTAATGGAGCGGGTAAATCCACGTTGCTCAAAGCTATTATGGGGCTAGTACGACCCGATAGTGGTGAAATTTGCTGGCAGCATTTACAGCGCTCTGATATAGCTTATCTGCCTCAGCAGTCGGATATTGACCGCAGCCAGCCTATGAGTGTGTTTGAACTAGTTGCTATGGGGTTATGGTATGAAACTGGTTTCTTTGCGGGTATCAGTAAATCTATGCATCAGCGGATTATTGCAGTATTAACTCAAGTTGGTATGCTGCAATATCAGGCACGCAGTATCGCGCAGTTGTCTAACGGCCAGTTTCAACGAGTATTACTGGCACGTATGCTGATTCAGAATGCTCGTGTTTTGTTGCTCGATGAACCATTTAACGCAGTTGATGCTGCTACAACTTTTGCTTTGTTGGATATTTTGAAAGCATACCAGCAGCAGAAGCAATGTACGGTGATTACGGTTTTGCATGATTATGAGCAGGTGCAGGCGTATTTCCCCTACACTTTGTTAATTGCTCGGGAAAAAATTGCAGCGGGTAAAACGGATCATGTATTGACTGAACAATATCTGCAACAGGCGGCCGCAGCAATGCAGCAATACGAACAGGATCAGTGGTGTAACAGGTAAATTAATGAATATGGCCTATTTACTCTTTCAGCCTTTTGCTGATTACGATTTTATGCGTTATGCATTATGTTCAATTGTATTTCTGGCTTTAGGTACTGCACCGGTTGGGGTTTTTTTGATGATGCGGCGTATGAGTCTGGTTGGGGATGCGCTTGGGCATGCTATTTTACCGGGTGCAGCAGCCGGCTATATGCTAGCTGGCTTAAGTTTACCAGCAATGAGTTTAGGCGGGTTTATTGCTGGCCTGTTGATGGCATTGCTGGCCGGTTTGGCCAGCCGATTTGCCAATGTGCGCGAGGATGCCAGCTTTGCCGCTTTTTTTCTTACCTGTTTGGCCTTAGGTGTGGTGTTGGTGAGCCGTGGCGGAAACAGTGTTGATTTATTGAACTTACTCTTTGGTTCGATTTTATCAGTCGATAAGTCAGCGCTGACGCTGGTGGCTATAGTGAGCAGTATTTCAATGCTGGTATTGGCTGTGATATATCGCCCGCTAATGCTGGAAAGCATAGATCCACTCTTTCTACGTGCTGTGAACGGTAAAGGCACGCTTTGGCACATTATTTTTTTAATACTGGTTGTGATGAATCTAGTTGCTGGATTTCAGGCTTTAGGAACACTGATGTCTGTAGGTTTAATGATGTTGCCCGCTATCAGTGCTCGTTTGTGGCAGAAATCTATGGGCGGTATTCTGATGATAGCAGCTATTATTGCTGTGTTGTGCGGCTATATAGGTCTGCTATTGTCTTTCTATATTGATTTACCATCTGGGCCGGCTATTATTCTGTGCTGTGGTATGGTTTATATACTGTCATTATTTGTTGGCAGTGAAAGCGGTATTCTTTGGCGAATCTATAAACGTCAGCGACACCATGTTGCTTAGAGATAATTTTTGCATCATAAACCACTGAAGGATATATAAAAAATGAAACGAGGCTTTTTTATTTGCCTGCTTAGTATGTTTCTGTGTAGTTTAGCCAGCCTGCTTCAGGCGGCACCGCTGCCGGTTATCACCAGTTTCAGTATTCTGGGCGATGTTACACGACAAATTGGCGGTGAACGTGTACAGGTCAGAAGCTTGATTGGTTATGATCAGGATGCGCATATGTATCAGCTGGTCAGTAAGGATTTACGCGACATGCGCTCAGCCAGACTGATTCTACTTAATGGTTTAGGCCTAGAACCATTGTCTTTGCAACGAGCTGCTCAACAAAGCCGCGTACCTTTGGCTACTGTTACTCAGGGCATTCAGCCTTTAATTATGACAGACGACGGTCACGACCATCATCAGCACACAGACCCACATATATGGAATGACCCCGTTCTGATGCAGACCTATGCGCGTAATGTTGCCAAAGCACTGATTAAAGTTGATCCGCAAGGCAAAGCCTATTACCAGCAGCGACTGGCTGCTTACCAGCGCCAGCTGGCAGAGCTCAATAACTGGGCAACTAAAATATTTAATGCTGTACCGGCAGACAAACGTAAGGTATTGACTGGTCATGATGCTTTTGCCTATATGGCCAAGCGTTACAGTATTCAGTTTATTGCTCCGCAAGGTGTAAGCACTGAAGCCGAGCCATCAGCGCGTCAGGTGGCAGCAATTATTAGCCAGATACGGCGTGAGCATATCAAAGCCATTTTTATAGAAAACATTAAAAATCCGAAAATGGTGCAGCGAATTGCCAGCGAAACTCAGACAAAAATCAGTGGTCGTTTGTACTCAGATGCCTTGAGCAACGGTACGCCAGCAGCAACCTATATTGATATGTTCCGTTTTAATGTTAATGCACTCGCTGCGGCTATGAAATAGATTGAGAATACAGTTTCAGAATTCTTTGGCCGTTATTACCTAACAGAATACATATTTAGTTTTGCAATGCCAGCCGCCAGTTGTGTACATCAGACTGGCGGCTTTGTTCGAAATTTTCCAGCATTTCCAGTTCAAAACGGGAAAAACCTGCTTGTTCTCGTGCTTCGATATTTACATAACCTCGGAAAATAAATAAATCATAACGGCTGAGTAAACGCCGAAATAAAGCCTGTGGTTCTAGCCCTCGTTGTGCGCATAAATACTGATACCAATAATTTCCCACTTGAACATGGCCTACTTCTTCGCGGTAGATAATATCTAATACTGCACAGGTATGCTCATCTCCTTTTTGTGCAATTTTAGAGCGCATTCCTGGGGTAACATCCAGCCCACGTGCTTCCAAAACGCGTGGTACCAAAGCCATCCGCAGCAGTGGGTCGAATGCGGTTTTATAGGCCATGTCCCATAAATGATTGTGCGCAGCAAAGTCACCATAATCATAGCCGAAAGCTTGCAGACGTTGCCGCATAAGCTGAAAATGATGTGCTTCTTCAGCTGCAATACGTACCCAGTCGCGGGTAAATTCTTCTGGCATGAGACGAAAGCGGTAGGCTGCGTCTAGCGCCAGATTGATTGCATTAAATTCAATATGACAAACGGCATGTAATAAAGCCGCATATCCTTCCTCGGTTGAAAATTTACGGCTTTTCACTTTAGAAGGCGGTACCAGCTTAGGTCTTGCGGGATGGCCGGCAAAACGAAAATCACTTATAACAGCCGTTACCTCCCTCTTCAGAGCATTGGCTGGTGTTTGAATACATAATTTATGAGCAGTATGGCTCAAAGAACATTTTTCATCAGGCAAAGTACTTAACAAAGCTGATTCCAATAAGGCAGCAATGGACATTTTCACAGAAAGGGGTAAAAAACTGAGCATTCAGTATACATGTGCTGCAGTAACAAAATAAACTTTGATTTAAACTGAATTTACATTTTAGATAGTGTTTATCGCTGCTTAGTTTTACAATACACAGAATTAATTTTCTCTAGAGGTTAAATTTATGAAAACAACACGTATACTTAAAGTGGCTCTGCTTTGTCTGTCATTGTCTGCCGCCCTACCAGCTTTGGCCGATCATCAATGGCAAACCTGTGCTGAAAAACAGCAACAGATTGATAATAAAATGCAATATGCCCGCGCCAATAATAATCAAAGACAGATTAACCGTCTTAATGCACAAAAGGCCGATATTGCGCAAAATTGTAACAACAATGATTTGCGTCAGAAATATCAGCAGAAAATCGCTAAGCTAAATAATAAAATTGATGAAACACAGCGTAAGCTAACAAAAGCTCAGGCAAAAGGCGACACCGATAAAGTAGCAGAGCTGCAAAACAAAATGAATGAAAATACAGCCAAACTTCAACAGGCAAAACAGAATTATGCCCGTTTTGAGCAGGCTGCCAAACAGTAAAATAGGCTAATATCCACACCAATAAAAAAGCTGATTTATCCGCTTTTTTATTGGTATTTTTATGCCAAGTGCAGACGTGTCTAGGTCTTAGTCCAGAATGGCATGACCTATCAAACATTGATTTTCTGTTCCAACTTTATCTGTAAACAGCTAAAATATTCAATAATTGTTAAGCAAAGGAGTATTTAATGCGGATTTTGTCTCAGGCTGTACTCAGCGGCATTTTGGCTTTCAGTACTGCATGGGTTAATGCAGGCGGACTGGAAACTTTGCAAAAATTCAATGCTGATACAGATGGTATTTCCGGACAGTTTAGTCAGTCAGTGAAAAGTAAAAAGCGAACTCAGACAACTGCGGGTTTTTTTGCTATTCAGCGGCCGGGGCTGTTTCGCTGGGAATACACCCAGCCCTATAAACAGATAATAGTAGGTGATGGAAACACTGTCTGGCTTTATGATCAGGATCTGGCTCAAGTCACAAAACGTGCTCAAAATCAGACAATTGGCGATTCTCCAGCAGCCATTCTATCTAATAAAACAGCCTTAAATGCCAACTATTCATTATCTGATGATGGTAGCAGCAACGGTATTGACTATGTCCGTGCCTTACCTAAACGTAGTAATACAGGCTATCAGAATATTCGTATCGGTTTTAAAGGTGAGAATCTGGCTAATATGCAGCTAAAGGATAGCTTTGGTAATCTGACTACGATTACATTCAGTAAAATCAATACGCATCCACAATTAAACCGGGCACAGTTCAAGTTTACACCTCCCAAAGGTGTAGACGTTCTAACTCAGTAAGTAAACTTATAACAAGGCAAACAGACAGGTTAAACCTGTCTGTTTTTTTGCATTAGCAGCGATGAACAAATGTCCGTCCATTGTGACTACTTCGACACCAACGCGGCCGGAACATCATCCAGTCCATATCATTGTCCCATCTACGTTGCATGGCCCAGCTACGCGCCTGCTCTAGCTTCACCTGATTGATATAATTATTCCATGCCAGCTTGTAGCAGCTTTGAAAAATAGGCAAGTTTACTTTCTGCATGTACTCTTGAGCTATTTTGGCATTAGCAGGGTCAGAAAAAAAAGCTGGATTCTGCATCTGAGCCTGCATCAGCTCAGCGGTGCGAGGGTCGCACTGAGCAGCTAGATCAAGTTGTAATTTTTGCTGTGCAGCTTTCTCTGCCGCAGCCCGTGCTGCTTTTTGCTCTGGGGTAGCACATGCAGCCAGTATGAAAGCTGTCAGGATATATATAGATAGTTTACGCCAGTGCATGTTGAATCCTTCAAATCAGCCGTTTATTTATTTTATCCATTATACGCCAGTATATTATGGCGTTCAGTTGCTGGTAAACTAAAGCAATGCTGGTTTACGCTGCCAATAAGGCCGGTAGTTTTGTAATAACTTCCAATGTAGTGGGTGTGAAGATAGAGTTGTCTGTAATCCTCCCTGCCGGTCGGTGCGTAATAGAGTAACACCTTCTTGTTTCAGTAACTGTTGAACCTCTGCGTGAGGATGGCTATAAGAATTGGCAAAGCCGGCACTGGCTACTGCATAGATAGGAGCCACAGTACGAAGAAAGTTTTTTTCACTGGAATGTTTACTACCATGATGGCCTAATACAAGAATCTGACTAAATAAATCATCACCATAAGTCTCTACTAAAGCTCGTTCTCCTTGTTTTCCCAGATCGCCAGTTATTAGCAGTGCCTTATCAGCGCTGAGCACTCGCAAAACACAACTGTAATCATTTTTTTTATTATTCTGTGTTACTGGTAGATTCAAAAACTCAAACCATACTCCATCCCATTTCCAGTTTTCACCACCTAGGCAGGGTTGCACCGGAAAGTTATAGGCTTTGCTCTGTCCAGCAATAATTTTCAGTGGTTGCAGTGGTTGCAGCTGTTGCCTAATTAACGAAGCACCACCATCATGATCATTATCATGGTGTGACAATATCAGCGTATCCAAACGATTGATACCAGCCGCACGCAGGTTGGGCATAAGCACAGACTGTGCCGCGTAAGCTGTACCGGTATCAAATAGCAATTCATGTCTGGCGGTAGTAATGCTGATGGCTAGTCCCTGCCCTACATCCCATATTTTGATATTAGTTTCGCCAAAAGCCGGTTTAGGAGGCCGGTAACACAGCAATAAAAGCAAAATAAGCAAACACAAAGGCCGCAAATACCAGCCTTTAGGCAAAAGTAACAACATAACTGCAACAGCAGCAATCAACCACAAGGCTAACGGTGCCTGTGCCGGATAGTATTCTGGAGCATAATCAGCAATCCAATGCAGCATACGCATAGTTCGCTCAGCCAGATAAGCCGCCATCGTGCGTAAGATATCTAATGGCAATATCAACGAAAGCAAAGCCAGTGGTACCAGTACCAAGGTAAACCAGGGAATGGCAACAGCGTTAACCAGTGGCGAGATAATGGCTACCGAGCCGAAACAATAAGCCACCAGCACCACGGAAGCCAGACCGGCAGCCCATTGTCCCTGTACCATCTGCCGCCATTTAGCATGCTGACTATTACCGTCACCTGCCCACATCAGCACTGCTACCAATAGAAAAGATAGCCAGAAACCCACGCTTAATGCCGCTAGCGGGTCAAACAGCAGCACTAATGCTATGGTCAGCCACCACACTTGAAAAGCGCGTAAATAACCGCGACGCCACGTAAGTGCCAGTATAATAATCATCAGCATACTCCGCTGTGTAGGTACAGCAAAGCCGGCCAGAGCGCTGTAAACAATGGCAGTTATAACTGCTGTAGAGCGCGTATATATCCACGGCTGATGGATTCGTACCGGCATATACTGCAAGAACTTGCTGCATAGCCATCCTGCCAGCATAGCCAACATCCCCACATGCAATCCGGAAATACTGACTAAATGATTTAGTCCCAACGGGCGGAATATCTGCCATGCGCTTGCTGGTAATGCAGATTGTTCCCCCACAGCAAGCGCTTTCAGGAGAGCTACACCTTGCGGATATTTTTGCTCTTGATTATGCCAACGTGCGCTGCACCACATGCGCCACTGAGCAAGTTTTATTTTCCAATCTGAAGCAGCTGTTAAAGCTTTACGCTGTCCCTTAACGACATTAGCCATAGCTCCGATACTATTACTGAGCGCCCACGCTTCACGATTGAACCCAATCATATTGTTTTCCCCGATAACAGCGCGAACTTTGGCCTTAATCTCCCATCGGCTCCCCACTGGCCATTCTCGCCTGCTGTAATCAGTAATCAACCATTGTTGCTGCCGACCGTCGGGTAGGTTTACTTGAGCAACAAAGCGGCTGCGTTGTGTATCCTGCTGCGGTATATCTTTAACCTGAATAGTCACAATCTGTAGTTCAGCCTTATCGGTTATTGGCCACTGCTGTTGTAAGACTGTATCGGTGCGCCATAACCCAAAAATTACACCTGCACATAGTGCTGCAACACAACGACACCACAGCCAACCAGAACACACAAACAGTATCAACAATACGAAAAAAACACCAATCCATGGCCAGATATAAGCCTGAGGTAGTAAAAAAGAACCGCAAACACCTGTTACCCACCATGGCAGCCACGCACAGAAAAAACGGAAACTGGCCATACAGAAAGCTATAACTTCCTAAAACGTTATAAGAATATTGATCAAGGTACAGATTATACCAAATAGATTAACATAAAAATTTATTTGTAATTATTAATTATTCATTAGTTATAAATTGCAAATAAGAAATTAAATCGATTTTGCTGATATGGTAAAGTGAATCTTCAAAAATTCGGTAAACCAATGCTTGCAGAATCTAAAATAAAAGGTTCTCTATTATTTTTATTTAATATCAAAAATTTAAAATCAAAAAAATTAATTGTATACGAAAATATAAATACATACATTTGATCAATTCAGCATACCGATGCTGACGATACAAATCAAACACATATAACAGTTAATAAAGATGTATCTCAGACATCATCAAACCAATTCTGAATCTTTGTTTGCCCCTTAAAATAAAATTTAATCAACATCAGTAATAGACACTGTGAAAACAACCAAATATGGGTATAATATAAAGTTTGATATTTGTAATCAGAACAGATTAAAAGGACTTTCTCAAAATATGGCACCACAGCCTGCCGAGGGCGGAAAACTAAAAAAATCTCTGAAAAAGTACATGCTCACCGGCGTGCTGGTCTGGCTGCCCATTATTGTCACCATTTGGGTAATCAGCTATATCATCGGCATGGCTGATGAGCTGGTGAATATTTTACCGGCACGTTGGCAGCCACAGGCACTTTTCGGTTTTAAAATTCATGGTCTGGGTCTTGTAGCAGCTATAATCGTGGTTTTCTTCACTGGCCTATTGGCTGCAAATATGCTCGGACGTAAAATATTTGCCGCATGGGACGCCTTGTGGGGACGCATTCCGGTAGTGAAAAGTATCTATTCTGGCGTAAAAAAAGTTTCTGAATCTCTTTTGTCAGATTCGCGCCAGTCATTTAAAACACCGGTTCTCATTCCGTTTCCGCAGCCCAATATCTGGACAATCGGATTTGTATCTGGACATATACCGGATAATATTGCGTCGGCATTGCCAAAGCAGTCTGATGCTACCCAGTCCAATGAATATATTTCGGTTTACGTGCCCACTACTCCCAATCCCACTGGTGGCTACTATATTATGGTCAACAGTAAAGATGTACGTGAAATTGATATGAGTGTGGACGATGCACTGAAATATGTTATTTCATTGGGAATGGTGCAGCCGGATGAACCACCGCACAACCAATCTTTACAGGCAATATTTTCTTTACATAAGCCTGCCAGACCAAATTAGCATACAACTGGCCGGAATGGATATTCCTGATAACACAATTAACCGTAATCACAGTAACAAAGGCATCAAAATGCGAACCAACTATTGTGGCTTAATCAACGAACAATACCTCGACCAAACCGTCACCGTGAAGGGTTGGGTTCATCGCCGCCGAGACCATGGCGGAGTGATATTCATAGATCTGCGTGACCGAGAAGGCATTGTACAGGCTGTAATTGATCCGGATACACCAGAAGCATTCAGCTTGGCTGATTCTGCACGTAATGAATACGTATTGAGCATTACCGGCCGCGTGCGCGCACGTCCGGAAGGTACTAAAAATGACAAAATGATTTCTGGTGGCATTGAATTGCTTGCCAAAGAAATTGAGATTCTCAATACTGCAGCTACGCCCCCCTTCCTGATTGACGATGAGGGCATCAGCGAGAATGTTCGTCTGACCAACCGCGTTATCGATTTACGCCGTCCAGTAATGCAAAATAATTTGCGTTTGCGCTATCGTGTTGCTATGGCCGTGCGCAGCTATTTAGATAGCCAAGGTTTTATCGATATTGAAACACCGATGCTTACCCGCTCCACTCCAGAAGGTGCGCGTGATTATCTGGTGCCCAGCCGTGTATTCCCAGGTGAATTCTTCGCTTTACCGCAATCACCGCAATTATTCAAACAATTACTGATGGTGGCCGGTTTTGACCGCTATTATCAGATTGTTAAATGTTTCCGTGATGAGGATTTACGTGCAGACCGTCAGCCGGAATTTACCCAGATCGACCTTGAAACATCGTTTCTGAACGAAAACGAAATCATGGACATCACTGAAAACATGGTAAAACTGGTATTTCAGAAAGCCTTGTCCGTTGAATTGCCTACATTTCCTCGCATGAGCTGGCATGATGCTATGTTCCTTTATGGTTCAGACAAACCGGATTTACGTGTTAGCCTGCAATTTACCGAACTCACCGACGTAATGAAAACGGAAGAATTCAAAGTATTCCGTGCGGCTGCCGACATGAAAAATGGCCGTGTTGTAGCTTTGCGTGTACCGAACGGTGCCTCTTTGAGCCGTAAGGAAATTGATACCTATACTGAATTTGTGGGTATTTATGGAGCCAAAGGTCTGGCTTATATCAAAGTTAATGATATTAGCAAAGTAAATAACAGCGAAGACAGTGGTTTACAGTCACCAATTGTGAAATTCCTGTCTGACACCGCGTTGCAATCAATTATTAACAAAACCGGTGCTCAAAATGGCGATATTATCTTCTTTGGTGCCGATAAAGCCAAAGTGGTAAACGAAGCTATTGGTGCTTTGCGAATCAAAATTGGCCACGAACATGGTGCTGCCAATGGTTACTTTACTAATGAATGGCGCCCGTTATGGGTAGTTGATTTTCCCATGTTTGAATATGATGAGGAAGAACAACGCTGGTCTGCTATGCACCATCCGTTCACCGCTCCGAAGGCTGGCCACGAAGACCTGCTCGCAAGCGCTCCGGAAGAATGTATTGCCCGTGCTTACGATATGGTATTAAACGGCTGGGAAATCGGCGGTGGTTCTATCCGTATCCATCGCGCAGATATTCAGGAAAAAGTATTTGCTGCGCTAAAAATCACGCCTGAAGAGCAGCAGAATAAATTTGGCTTTTTACTGAATAATCTGAAATTCGGTGCTCCACCCCATGGTGGTCTGGCTTTCGGTTTAGATCGTTTGGTAACCTTAATGGCGGGTGCCGATTCCATTCGAGACGTGATTGCTTTCCCGAAAACACAACGTTCACAAGACTTGCTGGTAGATGCACCAAACCACGTTGATGAAAAACAACTGCGCGAACTAGGCTTGCGCCTGCGCCAGAAAGTACAAACTGAAGAACAGAATTAAAATGTTTTTCTACAAAAAAACTGCCTGCAAATATCAGGCAGTTTTTTATTGATATAAAATATAACAAATAGAAAACATGCTATGAATTAGATATTAACATCTCTGTAACCAGACACCTGATTCAATATGCGGCGTGAACGGAAACTGGTCAAACATCGCAGCCTGCCTTACCTGATGTGTTCTTAACAAAGTTTGTAGATTATCATGCAGGGTAACTGGGTTACAGGATACATAAATTATATTGTCGAATTTCTGTAATAGTTGCAGCGTGTCTGCATCAATACCGGCTCGTGGTGGATCCACAAATACCGTACTGAATTCATAATCACCCAAATTAATCTGTTCGCTGACAAGACGCTTAAAAGTTCTAACACCGGCATAGGCTTCAGTAAATTCTTCAGCCGAAAGCCGTACAATAGCTATATTGTGAATTTGGTTAGTATCTATATTCCAGCGGGCAGCCTGTACTGAGGTTTTTGATACTTCGGTAGCCAGTACGCGGCGGAAATGACGTGCCAATGGCAAGGTAAAATTTCCATTACCGCAATAAAGTTCCAGTAAATCTCCCATTGGAATAGCTTTAGCAACATTTGTTGCCCAGCTAAGCATCGACTCACACACCACTGCATTAGGCTGGGTAAAACCGCCTTCCAATTGTTTGTACTGAAACACTTCATTATCTACGCTTAATCGTTCGATAACGTAATCGCGCTCAAGTACCACTTTTTGTCCACGGCTGCGTCCTATGATCTGAATACCCAGCTTAGAGGCTAAGACCTTAGCTGCCTGCATCCAGTCGTTATTCAGTTTTTTGTGATATATCAGGCTAACTAGCGTATCTCCAGCCAGTGTAGTCAGAAATTCTACCTGAAATAATCGTGATTTAAGTAACTCACTAGTCTGTATGCAATCAAGCAATACTGGCATCAGTGAATCGATATTTTTGTGAGCGACAGCAAAGTGCCGCAATTTTTGCACACTACCATTACCAGCCTTTTCCCCTGGAGTAAACATGGCATAGCTGCATGTTTCGCCATCATGCCAGATGCGGAATTCAGCACGCATGCGATAATGTGATGCAGGTGAAGTAAAAACCTGCATCTCAGAAAATGCACAGTCGGCAAATAATTTATTCAGATAAAGTTGTTTTTCAGTAAGCTGTTGCTGGTAGGCGGCAGAGGTCATGAAGTTTTGTCAGGCAAAGCAAAAAGGGAGCCATTATAACAAACCCTTGTCTACTCCCGCACATCCCGCAGTGTTTGCTGACCATAATCGTCGGCAGCAATCATGGCCGCAATCTTCTGTGCGGTTTCGGCTGCACTCTGCAACTGGCTATTTGTTTTCATGTTAATAAAATTGTTTACCATGGGAAATTTGGCGGCATCAGCTGCACGGATGCATTGCTGCATATTGGTATCCACTACACCAGGTGCAATACTGGCAATACGCACGCGTGGATGCTGCTCCGCAGCAATGACAGCCGCATGCTGATCCAAAGCTGCCTTAGTGGCACCATATACACTCCAGCCGGCAATGGGATGGCGACCGGCACCGCTGCTGATATGGGCAATGCGTATAGAAGCTTTGGTGGCAGCTGCAATTACTGCATTAGTGAGCAGCATAGGCGCAGTGATGTTTACAGCTATGGCTTTGGAAATGGCATCACAGCCTTGCTGACCCGCCAGAGCATTTGGCTCCACCATTCCGGCATTATTTATCAGCGTGACCTCATTTTTATTTTCCAGTCCGTTTTGCCAACTGGCCGATTGCACCAGTGTGGATATAGCTTCAGTATTGGCAAAATCAATAGCATATTGTAATAGCCTTTCCGGCGGATTATCCCAGCCATGGCGCGATAATCCGATCACCTTAACCTCTTGATTCAGATAATATTCAGCCAGTGCGCGCCCCAATCCTCGGCTATGTCCAGTGATTATGACACAATTTTGCATATTGATTTCCCTTTCCAGTATTTTGCTCATTCCATGCAGAAAAGAATATCTACTGAGCTAATCAAATTATATTTATTCTAAAACAGCCCCAGATAAATTTTCCAGCTAAAAGATAGCAAAAATAAACTAATTTTTAACACTTACTGATATTTAATTTGTAAACATCGTTGATTCAACAATTTAATTAAATTTTGAATTAATATCTACACATAATATCGCTGAAATAAATAAAATTTCTAACCCTTTGATTGGCTCGATTCTAATTAATTTTCTCATATAAAGCAGTAAGTACATTATTGCTTTTACCTGATAAAAAAATTTAATTTATAAATGAAAAATAATCTAATTCAAAGAGATGTGAGTCAAAATTTATTTTTTTAATATAATAATATATTCAAAACGGTTGACAACAAATTTTTACATATTAAGATGCACTGTATTTATCAGATTGACACCAAAAGGAAATTTATATGTCATTAGGTGCTATTCGCCATAATTGGGCATTGCCGGAAGTTATGGAATTATTAAAATTGCCGTTTAATGATTTAATTTTTATGGCTCAAACTGTGCACAGACAGAATTTTCCTGCCAATCAAATACAAATATCTACACTTTTATCCATCAAAACAGGTGCCTGTCCAGAAGATTGCAAGTATTGTCCCCAATCAGGCCATTATAATACCGGGCTGAATAAAGAAAAATTGCTTGAAGTACAGAAAGTAATTGATAAAGCGAAAGCTGCTAAAGAAGCAGGCTCCACTCGTTTCTGCATGGGTGCAGCATGGAAGCATCCTACCATTAAAGATATGCACTATGTTTTGAAAATGGTAAAAGGAGTAAAAGCATTGGGAATGGAAACCTGTATGACATTGGGTAGTTTGACGCAAGAACAGGCAACCGCCCTTGCCGATGCGGGATTGGACTACTATAACCATAACCTTGATACTTCACCTGAATTTTATGGTCATATAATTACTACTCGTACTTATAGCGAAAGATTACAAACACTGGCTTATATCAGAGCAGCCGGTGTGAAAATTTGCTGTGGCGGCATTCTTGGCATGGGTGAGTCAATTAAAGATCGAGCAAATCTGTTGATTCAATTAGCCAATTTATCAGAACATCCAGAAAGTGTACCTATTAATAATTTAGTTAAGGTTAAAGGTACTCCTCTGGAAAATGAAAAAGATATTGATCCTTTCGATTTTATTAGAGTCCTAGCTGTAGCCCGTATTATGATGCCAAAATCCCATGTTCGCTTATCCGCTGGACGGGAAAAGATGAATGAACAAACTCAAGCTCTTGCATTTTTAGCCGGCGCTAATTCATTATTTTATGGCGATAGATTATTAACAACTGCAAATCCTCAGGTAGAAAAGGATCAGGCTCTTTTCCATAAGCTCGGGATTATTCCAGAAAAACATGAGGATCACAGCGATGAAATTCATCTAGCAGCCATCGCTCAGGCCGTTAATGAACAAAGACAGATTAATAACTCAAACAAAACTTCAGTTTCCTAACTAGAAATCAAAACCTAAAAGTTTTTAACTGAAATTAAAAACATCTTTTTTCAATATCCTGCCGTTAAATATAAGGATGAATATTTAATGTGATATCGTTCGATTTTTATTTAAAAATAATACTAATTTAAAATAATGAGACATAATTTATTCACTTGAATCAAATTGAATTATAGTAAGATAAAGTGCATTAATTTTGTTTTGACATATGAATACCTTAATGACCACGCCCCCATTACCACATAAAACGATTACTTTCTTAAAACAACTTAATATACATAATGTGGAAGATTTGCGGCGCCGTGGCCCGATTACAACTTTTTTACAACTGCGAAATATTAGTACAGGTACTACTGAAAGAGTATTATGGCAATTGATTGCACTGGCTGAAAACTGTAATGTTCAAAGCATAGGCACAGAAGAGAAAGAATATTGGCGACAACAACTCAAACAACATCCGCCAGTAGCAATATTTCCAGCAAAAGAAAACATGGAATTTTGGATGCGTCATGCATTAATGGCAGCGCATCAGGCACAGTTATTGGATGAAGTACCTGTTGGCGCGGTAGTTGTTTATAAAAATAATATTATTGGTCTAGGCTACAATCGTTGTATCACTGATCATAATGTGAGTCATCACGCGGAAATTCAGGCACTGACAGAAGCAAGCCAAAAACAAAAGAACTATCGTTTACAGGAATGTGATGTTTACGTGACTCTTGAGCCTTGTGCCATGTGTGCAAGCGCTTTGATTCAGGCTCGAGTACATAGAGTTATTTATGGCGCCGCAGAACCCAAAACTGGTGCGGCCGGCAGTGTGGTAGATTTATTTGCCGATCACCGGCTTAATCAGCACACTGCCATTCTAGGCGGAATAATGGAATCAGAATCGCGACAAATATTACAACAGTTTTTCTGTAAAAGGCGTTCATCTTCTCTTTCCACAGAAGACAATTCAATCTGAACTATAGATAGATATTTGAATAATTACTGCCGCGTTTGCATCTTAAATATGCATCATTTATTCTATTATCACATCAAATCGTAGCCAAATTTACCAATCATAATACATAGTAGAACAATAAATCCTTTGCGTAGTAATTTAGTACCGCCACGCATGGCCAGTCTGGCTCCAATTAGCCCGCCCGTTAAATTAGCTATGGCCAGAGGAATTGCCCAATGCCATATTACATAGTGATGAGGTATAAAAAAGCACAAAGCCGCCAAATTTGTGGTCAGGTTGATAACTTTGGATGAAGCCGTAGCAGTAATAAAATCAAAGGCGAAAAACCGCACAAACACAAAAGCCAGTAAACTGCCAGTGCCTGGACCAAAAACGCCATCGTACAGGCCGATAAGGGCGCCGATTATCAAACCATGTATGTATTCGCGCTTAGTAAGTACACTTTGGCGTTCAACCTGTCCAAGGTCTTTTTTCAGAAATGTATATGCCGCCATTACGATTAAAATAATCAGAATAGACGGCTTCATCCATGACGTTGGCAGGTATACAACAATATGAGAGCCCAGATACGAAAAACCAAATGCAAGTACAGCTGCAGGTATCAGCATAGCCCAAGGTACGGATATGCGGCGAGTATATTGAGCAGCGGCCACTAATGTGCCACTGGCTGAAGCGAATTTATTCACACCCAAAACAACTGGAGCGGGAGTTTGTACTGGCAGTGCACCAAAGAGGCCTGGTATCTGTAACAGTCCACCCCCACCCACTGCAGCATCCATCAGACCAGCACTAAATCCTAGAATTAACAGCCACCAAATATGAGCATCATTTAACCAATCCACATATCTTCCTGTCTAGCGCATAGCGCGAGTTGTGATGCGCTGCATTAATTCTTCGTGGTTCCGCGGCAAACCGTCTTCACAAAAGGTCTGATACAGTACAGAGCGCACTCTATCCAGTTCATTCAGTGAAGTGCCGATAACTTTCCACTGGCCATTGCGTGGCTGAATCCAGCGTTTGTTAACATCATCACCAAAGCCGAATACTTTCATGCGTCGTGTAGGACAATGAATCGCTTCTGCTGAAAGATTGTTAATACCCTGCGCCGACTGCTGATTCAGAATATAGTGCACAGTTCGATCGGGATTAATGGATATGCTGTTGAGCAAAAGCTTGGGGTGGCCACTGTAAGTCTGGTTGATATATACATCTACCCACTGCTGGTTACCTGCAGGATAGGCGGGTAATGGTACGGCCTGCTCTTCCCATGCCTGATTTTCATCTGGACCTATATAGTGTTCGTTATATAAGGTTTCCTTTCGTGCCAGTGCTAGAGCACATATACCAAGTAATAGGGTTGCAAGCACGGTTTTGGCAATATTCATACCAAATTCTCCGGAACTGAATCTCTATTCAGTATTCTTGATTATGAAATCGTTTTGGTACATAACAGCTAATTTTCAGGCTGTCTACCTTTTCGAACAGACAGCCTGATGGTTTACTGATATTACAGTTTTAATGCTGCCAACACTTGAGTTTTCACTGCCTCTACTGGCTGCGTACCGTCTACACGGATATAATCTGGCGCATTGTCACCATCCTGTTTGCCATAAAAATCAATCAGCACTTCTGTCTGCTCATGGTAAACCTGCAAACGCTTTTTGATGGTTTCTTCCTGATCATCGTCCCGTTGAATCAGCGGTTCGCCGGTTTCATCGTCTACGCCGTTGACTCTGGGTGGATTGTAAATCAGATGATAGGTACGCCCTGACGGTTGATGAACTCTGCGGCCGGATAGGCGTTCGATAATAACTTCATCTGGTACAGCGATTTCTACCACTGCATCTAAATGCACACCTGCTTTTTCCATTGCCTGAGCCTGAGCCAGCGTGCGCGGGAAGCCATCAAATAAGAAACCATTGGCACAATCTGGCTGTGCAATCCGTTCTTTAACCAAGCCAATAATAATATCGTCCCGTACTAATCCGCCGGCATCCATAATTTTTTTGGCCTCAACACCCAGAGGTGTGCCGGCTTTAACAGCCGCACGAAGCATGTCTCCGGTAGAAATCTGCGGAATATTGAAAGCAGCAGTAATGTATTGTGCCTGAGTGCCTTTTCCGGCTCCTGGCGCGCCTAACAATAGAATTTTCATTGCAACTCCTGAAAAACACTTAAGTTAAATAAAAGATAAACTGTTCAGATTTGATGTTGTCAGTTTGTCCAGCTGGCACGTACGCGTTCAAGATCAGCTGCTGTATCCACGCCAGCCGCCGGTGCGTGAGAGGTAATTTGTACTGCGATACTAAAACCATGCCATAACACCCGTAGCTGCTCCAGTGACTCAATTTGTTCCAATGGTGATGGAGTTAGCTCAGTATATTGGTGCAGAAACTGTACCCGATAGCCATATATACCGATATGCCGGTACACGGAGATATCCGTAGGCATTACTTCAGCGCCGCTACGCATTAGTTCCCGCGGCCAAGGTATCGGGGCACGGCTGAAATAGAGGGCATTATTTTGATTGTTCAGCACAACCTTAACGCAATTCGCATCGGTAAAATCAGCGTAATCAGTTAATTTGTGTGCAGCGGTAGCCATGGGAGCCTTGCTTTGCGCCAACTGCATAGCCACAGCATTTATTAGCTCTGGTTCAATCAGTGGCTCATCCCCTTGCACATTGATAACACAATCCTGATCAGCCAAATTCAAAATCCTTGCAGCTTCAGCCAGCCGAGTGGTACCACTTTCATGCTCGGTGGCTGTTAGCACTGCTTCAATTCCATGCTCCTGACAGGCAGCCTGAATATCTGCGTGGTCTGTAGCTACAACAATTCTGTCTGCATTACTTAGTTGCGCACGCTCGGCTACGCGTACCACCATTGGTTTACCATGGATATCTGCTAAAGCCTTATTAGGCAGACGGCTGGAAGACAAACGAGCCGGAATTAATACGATAAAATTACTCATGCGCTAGCCGCACATTCTTCATCTGATAGCTGACGTGCCTCATTAATCAGCATATAGGGAATACCATCTTTAATCGGAAAAGCCAGACGAGATGCCCGACACCACAGTTCCTGCTGCTGTGTATGCCATTGTAGTTTCCCCTTACATTCGGGGCATACCAGAATATCCAAATATTTTTGATCCATTTTTAGTCCTTCATACCACTGTAGTGGCAAGCTATATCCTTATCGATTCGGATTGTATTTGAATCAGGCACAGCCGCTTATTTAATTTCCAATCGCAATCATCAATGACTTTACCATATAACGGAATAGTGAGACAGTACAACATTTCTCTATCCGTTACGTACTCATCCCGCTTTATTCTGAATATGCTCTCGTGTAAATGAGGCAATTGATATCAGCCAAGATACTTTCCTAGAACAAATTTTACCAGCAGCCAGTGCTGATGGCATCTGTTTAATTAAATAACTATTGGAATTTATGGGCGCTGTTGTAGTTGTAATTCAGTCTGAATAAACTGCGCTAAATCAGGACATATCTGTGCAGAAAGCGGTAAAACCCAGATGTTGTTAGGCATGGATGTGGTCAGTTTAACTGCATCCTTTTCGGTGATAAATACCACGTCTGCCTCTGGCCAGTCTGCCGATTCAATGCTGGCATGATCATTTAATGCTACGGTTTGTACAAGCTCAATCCCTAAATTTTGCAATGCCAGAAAAAAACGCTGCGGACGCCCTATGGCTGCTATGGCAGCACAATGTTTGCCTCTAAATTCTTGAGCCTGTGCCGTACGATGCGGCTGATTCAAAGAATAAAAAGCGCCATAATTGATTGAGCTATAACCTTTCCATTGGTTATTAATGATTAGCCCCGCCTGGTTGGCCTGTTGTATAGATTGCTGGTTACCCTGACTAAAAATAATACCATTTACGTATTGCAGCCGGCGTAAAGGTTCACGTAAAGGACCGTTTGGCAGTACATCCATTTTTCTGCCGATATCAGCGGATGGAAAAACCACGATTTCCATATCTCGTTTCAAAGCATAATGCTGTAGGCCGTCATCACTAATCAGGAGCTGTATGTCTGGGTAAGCAGCTAACAGTGCTCGGCCGGCAGCTTCACGTGTGGTGGCCACTGCAATTGGTGCCTGTGTTTGCTGAAACAGCATTAGAGGTTCATCTCCGGCCTCACTGACAACAGTGCCATTCTCAACAATAACAGTCGTCTTACTGCTGCGCCCGTATCCCCGGCTGATAATACCTACTTTTATTTGTCGCGCCTGCAGTGCCTTTACCAAAGTTGCTACAAGCGGTGTCTTACCTACTCCACCAACATGGATATTGCCAATCACCACTACAGGGCATGGCAATTTGGTGTTAGATAATATACCTGTCCGATAAAATAATCGACGCAGCCAGGTTATGGTCTGAAAGATTCTGGCAAGCGGCCACAATGCGATACTCAAAGCCATTTGAGGATGCTGCCAGTGACGCTGTATTAAACCGGCTAACCAGTCCATGTTGTGGCTCTCAACGATAAAATACTACTATACCATGGCACGCAGACGGAACTGAAACTCAACATAAAAGTCCGTATAATATTCAGCTAATAAATTTGCAAAAAATAATGGTGTTTTCTATGTCTGAATTCTTTGCGCCTGCGGCGCTGAGTGTTTCTGAGCTGAACGCATGTGCGCGGCAGTTGCTCGAAGAAAATCTGATTGGTCTGTGGGTAGGCGGAGAAGTTTCCAATCTTACCCGTGCAGCCAGTGGACATTATTATTTTTCACTAAAAGATGCGCGCGCGCAGGTTCGCTGTGTATTGTTTAAAGGTGTAGCACAGCAAATGAGCCAGCCATTGCAAGAGGGTGATCATCTGGAAGTTTCCGGCAAAATCAGTATTTATGAAGCCCGTGGAGAATTTCAGATTACCGTTAATGCCGTACGCCATAAAGGCTTGGGACAGTTATACGAAGCTTACGAACGACTCAAGCAACAATTAACAGTAGAAGGCCTGTTTGCAGCCGAACGTAAACGCCCTTTACCTGCTCATCCGAAGGTAGTCGGCGTGGTAACCAGTCTGGCGGCAGCAGCCTTACGCGATGTGGTGACAACTTTACGCCGGCGCCATAGTGGTATTCATGTGATAGTTTACCCTACAGCGGTACAGGGAGCCGGCAGTGAAATGCAGATTGCAGCGGCTATTGCCAGTGCCAATCAGCATGCTCAAGCGGATGTACTGATTGTCTGCCGTGGTGGTGGCAGTATTGAGGATTTGTGGTCTTACAATGAGGAAATGGTTGTTCGTGCTGTAGCCGATAGCATTATTCCGACCGTGAGTGGTGTGGGTCATGAAACTGATTTCACCCTGACAGATTTCGCCGCTGATGTGCGCGCGCCTACGCCTACTGCTGCCGCAGAATTGGTTAGCCCAGATATGGCACAATTGCGGCGCAATGTCGCTTTATTGCAGACCCGTATCTATCAAATACTGCAGCAACGCTATTATGATGCTTCACAACGGCTTGACTGGCTGGCACGTCATTTAAGACACCCACAGCAAAATTGGCAGCAACAACAGCAGCAATTATCTGATATGCAGCGCGTATTGCAGCTCAGCATGCAGCGGCAATTCAGGCAGCACCAGCAAAATCTTTTACAGCAACAGCACCTTTTAATCAATCTGCGGCCTCAAACCGACCATGCACACCAAAGGCTTATTTTTCAACATCAGCAATTGCAGCAGTTATGGCAACACATTCTGCTAAATGCACAGCAAAGATTACAACAGCAGAATTCGTTACTTGAGGCTGTATCACCTTTGCAGATTTTGGCCAGAGGTTATAGTGTGGTAACCAATCAGCGTGGGCATATCGTTAGTGATGGTAACAAACTGAAAACCGGTCAGTTTCTTAATATTCGTTTTGCCAGCGGCGAGCGCAGTGTACAGGTCGCTCCACCCAAAGTTCAATCGGATTTATTTGATAACTGAATTGGAATTCTAAGATAGCAATTCTGACGCAAAAGGATGAGAATAAAAGCTTATTAGCGTCCATTCATATCGCTGTCTGTTAGCTGATCAAGGTTTAAAACCGATTCCTCGCAATTCTTAGTTTCAGAATCTCAAGCCACTACTCATTGAAAAAACTTTTGATAAAAATATACCTTATCAAAAGTCTTATGTTTGTTTAGAGACACCAATATATCAACGATTAAAGCTGTCAATACTTAAAGAGTGCGCTCTTCTGGTTTTCGTCCAGCCCAATCGCACACAAATTGCCATGCCACCCTGCCCGAACGGCTGCCGCGGCTCTGGCTCCAGTTTAGTGCTGCGCGTCGGGCAGTATCATCCATTTGTAAACCTGCCTCAGCCAGCCAGTTTTCTACGGCCTGCAAGTAAGCATTCTGGTCAAATGGGTAAAAACTTAGCCACAATCCGAAACGATCAGACAAAGACACTTTTTCTTCAACCGCTTCCTGTGGATGGACTTCCCCGCCTTGGCTTGTCTGAGCCATATTGTCTGCCATATATTCCGGCATTAAGTGACGTCGATTAGAAGTTGCATAGACTAATACATTATCACAGCGTTGTGATAAACCGCCGTCCAGTGTGGTTTTCAAAGCCTTATAAGCTTCGTCGCCATCTTCAAACGACAAATCATCACAAAACAAAATAAATTTTTCCGGCCTTTGTTTTAGTATATTCAGCAACGCAGGCAAAGTAAGTAAATCATTTTTGTCAACTTCCACCAGTCGCAGACCCTTGCTGGCATATTGATGCAATAACGCTTTTACCAGTGAGGATTTGCCTGTACCGCGTGCACCGGTCATCAATACATTATTTGCAGAACGGCCAGCTAGAAACTGTTCAGTATTACGCACTAGTTGCTTGCGTTGCTCATCAACAGCGGCTAGACAGTTAAGATCAAATGTATGCGGATGCGGCAGGCTTTCCAGAACACCTTTATTACCCAGCCTATGCCAGCGGTAGGCAATAGCTGTCCAGTCTGGTTCCTTAGCCAAAGGCGGTAGTATGGCATCAAGCCGCTGCAATACTGTAGCAGCAAGCTGTATGAGTTCCTTGCGTTTCATGTGTTTTCCTCATGATTATTTTCGTAGTTCTTTAATTGCGCTTTTGTAAGAATAAAGCAAAGGGTGCATTGTGAACACGATTGATAAAAGCATATTGCAGCACGGATATCTGCTGTTGCGGCAACTTTTCTGCCCAGCTTAGCACGGCCTCTGCCTCAATTTTACCCTGCTCGTGACCAGGATAAATTACCACTGCCAGTATGCCACCAGGTGCTAGATGTGCTAATCCAGTCTGCATGGCTTTAAGTGTGGTAATGGCTGTAGTGGTACAATTTTTGTCCGCACCTGGTAAATAGCCCAAATTAAACATAATGGCACAAACTTCGCTTTTGATATATTCATTCATATGTTCATGGCCTGTCTGTATCAGATCTACCCAATCACTCATACCAGCACTTTCCAGTTTGGTACGTGTAGATACAATAGCTGCAGGTTGAATATCAAAGGCCACTACTTTCCCAGTAGGACCTACACAGGATGCTAAAAACAACGTATCGTATCCATTACCTGCCGTAGCATCTATTACAGTATCTCCAGCCTGTACAACCTGACGGATTGTAGTGTGAACAAAATCTAGAATATTTAATAGCATTGTGTAGACATCTGATTTTCCAAACACAGCAACATTGCAGTTATCTGTTCTGCAACATGTTAAGGATATCAGAATATTTTGATGTAAACAAAATCATTTACCATGACTGATTGATTGCTATCGGTAGCCCCAAACAGCACTAAAATCTAACCCTTTTTACATACCCAGTTCACGCAGAAAACGAATATCATCCGCCCAGCCCGATTTCACTTTTACCCAAACTTTTAAAAATACTTTGGTTTCAAACAATTTTTCCATATCTAGCCGAGCCTCAGTAGATATTTTTTTTAGCTTTTCACCACCCTTACCAATCAGAATGCCCTTCTGGCTGTCTTTATCCACCAGTACAGCAATATATATGCGATACAGCCCTTCTTCTTCTGCAAACTGCTCTACTTCTACATTCATCGCATAGGGCAGTTCTTCGCCCAGATAACGAAACAGTTTTTCGCGAACAATTTCCATGGACAGAAAACGTGCCGATTTATCGGTAACCATATCTTCCGGATAAAGCGGGATACCTTGTGGTAGCATTGGCTTAAGCGTGCGTACAAGCTGAGAAACACCCAGACCATGCTTGGCACTGACCAAGGTAACGCTGGCAAAAGTAAATTCTTGCTGCACTTCCTCAATAAATGCTTGCATCACGCTCTGGTCTTTTGCTTTCGCTTTATCCACTTTATTAATCACTAATACCACTGGAATACGTTTAGGTAATTGCTGCAACACTTCACGATCCGCATCTGAAAAGCGCAAAGCTTCAACAACAAATACAATCACATCCACACCGGCAACAGCTTCGGTGACATTCTGATTTAAACGGTCATTTAATGCATTGCGATGGTATGTTTGAAAACCGGGTGTATCCACAAATACCAGCTGAGCTTCGTTATCGGTATAGATACCATTCACTTTATGGCGTGTAGTTTGAGCTTTTTTACTGGTAATACTGATTTTTTGGCCTATCAGATGATTCATCAATGTGGATTTACCCACATTCGGGCGGCCTACGATGGCCACAAAGCCGCAACGGAAATTATCGGATGAGGAGGGATGCTGGTAATCGGGCTTTACAGACATACATTCTTTCAAAAAATACAGACAGCCTTGCCGAGGCTAAAATTAATACAAAACGTGCAAAAGCAAGTGCATAAAATTTATTCATTCCTACTTAGCCATCAGAATAAATGATTACTTATCATTTAGACAAATCATTTGCGCCAAAACTAAACTCAAAGTTTTTTTTCTTATTCAATCAATGTTCTGAAGAGGTGCTTTTCAGTAAGAGGATAAATCGAAGATATCATAATCCATCAATAAAAAATAACTTAGCTTTTTTTAAGATGAACCGGTAGTCCAGATAATCAAGCTTTTTTGCTATCTAACAATACCAAATAATGCATTAACCGTCCGGAAATGGATACAAAATTACCTGTCGCTTTTCTTAACGCAAGGCTTTGAATTGACAGTGTTTATCTGCTTATTTGTAAAATATTTGTCCAAACTTGATAGGCTTTTAGCATAGCAAGAGAAAAGCTAATCTAATCTAATCTCACATTTCATGCCGATATTTTCATCTGCTGAAAAAACTTGCTTTTAGAGCAAGCCGCTAACCGAGAAATATCATTTATAGTTTAGCCATGAATTCTTATTTTTTTCTGGTTTTGGCCAGTGGAAAATGCTTTTCCATCCAATCCAAAGCAGTTTGTGCGGTTTGCTGTTCTGCCTCGCGGCGGCTATGCCCTGCAGCCTCAGTCTGAAAGCCGGTTTCACCCAGATCACATTGCACCACAAATTGCTGATCCTGACCTTCCCCAATCTGGTCTACAATTCGGTATTTTGGCAAGGGCATGTGCCGTGCCTGCAAACCTTCCTGCAAGCGGGTTTTAGCATCTTTGCCGCTGTCTTGAGGATTAATATGCCGGATACGCTCCGCATACAAACGCCTTACCACGGCTTCAGCAGTATTAAAATCGGCATCAAAACTCACCGCAGCAAACAGGGCTTCCATGGCATCGGCCAATATTGAAGGCCGGCGAAATCCGCCGCTTTTCAGTTCGCCGCTACCCAGCAATAATGCATCGCCTATTCTTAATTCAGCCGCAATCTGAGCCAGAGTATCCTGATTCACCAGATTGGCACGCATTCTGGAAAGCTCGCCTTCTGTCAGGCGTGGAAAGGCCTCAAACAACATTTTAGCTACCGAATAATTTAAAATTGAGTCGCCGATAAACTCAAACCGCTCATTGTGTAACGCGCTGTAACTGCGATGCGTCAATGCCTGTTGTAGAAAATCAGTGCGTTTGAAGTGGTAGCCAAGCATTTTCTGTACATTAATCAAAGCATTTTCATGGCGTACATCATTTTTTTTCATTTATTATTTATAAATCCTGTATCTAATTTCTTTAGCGACAAACATTTCCTACATTCGCATACTAACTGCAGGTGCACTACAAAAGATAAAGCGCAAGACAGATTCTTGCGCTTAAAATCAGACATTACTGAATTTTAGTGCCGATTCGTTTCATATCACCCAAATTCAGCCATATCAAAAACGCTTTACCCACTACCAGTTTATCATCCACAAAACCCCAGTAACGGCTGTCTTCACTGTTGTCACGATTATCACCCATCATAAAATACTGGCCTGTTGGTACGGTACAGCTAAAGCCACTACTGTCAGGATAGTATGAACACATTTCTCGATTAGGAAAGTCAGAATGAACACCTTCTAAGATAACTGCTGGTTGCTGCGGCATTTTCAATACTTCGATTGCCTTGTTACCTAGCTGTTCAGTTTGCTGTTGTGCCTGAATCATTATTTTGCCCAGATTAGGTACCTGTTCTTGGTAGCTATATATTTTCTGCTCATCAATATCATTAACTACCTTACCATTGATGGTCAGTGTTCTGTCCTTATAAGTAATCACATCTCCCGGCAAGCCGATTACACGTTTGATATAGTTTACTCGAGTGTCACGAGGGTAATTAAATACCATTACATCACCCCGCTCTACCTTGTGTACCGGAATCAGTACATTGTTTAGAATAGGCAAACGAATACCATAGGCGAATTTATTTACTAAAATAAAATCACCCGGAATCAGGCCCGGCCGCATTGAGCTGGAGGGAATCTGAAAAGGTTCGGCGACAAAAGTACGCAGAATAAAAACCACCAGAATGATGGGAAAAAAACCGCTCATGTAATCAGTAAAGTGATTATCATCGGGCTGAGCAGAATTTTTCCTTTTCTGGCGATGAATAAACCAGGCTATGCCAGTAAACAGCACAAACAACAGTAGTACTGCAGTAAAACTCATCAGCACTGATAACAGACCAAACGCACCTACCAACATCAGCAGGTAGCCCCATTGCAGCGAACCGCTCCACTCACCGTTTTCTTCACGTTTTTTTGTGCTTTTCAGAAACAGCAAAATACCCAGTACCAGCAATACTGCAGCACCGATAATCATTGTCTTGGACATGTATTAATCTCCCACCTGTAAAATCGCCAGAAAGGCTGTCTGCGGAATTTCTACATTGCCTACCTGCTTCATGCGTTTTTTACCGGCTTTCTGTTTTTCCAGTAGTTTTTTCTTACGCGTAATATCACCGCCATAGCATTTGGCCAGCACATTTTTACGCAATGCCTTAACATTTTCACGCGCGATAATCTTACCGCCGATGGCAGCTTGTACCGCAATATCAAACATCTGCCGTGGAATCAGTTCACGCATCTTGGCAACTAGCTCTCGTCCACGATGAACTGAATTGCTACGGTGTACAATCAGGCTCAGTGCATCGACCTTTTCACTGTTGACCAGAATATCCAATTTCACCAAATCGGCTGCTCTGAATTCCAAAAATTCATAATCCAGTGAAGCATAACCACGCGATGTTGATTTGAGTTTGTCAAAGAAATCCATTACCACTTCATTCATTGGCATTTCATAAGTCAGCATCACCTGCCGTCCCATGTACTGCATGTTTTTCTGTACACCGCGTTTCTGGTTGCACAATGTCATCACAGCACCAACATATTCTTGTGGCAATAAAATGGTTGCGGTAATGATTGGCTCATAAATGGCTTCGAGTGTGCCGATATCTGGTAATTTAGATGGATTTTCAATTTCAATGCGCTCGCCACTTTTTAGCAACACTTCATAAACCACTGTTGGCGCAGTGGTAATCAAATCCATGTCAAATTCGCGTTCCAGTCGCTCTTGTACAATTTCTAGATGCAGGAGACCCAGAAAGCCACAACGGAATCCGAAGCCCAGTGCTTGAGAAACTTCTGGCTCAAATTTAAGCGCCGCATCATTCAGTTGCAATTTTTCCAGCGCTTCACGCAAAGCATCATAATCGTGGCTTTCTACCGGATATAGCCCAGCAAATACCTGTGGCTGTACTTCTTTAAATCCGGGTAAAGGCTCACTGGCGGGTTCTCGAGCCAGTGTAATGGTATCGCCTACCTTGGCCGAGCCGAGTTCTTTCACTCCTGTAATCAGAAAACCCACATCACCAGCATTCAACTGTTGTTTCTGCACCGATTTGGGCGTAAATATACCAAGTTGTTCTACCTGTGTTTCCGCACCAGTAGCCATGAAACGCACTTTATCTTTCAAACTGACACAGCCGTCCACCATGCGAATCAGCATTACTACACCTACATAATTATCAAACCATGAGTCAATAATTAGGGCTTTCAATGGAGCATCTGCTTTACCTGAGGGTGCGGGTACCTTTTTGACAATTTCTTCGAGTACATCCTCAATACCGACACCACTTTTAGCTGAACAGCGCACCGCATTCATGGCTTCGATACCGATAATATCTTCTATTTCTTCAATCACTCGCTCAGGCTCAGCCGCCGGTAAATCAATTTTATTCAGCACCGGCAGGACTTCTACGCCCAAATCAATTGCGGTATAGCAATTGGCTACTGTCTGCGCTTCCACACCCTGCGAGGCGTCTACTACCAGCAAAGCTCCCTCACAGGCAGACAGCGAGCGGGATACTTCATAGGAAAAATCCACATGTCCTGGAGTATCAATCAGATTCAGCTGATACACTTGCCCGTCTTGCGCTTTGTATTGCAAAGCTGCTGTCTGCGCCTTGATAGTGATGCCGCGTTCTTTTTCAATGTCCATCGAATCGAGCACCTGAGCGCTCATTTCTCGGTTTTCCAGACCGCCACAATACTGAATAAAGCGATCCGCCAAGGTCGACTTCCCATGGTCAATATGGGCGATGATAGAAAAATTGCGTATATTGTTCATGTAAGCCATTAATTTAAATTAATTCTGATAGGAGTATTCTGGCCATTGCAAAGCCAAAAACCAGAAAATAACTGCTTATTTTAGCGGAATGCGCTGCTGTGCGCCGAAGAATTTATCATAATCCTAAAAAGATTTTAAAATTCAAACAATAGTAATCTAAAAGTTTCATAACCGTACCTAGACTGGTATCACTTCTGCTGCCAGTGATTCTGATTGCATTGAACGTCCAGAAAAAAGCATTCCATTGGCGGAATCGTTAAATCCTTTATCAATCGCAATTTATCGCTCAATATAAAATGATTATCAAATTGCCATAAATTTTTCTGGCAGACGTGGTAAGTCGAATACAGAAAGATTACAATAATAATTAAGACCGTTGTTTAAATGAAAGTGGTTGCATGCTTAAAATCAGCACACAGTTTGATGGTGGTAAGGTTGAAATTGTTGAAGCCAATGATCCATCTAATATCCTGCTCAAACTTCCCAAAGACAATGCTGCCGAATTTCGTCAGTGGTTTTATTTTCGCGTGCAGGGCGTAGCCTACCAAAATCTTCGTCTGAATTTTATCAACACAGCCGAATCAGCTTATCCAGCCGGCTGGGAAGATTATCAGGCCATGTGCTCTTATGACAGAATAAACTGGTTTCGTGTCCCTACAACTTTAGAAAATGGCATCTTAACCATTTGCCATACGCCATTGTCCAACAGTGTGTACTACGCCTATTTCGAACCATATACCTATGAACAGCATCTGAATTTACTGGGTGACAGTCAAAGTAGTGGATTGTGTCAGATAGAAGATTTAGGCAGCACTATCCAAGGACGTGATATCAATTTACTCACTATCGGCAATCAAGTTGCCAGTGATTTAAAAATTTGGATTATTGCGCGCCAGCATCCGGGTGAAACCATGGCTGAATGGTTTATTGAAGGCGTGCTGGGACGCTTACTGGACCATCAAGACCCGACAGCAAGAGCCTTGCTGGATCGAGCTACTTTTTATATTGTTCCTAACATGAATCCTGATGGTTCGGTACTGGGCAACTTGCGCACCAATGCCGCCGGAGCCAATTTGAATCGTGAGTGGCTGCATCCGAGTATGCATAACAGCCCCGAAGTGTATCTGGTACGCGAAAGAATGCATGAGACCGGCGTGGATTTGTTTTTGGATATACACGGTGACGAATCTATTCCTTACGTATTCCTTTCTGGTAATGAAGGTATTCCTTCTTTTGATGAGCGTTTGCATCAATTACAGGAGCAGTTCAAACAGGCTTTTTTGGTGGCCAGTCCCGATTTTCAAGATAAATATGGCTATGAAAAAGATGCAGCTTGTCAGGCCAATCTGAATATTGCTACTTCCTATATCGGTGAAACATTTAAATGTCTGGCATACACCTTGGAAATGCCATTTAAAGATAATAATCAGTGGCCAGATGATGATTTCGGATGGAATGGTCAGCGCTCTCTGCGTCTTGGGGAAGCAATTCTAAGCCCAATTTATTCTATTCTTGATAGTTTGCGTTAATTTTCACCTCGATTATCCAAAGCCTGAACAATGTTCAGGCTTTTTTGTATTTTTTAGTAAAATCAAATGATTAATGGTTACATACGCAGCATAATGAACTTGGGTTATATGTAATTGAGTTGTCTGTATTTTATCCATGTTTGTTTAGGAAATAATCATGAAAAAAAGCGTACTCGTATATAGCATTATCAGCATTCTTTCACTGGCTGCCTGTTCTCGCGATGATTCATCAGAAAAACTGAGCTGTAACACCGAACAAATCCGCAACCAGATCCAAGATACTCTGCACACTGGTATTGATAACAATGCCCGTCAATTTGCTCAGACTGATAGGCGTCAGTATGTTGATGCCGATAAAGTAATCAGTGCCGGCGGCGAATTAAATATTGCTTTGTCTGAAGGTAAATTAGATAAAGACGGAAATGGTAATCCGGTTTGCAGCAGTGAACTTAAAGTAACTGTCCCTACCAATATCTGGCAGCAGATTAAAACCAATGCTCCACTGCTTTTTGGTAAAACAGATTTTATTGCTCGCCTGAATAAGCAATTGCAAGGCAATGAAGTGGTTTTGCATGACAATGAGTTTACTAAACCCATTCAATATTCACCTGTAACCATTAATGGCAATGCTGCATCTAATGCAGCGTCTGCGACCAGTGCGGCTACTAACTTTGATTTGGCTGGCATACAGACTTTAGGTACTGTGTTGGGCAACACGTTATTGCCCTACGGTATCAAGGATATAGTAGTGATTAATGGCCATACCTATAAACGAGCTGACGCCATTGAGTTAATTAATAATCCTAATGCTAAAGTTACACCGGTTGACCAACAAAGCCAGTCTGCACAGATGGCCAGTGCCATTCTGAACGGCCACGCAGCAGCTGTAATTAACGACAATCAGGCTAATGATAATGCAATGAGTCGGAATTCTGAAAATGCAACCAGACAGGGCGAGATAAATGCTAGTCAGCTACAGCTGGCACGTGACAACAACCGTAACGCTAACAATGTAATCAACACATTATGGCGTAATCTGGACGACACCGTGCGCAAAACCTTACAGCACGAAGAACAAAAATGGATAGCTAATAAAACCAGTCAGTGTCAGGCACGTGGAGCTAAAGCAAGCTCAGCAACTTATGCAGAATTTCTGCGGCTGGAATGCGATACTCAATTGACTAATGAACGCATCAAATACCTCAACGGCTACACTTTGCGCTAATTGATTTTCCAAACAGGCACCAATAATTCTGCTGAATATTGGTGTCTGTTTAATTTGAGTGGAAAAATATCTTAAATCACATCGGCCAGAATACCTTAAACTGAATACTTTTATATTTCATTCAGGTTTCCAAAGTTTATAATCTGTGTAAAACAATCTCAATCTTTTACAGAAAAATACTCTCTTTTCTGCTTTGTACACATTTGCATTGGTACTAGCGGCTATTATCCTTACAGCAATGAATGGTTATATATCAGCACTTTTATTCTGATAAACTGATTTTTGGTAAAAATTGTAGACTATTCTCAAATACGGGTTTAGATTCCTGCTTACAATAAGATGGTAATTATTTGCGGTGATAAAAGATAAGCCTACGAGGAATAGCCTAAACAAATCTGAAAAAATTGTAAATCATCCTTTTGTATTTATTGACTTAATATGACGGAACGAAAAATAATCCATATAGATATGGATGCTTTCTATGCTTCAGTTGAATTACGCGACCGTCCTGAACTAAAAGACCAACCTGTTGTGGTGGCCTGGGATGGCCCCAGATCAGTTATCTGTGCTGCGTCCTATCCGGCACGTCAATACGGTTTACATTCAGCCATGTCGGTAACAACTGCCAAAAGATTGTGCCCGCAGGCAATTTATATTCCACCGGATTTTAATAAATATCGGGCTGTATCCAGTCAGATTCACAATATATTTAGGCGCTATACTGACCAAATCGAACCCTTATCTTTAGACGAAGCCTATCTGGATGTTACCGATTACAAAGGTCGTTTGCCCTATGCTCGCGATATTGCACGGGAAATCCGTGCGTCTATACTGAAAGAAACGGGTCTCACAGCTTCTGCCGGTATCGCCCCTAATAAATTTCTTGCCAAAATTGCTTCCGACTGGCGTAAACCCAATGGCCAGTTTGTGATTGCGCCAGTACAAGTATTAGACTTTCTACACAATCTACCTTTAGGCAAGATTCCCGGTGTCGGCAAAGTAACTGAGCAGAAAATGAATGCCTTAGGCTGGAAAACTGTTGGAGATTTAAGCAAAGTAAGCATGTCGGTTCTGGTACACCATTTCGGCCGTTGGGGTTATCGCCTCTTTGATTTGGCACAAGGCCGTGACGACCGTGAAGTTACACCAGAACGCAACCGACAACAGATTTCTACTGAAATTACGCTAGATAATAATGAAAGCCTGCAAGAAATTGCCCGCCATCTGCCCGATCTGGCTGAGGTTTTAGTACAAAATATGCAGCGAAAGGGTCTTCAGGGTAATTGCATTACTTTGAAATTAAAAAATACTCAGTTTCAGATTTATACCCGTTCTCAAACCTATTCATCACCACTGCCGGATGCAGCTGCCTTGGTAGCAGCTGGGAAGGATCTGATGCAGCGAATGCCTGATGATGAGGCATTGTTTCGTTTGATTGGTCTTGGGATCAGCGATTTTTATCAGCATGAGTATCAGGCTGATTTATGGAGTCCAGAACACAGCTGCTAATACTTCACATACAGATCTATACCTGCCATATGTCTGAATGGCTTTAGACATATTTCTGACTACATTGCACTACATTTTGCTGGCTTAAGTTAACAAAATAAAGGATAATCATTGTGACAGACTACAAACTGAAATATGTAGTCATCTATCAGAAAAAGCAACAGTACAGGAGTTACCATGAGTCACATTAAAGTGCCTACTGAAGGTCACAAAATCGTTTCCGGCCAACCCATTCCGAATGATCCAATTATTCCGTTTATTGAGGGGGATGGCATTGGTGTTGACATTACGCCGGTAATGAAAGACGTGATTGATGCAGCAGTAGCCAAAGCCTATAACGGCTCAAGAAAAATTGTGTGGATGGAAGTTTATGCCGGTGAAAAAGCCACGAAAGTGTATGGTGAAAATACTTGGCTGCCGGATGAAACATTAGAAGCAATTAAAGAATATAAAGTAGCCATAAAAGGGCCGATGACTACACCCGTAGGAGGTGGTATCCGCTCACTGAACGTAGCCATCCGTCAGCAGCTTGATTTATATCAATGTGTCCGTCCAGTGCAGTATTTCACCGGTGTCCCCTCACCTTTGAAAGACCCGAGCAAGGTAAACATGGTTATTTTCCGCGAAAATACTGAAGATATCTACGCAGGGATTGAGTGGATGGCTGAAACAGCTGATGCCAAAAAAATTATCAATTTCCTGCAAGGTGAAATGGGCGTAACCAAAATCCGTTTCCCGCAAACCTCCAGCATCGGTATCAAACCTGTATCCAAAGAAGGTTCTCAGCGTTTAACACGTGCCGCCATTCGCTATGCTATTGATAACGACCGCGACAGCGTTACCTTTGTTCATAAAGGTAATATCATGAAATTTACCGAAGGCGGTTTCCGAGACTGGTCTTATGAAGTAGCAAAAAATGAATTTGGCGCTACATTGATTGGTGAAGGACCCTGGTGCGAATTTAAAAATCCGAAAACTGGTAAAAATATTGTAATTAAAGATTGCATTGCAGATGCTTTCCTCCAGCAGATTCTACTACGTCCGGCAGAGTATGATGTCATCGCGACACTGAATCTCAATGGCGATTACATTTCCGATGCGCTGGCTGCACAGGTAGGGGGTATCGGTATTGCCCCAGGTGCCAATATTTCTGATGAATATGCCGTATTCGAAGCTACCCATGGTACTGCACCTAAATATGCTGGTCAGGATAAAGTTAACCCAGGATCCATTATTCTTTCTGCTGAAATGATGTTGCGTCATCTGGGCTGGAAAGAGGCTGCTGAATTGGTTAATGCCTCAATTGAAAAAGCCATTGCTGATAAAATTGTTACCTACGATTTTGCTCGTATGATGGAAGGAGCTAAAGAAGTTTCCTGCTCTGCTTTTGGTAAAGCCTTGATTGAGCGCATGTAAAGCGTAATGTGATAATGTTCTAAAAAAACCGAATCTTAAGATTCGGTTTTTTATATTCAGACTTCACGTTGCCAAATCAGTTTCTTATATGCTGTCTTAATTACTGCCCAAAGGTTGCCTCTATTCTGATAAAATAAAATTAATCTAAATTGCTGAGCTAGTGTGCTGATAAATATATCTATGATTCTTGGAATTGATACCGATTCATGTGGTCGCTGCACTCATTATCATACAGAGTTTGACATTGCCGCGCTGCAATGTGCAGAATGCAGACTGTATTATGCCTGCTTCAAATGTCACGACCAGTTATGCAATCATAAGTTTGTTGCCATGCCGGTGCAAAACAGCAAACCCGTGATGTGTGGTAAATGTAGACATCTTCTGACCTATGCGCAATATCAGCAACACCGTTGCCCATTTTGTCAGTCAGCATTCAATCCGCGTTGTGGACTTCATAAAGATATTTATTTTAAATAAATTTTATAAATTTAGATTAGTTGTCATTCAGGTCAACAACCAAACCATCCTCATCCCACTCGGTTTTACGCATTAGTTCGTTTTTCTCAAAAACCGATTCGCTTTTTTTAGCCCCTGAGTCATACCAGCTCAAAACCACACCACTGACTTTATTTTCGTGGATGGCAACATCGGCTAGCAAATGGCCTTTATCATCCCATGTTGTCATGGTTTGTACGATACCATGATGCACATACATATCCTGTTTCAACTGACCGTTCGGATACCAGCGCTGCCAGCGCCCTTCAGCTTTGCCATTAATAAAATTCAGCTCGCCACGCTTTTGTCCGTTTTCATACCAGCTCATAGTACGGCCACTAGGCTGCCCTTTCTGCCAGCTCATTTCAATCGCCATCTGGCCGTTTGGATACCAGGTATGCCATTGTCCAATAGGTTTACCGTTTTTGTAATTACCTTGAATTTTTTTTTGGCCGTCCGGATACCAGAGTTGCAATTTACCCTCTTTCATTGCCGGTATAAATTGTTGCAGCTTATCTATCGGTAAAGCATAGCTGTCACTATATTTGTTCTTGTCTGGATAGTAAAAATCCTGAACTTCGATTTTTTTACCATCATCATGAAACTGACGTACATATTGAGCTTCAGACTGTTTGTTTACAATCTGACCATTTGCATCAAAATACACAGTTTTGTGAGTGTGAGAAAATATCAGCCACACTAACACAATCAGAATGAGTATTACGGCGAGTACGTACCAGTAAATACGTCTGGCTACATACATGACTTATATCCCTTTTCACTAAGCAGAATCATTATTTTATGCAATAAAAATTATTACTATCATTATTACATTATTTTTCAAACAGATTCATTACTATTTGAATAAATGGCCTATTTTTGCCAATAGCTTTTAACATTGACAAATTCATATATACCAAATTCCGACAACTCACGTCCGAAACCAGAATCTTTAACGCCACCGAAAGGCAAACGCAGATCGCTGCTGGTATGACGGTTAATAAAGACACTGCCAGCGTTGAGGCGTTCAGCATACTGCCATGCATGATTTGTATCATTGCTGTAAATGCTGGCTCCAAGCCCGAAAGGATTATCGTTGGCCAGCATTACGGCATGTTCGCTGTCTTCAGCTCTCAGGATGAGCGCTACAGGTCCAAATACTTCCTCATTGTATACACGGCAGTGCCGATTAACTTTATCTAAAATCGTAGCGGGATAAAACCAGCCCTGAAGATTATCTGGTATTTCTCCTCCCAGCAAACATTCTGCGCCATGTGCCAGTGCATCCATCACTTGTGCATGTACACTGTCGCGCAAATCCTGTCGATGTAAAGGAGCAAGTGTTGTTGCAGACAACCATGGAGCCCCCATCTGTAATTTCTGACAATGGCGTTTAAAAGCTGCGATAAACTCTTCAGCTATATCAGCATGAACAATAATGCGTTTGGCTGCATTACATGATTGGCCAGCGTCCCGAAAGCGTGAATAGCATGCTTCAGCAGCTGCCTGCTCAATATCTGCGTCATTTAACACGATAAATGCATTGCTACCACCGAGCTCCATAACACATTTACGCAGATGTTTTCCTGCTAGTGCCGCCAGATGCCGACCAGTATGGGTAGAACCTGTGAAAGCCAGCGCCTGTGTTTGAGATATGGCATATTCAGTATCTTCCTCCTCCAACCAGACTAGTTGGAAAGGTAAATCCTCACCCACCAATTCAAACAGCATCTGGCTGATTTTGCCAACAGAAGGTGCGGGCTTAACCATGCAGGCATTGCCAGCACATAAGGCTGGTATAGCAAAGCGTAAAATTTGCCATACTGGATAATTCCAGGGCATCACTGCCAGTACCGTACCCAACGGTTCAAAGCGTACCTGACTCAAACTCGCCTGTGTAGCAATTGTTTTATGCGCCAACAGCTCTGGAGCCAGATGAGCGTAGTATCGGATAAGGGCTATCGATTTTGTGATTTCAGCTTCACACTCACGCAGACACCGCCCTACCTCTATACAAATTTGATAGGCCAGCTCGTCTCGCGCCTCTTCAAGCCGGGATGCAAAGCTCAGTAAATACTGTGTACGAGTTTGAACATTTTTACTGGCAAAATCATATTGACGCCGGCTGAGCTGCTGACTTTGCACATCAAATTCAGTTTTTGTCAGACATGTATGGCTAAATAGGAGTTCACCCGATACAGCATGATAACTGTTATACAACACAACAATCCTTTATCTGCATGAAGTGTTTCAGACTGCATGCAGTACAGAAAAATTCAGTGTCACAAATAATATTGACCTTATAAAATTTATAAGGTCAATGGTATAAATTACTGCTCTTCAGCTGTATCCAGCTTTTGTGCCCCTTGTTTTAGTTTATAACGACTCTTTAACCAGGCCAAATTACTGGTGGCTAGATTCTGTGCCAAATTCTGACTGATTACCTGTTTTGCCTGCGGCAGAACATTCGCCATATCCTGTGGTTGTTTTATGGCATTAACTTTTACCAGTACTGGATTTTGCTGATCACTCAAAAGAATGTATGCAGGTTTGCCACTAACAGGTTTGGCTTTAATCCAGCTCTGAAAATCAGTTTTAGACATCATGGCTACAGCCTGCTGCGGCGTTAAATCAGCCGTTTGCGACCAGCTCAAACTGGCATTGACGTTTGTACTAACGTTGTTTAAAGCTTGCTTTGCTGCTGCTAAAGCCAATTTTTTGCTTTCTGCGGCCACATAATCTTGTTGAACTTGTGCTTTAATTTCCGTAAAGGATGCCTGGTGTTCTTTACGCACATCGATAGCACGAACTACCCAGTAGTTGCCATTACCTATATCAATTGGTTCAGAGTTGTAGCGTTTAACCAGAACATCGTTGCCAAATAATGCATCCTGTAACGCCTTGGGCATGCCACTATTATTAGCCATGTCTCGAGTGAGCCACACCTGATCTATTTTATGAATCGTTAAGCCTAGCTTGTCTTTTATCGGTTGCAAGGTTTTCGGATTATTAAAAGCCAAGTCACTAACATTTTCTTTTAATTTAGCTACCACAGCCGCACCCTTACGGGCTTGAATTTCCTGTGTCAGCTGCGTACGGACGTTCTCTAGTGCCGGTTTGGGTGCTGAGGCCGTAGTCGGAATCTGATTATAGGCTTCCTGTATCTCTGCTTCACTCACGCTTTCTTTAGCACCAAGTTCCATGGCAGACAACTGGACATATTCATATTTGACAGCCTGCGGCAAATAATATTTTTTCTTATTCGCTTCGTAATAAGCTTTCAGTTTACTGTCGTCTACTACTACCTGATGAGTGAAATCAGCGGCAGGAAATGTCAATGTCTGTACTTCACGAGCAGCCTGTAACAGATTTACCATTTGTTTGGCCTGAGCATCGCTGACCACATTTCCCGCTTTCATCAAATTAAGCATAGATTGCATGGCATATTGTTTACGCATACCGTCAATAAGCGCATCTTCAGACATACCTGCTTGTTGCAGGAAAGCGCGATATTTGGCTTCTACAAATTTTCCGTTTTCCTGAAAACTGGGATCAGATGCAATAACCTGCTTTATCTGATCTATAGGTACAGTGATATTCATATCATTTGCACCCTGCTGCACATATGCCTGATCCACCAGTGAATCATATACCAGCTTTTTGCTTACCGGATTCCCGGAAGCATTTTGTATTCGTCGCTGAAAATCATTAACATCATTTACTTTGATTTTAATGTCGCCAACTTTGCTGATGTAATCTGTACCGGGAACAGCAAGTGTGTAACCACCGGCAAATACAAAACTCAAGCAAATCACACCGAGAATAATCTGAGCCGGTGTTCTATATTTTTCTACAATGTGGAACATGAGATTCAGTTAACTTTTCTAAAGCAGATAAAAGAAGCCTATTGTATCGTTTTTTGTGAGGCTCAACCATGCTGTTTGTACAGCTAATGCACAAAAACGACAGACAAAAGAAAAGGCGGGATATCCCGCCTTGATTTAAAACATAAAACTGTATTACAGAGCATCTTTCAGTGCTTTACCGGCACGGAACTTAGGCGTTTTAGCTGCTTTGATTTCTAACGGTTCACCTGTTTTAGGATTACGTCCAGCACGGGCTGCACGCTCACCAACATAAAAAGTACCGAAACCTACCAGCGTAACTGTGTCGCCACTTTTCAAAGTGCGGGTAACAGCACTGATCATACCGTCCAGAGCCTTGGCGGCAGAAGCTTTAGATAAATCAGCCTCTTGGGCAATGGCTTCAATCAATTCAGACTTATTCACAATAAAGTCCCTTTCTGTTGTTATGTTCATTTGATTTTCAGGAACCATATGTGCAGTGGAACCTGAACAATACATTACGATTACTTTATAACAAGCCCAAATTCTTTATGTCAAGCATCGTCACCGCTGCATAAGGTTAAATCATGCCAAAAACAAAGCCATTCACCAATTAGTGTTGGTGAATGGCTGCATATCAATGTTTTACGGTTTTAGTAGTTGACTTGGCCGCAGATTTAGCTATTACTCCCTCTTCAGGCACGCTTGTCCATGGAGTAGGCGGATAAGCCAGACCGAGATTGAGCACTTCATCAATCCACTGTACCGGGTGAATAGTGAGTTTTTCGCAGATGTTGGCAGGAATTTCTTCCAAATCTTTGACATTGTCTTTTGGAATCAACACATGTTTGATACCACCTCGTAATGCAGCCAACAGCTTTTCTTTAAGACCGCCAATAGGCAATATTTCGCCGCGCAAAGTGATTTCACCAGTCATTGCCACATCTGCACGTACCGGAATGCCGGTAAACGCAGAAACCAAAGCCAGTGTGATGGCGCTGCCAGCACTGGGTCCATCTTTAGGTGTCGCTCCTTCGGGTACATGAACATGAATATCGTTTTTCTCATAAAAATCAGGTTCAATGCCTAAGCTTTCAGCCCGGGAACGTACCACGCTCCATGCAGCACTAACAGATTCTTGCATAACATCACCAAGCTTACCGGTGCGCAAAATATTGCCTTTACCACGAAATTTGCTTGCCTCAATGGTTAAAAGCTCACCACCAACTTCAGTCCAAGCCAGCCCGGTAACCTGACCAACACGGTTTTCATTTTCTGCAACGCCATAATCAAAGCGGCGAACACCCAGATAATCATGCAGATTATCAGCATTAATTACGATTGCTTCAGGCTTGGTTTTGGTTTTTTTAGCTTTACCGGCACTAAGTTTTTCTTCTGCAACAGCCTGTTTCATCACTACTTTACGGCAAATTTTGGCTATTTCTCGATCTAAAGAGCGAACACCGGCTTCACGAGTGTAATAGCGGATAATATCGCGTACTGCAGATTCTTCGATGCTGATTTCGCCTTCTCGTACACCGTTTTGTTTGATTTGCTTAGCCACTAAATATTTCATGGCAATATTGATTTTTTCGTCTTCGGTATAGCCAGAAAGACGAATAATTTCCATGCGATCAAGCAAAGGAGAAGGGATGTTAAGACTGTTGGATGTGGCAATAAACATTACATCCGACAAATCAAATTCTACTTCTGCATAGTGGTCAGAAAATGAATGGTTTTGTTCAGGATCCAGCACTTCCAGTAAAGCACTGGCTGGATCACCACGAAAATCATTACCTAATTTATCAATTTCATCCAACAAAAACAGTGGGTTTTTCACTCCGGCTTTGGCCATGTTTTGCAGAATTTTACCAGGCATGGAACCAATATAAGTGCGCCGGTGGCCACGGATTTCACTTTCATCGTGCACACCGCCTAATGCCATGCGTACATATTTTCGTCCTGTAGCCTTAGCTATGGATTCGCCCAGTGAGGTTTTACCTACCCCCGGTGGTCCTACGAGACACAAAATAGGACCTTTAAGCTGATTCATGCGTTTCTGTACGGCAAGGTATTCCAGAATACGCTCTTTGACCTTTTCTAATCCGTAGTGATCTGCATTCAGAATTAGGTCTGCTTTGGCAATGTCCTTGCTTACTTTAGATTTTTTCTTCCACGGAAGCTCTAGCAGAGTGTCAATGTAGTTGCGAACTACGGTAGACTCTGCTGACATTGGTGGCATCATGCGTAATTTTTTGAATTCAGAAAGACATTTTTCTTCAGCTTCTTTGCTCATGCCAGCGTCACGAATTTGAGTTTCCAGATTAACCAGATCATCATCTTCTTCACCCAGCTCTTTCTGAATGGCTTTTACCTGTTCATTCAAATAGTATTCCCGCTGAGATTTTTCCATCTGCCGTTTGACGCGGCCTCGAATACGTTTTTCTACCTGAAGGATGTCCAGTTCTGATTCAAGCAAATGCAATAAATGTTCCAGTCTTGCTGTAACATTTATCATAGACAATATTTGCTGACGCTGATCTAGTTTAAGTTGCAAATGGGCGGCAATAGTATCAGCAAGTCTACTTAAATCTTCAATCCCATGAATGGTAGTTACTACCTCAGCAGGAATTTTTTTGTTTAACTTTGCCAGTTGGTCAAACTGGGAAAGCAATGTACGCCGTAATGCTTCATCATCATTAGAATCGGTATTGATGTCGGCACATTTTTCTATGTGCGCTTCGGCGTAAGGTCCGCTCTCATCTATATACTGTACTTGTGCACGATACAGACCTTCTACCAGCACTTTAACTGTGCCATCTGGTAGTTTGAGTACTTGCAGAATGTTGGCTACAGTACCCATTGCATACATATCTTCTGCATGTGGTTCATCTGTATCGGCATTTTTCTGTGCCAGTAAGAATACGGGCTCGTCATGCTCCACAGCTGCATCCAACGCTGCTATAGATTTTTCGCGCCCGACAAAAAGGGGCAGTACCATGTGCGGGTAAACAACAACGTCGCGTAGGGGCAACATTGCCATAGTTGTTGGCTGCACCGGAGAAGAATCATAAACTTCAGCCATGTAATGCCTCAATCTTTCCTGTAAATATGCTATAAAATTGGATGAGAAAATGGTGCTGAACCAGCGTTTTTCAAGTGCTTTTGAGCTGATTAATCATTGATGTGATTTTGGGTAAAGGCATAAATGGATTTAATATGCCTATAAACTAAAGGCCGGCCAGGATAGATTTATTGTGATCGCTGAACCGGCCAAAGCTAATTAGCGGGTAACCGGTTTATAACGGATACGTTTGGGTTTGGCCCCCTCCTCACCCAGACGGCGTTTTTTATCTGCTTCATATTCTTGATAATTGCCATCAAAGAAGACCCATTTCGAATCGCCTTCTGCCGCTAATATATGGGTGGCAATACGGTCGAGGAACCAACGATCGTGGGATACCACTAGTACACAGCCAGCAAATTCTAATAAAGCATCTTCGAGTGCGCGCAGGGTTTCTACATCCAAGTCATTGGAGGGTTCATCCAGCAAAAGCACGTTGCCGCCAGAAATTAGAGTTTTGGCCAAATGCAGCCGACCGCGCTCACCGCCGGAGAGTTTGCCGACGATTTTACTCTGGTCACTCCCTTTAAAGTTAAACCTTCCTAGATAGGCTCGTGCCGGTATTTCAAACTGTCCTACCTGTAAAATATCCCTGCCTTCGGCAATTTCATCAAAAACGGTTTTATCTTCATGCAGGCCATGCCGGCTCTGATCTACAACAGAAAGTTTAACAGTCTGACCAATCTTCACTTGTCCCTGATCTGGTTGTTCCTGTCCGGTAATCAGTTTGAATAATGTGGACTTACCAGCTCCATTCGGTCCAATGATGCCGACAATGGCTCCCGGCGGGATTTTAAAACTCAAATCATCAATTAGTAATTTGTCGCCAAAACTTTTACTGACGTGTTCGAATTCGATAACTTCATTTCCCAGACGCTCTGCTACAGGAATAAAGATTTCCTGCGTTTCATTGCGTTTTTGATATTCGTAGTTACTCATTTCTTCGAAGCGTGCCAATCGAGCTTTGGACTTGGCCTGACGCCCACGGGCATTTTGTCGCACCCATTCAAGCTCATGTTTCATAGCTTTTATTCGCGCTGCTTCGGCTTTGGCTTCGTGTTCCAGTCTGGCTTCTTTTTGTTCCAGCCATGAGCTGTAGTTACCTTTCCATGGAATGCCGTGACCGCGGTCTAATTCCAGAATCCATTCAGCAGCATTGTCCAAAAAATAACGGTCGTGCGTTACTGCTACTACAGTACCAGGAAAACGAACCAGAAATTGTTCCAGCCATTCTACCGATTCGGCGTCCAGATGGTTGGTAGGTTCGTCAAGCAAAAGCATGTCTGGTTTACTCAATAGCAGTTTGCACAAAGCCACACGGCGTTTTTCACCGCCAGAGAGATTGCCGATAAGGGCATTCCATTCCGGCAGCCGTAAGGCGTCTGCAGCAATTTCCAGCTGATGCTCTATATTGTCACCGGCTCCTGCTGAAATGATGGCCTCCAAACGAGCCTGTTCCTCAGCCAGCGCATCAAAATCTGCATCCGGTTCGGCGTAGGCAGCATAAACTTCTTCCAGTTTCTTTTGTGCGGTAGCCACATCGCCCAATCCGGATTCAACTTCTTCCCTAACAGTTTTATTAGCGTCCAGTTGGGGTTCTTGTGGTAAATAGCCGATTTTAATGCCACTCATTGGAATGGCTTCGCCTTCAAATTCGGTGTCTACACCGGCCATGATTTTCAGTACAGTGGATTTACCTGCTCCGTTCAGACCCAGCAGGCCAATTTTGGCGCCTGGAAAAAACGACAAGGAAATGTCTTTGATAATTTGTTTCTGTGGCGGCACGGTTTTACTTACGCGCAGCATGGAGTACACATATTGGCTCATAGTTTATTCTGTAGATTAAATTAATGTGTATCAGCCTCAATTTAGAGGCTGGTTGTCATGATTTTGATTTTAACATGCATATTCCTGCTTTCGCGGAAAGCTTTGCGTTAAAATACTCCCTTTTATTTTGCCGCCTTAGCATATGCATATTATCTCTGCTCTGATTGATTTTATTTTACATATTGACCAGCACCTGCAATTTATTGTCTTTCAATATGGTGTCTGGATTTATGTGATTCTGTTTGCGTTGATATTTTGTGAGACGGGGTTGGTGGTTACCCCTTTTCTACCTGGTGATTCATTGTTGTTTGCTGCTGGTGGTATTGCTGCCGTCGGGGAAATGAATATTCATTGTATGGTAGTGTTATTACTGCTGGCAGCTATTATTGGCGACGCAGTTAATTTTTATGTGGGTCAGAAATTCGGTGCACATCTGTTTGCCAATCCACAGTCGCGGATATTTAAGCAGATTTATTTGCACAAAACTCAGGAGTTTTATGCAAAACATGGTGGAAAGACCATAATTATTGCTCGTTTTGTCCCAATTGTGCGCACTTTTGCCCCCTTTGTGGCCGGTATGGGGCACATGCATTACGGTCATTTTTTTCGCTATAACTGTATTGGTGCTATTCTCTGGGTGGTGCTCTTTTCATATGCAGGCTATTTTTTTGGCAATCTGCCGTTCATCAAAGAGAATCTATCTTTGGCCCTGATAATCATTATTGCTATCTCACTGCTACCGGCAGTTATTGAAATCATGCGCCATAAGCTGGGCAAAGGCACAAACAAATAATTCTTCATCTGCTGCTGAATAACTATTTACAGGAAAAATATGAGCCAGATACATCTGTTATCAGATCATTTAATCAACCAGATAGCTGCCGGTGAGGTAATTGAACGTCCGGCCAATGCGCTAAAAGAGATTATTGAAAACAGTCTCGATGCTGGTGCTAGCCATATTGATATAAAACTGGAAGCTGGTGGTATCAAACGTTTGTGTGTGACAGATGATGGACAAGGCATGAGTGAATCCGATATACCGCTTGCTCTGCATCGCCATGCCACGAGTAAAATCGGCAGTTTGGAAGATTTGGAAAAAGTTGTGAGCATGGGTTTTCGCGGTGAAGGTCTGGCCAGCATCGCTTCTGTAAGCCGTCTGACCTTAACCAGTCGCACTGCTGATGCCAACCATGCCACGCAGATATACGCAGAAGATGGCCGGCTCAGCCCTATCAAAGCTGCTGCTCATGCGGCTGGTACTACAGTAGAAGCAGTGGAACTCTTTTTCAATACTCCGGCCAGACGACAATTTCTCAAATCTGCAGGTACCGAATTTGCCCATTGCCGCACTATGGTTGAGCGTCTGGCGATGGCACATCCTGATGTGGCTTTTGATTTGCAACATAATGGCAAAGATGTTATTAGTCTGCCAGCTCAATCGCTGTTTGAGCGCTGTACCGCTATTATGGGTACAGATTTTGCGGCTGCCAGTCTAAATGTGGACGAAAGCATGAATACCATGCGTGTGTATGGGCTGATTGGCAAACCGACCTTTATGCAGGGAAAATCCAGTCAGCAATATATATTTGTTAATCAGCGCTTTGTACGTGACAAAATCATTTTACATGCTGTAAAACAAGCTTATAACGATGTTTTACATCAGGCGCTCACACCGGCATTCGTGCTTTTTTTAACTCTGCCACCAACAGAGGTAGATGCCAATGTGCACCCTACTAAATCGGAAGTACGCTTCCGGCAGAGTCAGGCAGTACATCAGCTTATTTTCCATGCTCTGAATAAATGTCTGGCAGCAACAAATGCCGCTCAAACCGAATCAGTTTCGCAACCAGCCACCGTACTGGCTGACATCATGCAAAAGCAACCGGCTGATGTACAGCAGCTATTTGCTACTTCTGAAAATAAAAGCAATTTACAGAAGACTCCGGCTCCTTATCAGCGTAGCCATACGCCACTGCAGCGTAACTTGAGTCTAAGAGAATCGCAAGCTGCTCTGAACACTTATGCGCAGCTATATAAACAGGAACCGTCTACGACAGACAATTCTAAAGCAGCCAATTTTGAGTCGGAAGCAGATAATGAACTTGTAATGTGGGAACAGGCTCGAGGTGTAGCAACAGCTTCAACAACGCAGCAGACAGTGATAAATGATACGGATATTCCACCTTTGGGCTATGCTATTGCTCAGTTACTGGATATTTATATTCTGGCTCAAGCAGAAGATGCTCTCATTTTGGTAGACATGCATGCTACTGCTGAGCGGGTGAATTATGAAAAGATGAAACAACAACGCGATGCTACAGGTAAAGTGAGTAGTCAGACCCTACTCATTCCAGTACGCTTTCAAGCGAGCAATGAAGAAGTGGCTACAGCAGAGGATTATTCTCTTACGCTGCGGGAATATGGTTTAGACATTCAGATTGAGAATAACCAGCAGCTGGTGGTGCATTCTGTTCCGGCCATGTTGATAAAAAGTGATATTCAGCGACTAGTACAGCAGGTATTGGCTGATATGATAACTATTGGCAGCAGTGATGTAGTGAAAGAACGTGAAAATCGAATTCTTTCTACTCTTGCTTGCCATGGTTCAGTTCGTGCTGGACGTAGATTAACTTTACCAGAAATGAATGCATTACTGCGGGATATGGAAAAGACTGAACGTGCTAATCAGTGCAATCATGGCCGTCCGACATGGGTAAAATTGCGCTTGCAAGATTTAGATGCTTTATTTTTACGTGGACAGTAAAACAGTGCAATACTCAGAAGCATTACAAATATCAGTATTTTTATAAATAATCTTAATTCAAAACCCTCTTTATCTAAAAAGATAAAGAGGGTTTGTTGATTATGACCAAAGAAAAGTCTAATGGCTTGTACTAGCGGCTACTGCAGATGCAGCTGGCAGTTCAGCATAATCAGGTTCGGTTTCTGGCTCCGGCTCTATATTCCACATTTTGCCGTTTAGGTAAACTTTGCCATTGATTAATTTCAGATGGGTTTTCACAATACCGTTGCTCACCTGAATGTAGCCTTTTGCCTGCATGGATTTAATTGCACTATCAATCATCAGACGTATGGTCTGGTCGATATCCTCTAGCGCTTCTGCACCGCCAGCACTGGCATCAACAGTAAACAAAGCTCTAGCCTGACTAATGGCAAAATTTTCCATTATTGCCTGCGGTATGGCGAAATCCATTTCGGATTCAGTTTTATTCAGCATGGTGCTCAGTTGCTGCATATCAGAGGCAAGCAGATTTTTAAAACCAAGATTACCATGAATATCAATCAATCCCTGTGGCATTTGCAGTTTAAACGTATTGAGTTTGATTAAAGGATCATGCGTAAACAAACCCAATCCTTCGTTTCGTACGGCAGAAACAATGGCTGCGCGTAGCTGATCATTATTCAGGTTTTGGGTAGATAGCTGAGTAATTTTGTTATTGATGGCTACCAGACTGGCTGCATCCAAATGTTCTGCGGCTGCATCAATATCCAGAGGGCCATAGACATCATTGCCGTACTGCATTCTTTCAAAGCCGAATTTACCCTGACTATTAATCCATTGATCCTGCTCTTTGGTGGATGTAGAAAGTTTCAAATTCTGAATATTGATTTTGGTGGGCATATTATTGCCGGCCGGACTGATAAAGGCACCTATTTGCAGATTAGTAACCAGATTAACCAGCTGATCCAGACGGATGTTGTTGTCAGCGGTATCATTCCAAATAAAAGTAATATCTTTTATGCTAAGGTCACTGTTTCCAAGAGCCAAGGATGTCTTTCCATGCTCAGTATGACTGGTAAACTGCAAATCCTGATAAGAAGCACGGCCTTTGGTCGACAGAATCATGTCCAGACCAGGGCTGACTGTATGGCTGTCATAACTATTGAAATCTTCAGCGTAATCAATAGTAGAATCCAAGCCCTGCCAATTTATTTTAATACCAGACAATTCTTCATAATTAAATTTAGGTATCAGTACATGCATCTGCCCGCTGCCGCTCAGATTGATAGTGTTTTCAAGTTTGACCGGAGCTTCCTGCCCGAAAAAACGGGCCAGAATCTGCTGTGCCTGCGGGGTAAAGCGCAATTCTGTTTCCACATGTGCTCGTACCGGCCGGATGCTGCCGGCAAATAAACCATGCCGTACATGATTAACCACGGTAATAGGCTGTTGTAACACGGTACGCACATTATCAGGAAGCTGTTGCTGAATACCAGCAAAAAAACTAGGTTTAAAGCGAATCTGCATGGTTTCAGTAGAGGTAAACCATCCACGCTGATAGCTTTGTTTATCAATAATCAAAAAAGAGCTTTTAGCCAGTAAATCACGTTGTTCATCCATGCTTTGCTGCGTTTTTACCCCTAAATAGCAAGGTAAAGCGAGTACGACAAGCAATATGACAGCCACGATGGCGGCAATAATGGTTAAAATCCGTTTATTCATGCTCGAAATGTCTTATATATCCACGTTCTGGAAGAGTTGCAGGATAACATCAAACTGGCTGTTTGTCCGCGGTGTTTATCGGTGTAAACAGACTTATTCAAATGTGAACAATTTTGATTTGCATGTACCCGACACATAATTTGGTTAATTTAGTGTACCGCCAGCCGTCAGTCGCTGACGCTGTTGTTCAAATAAACAGACAGTTGCAGCCATGGCAACATTAAGTGATTCTGTTTGTCCGATCATTGGTATTATTACATGCTCGGTAGCGCTGTGTAGCATTTTTGCACTTAAGCCACTGCCTTCATTACCAAATAGCCAGCCAACAGGATGAGTCAGATTCAGTGTGTACAAGTTTCTGGCTGCAGTGCTTAATGCGGTAGCGTATAAGGGATGAGCGTATTCTGCACGCCAAATATCCAAATCAGCAACCGTCTGTATAGAAAGATAAGCATGTGCACCCATGGCGGCCCGTAAGACTTTTGGAGACCAAACGTCAGTACTGTCTTTACTAAGCACAATATGCTTAACACCGGCCGCAAGAGCGCTGCGTAAAATTGTACCAACATTACCTGGATCTTGTACCCGTTCTAACACAACTACATCGTTATCTATAGGTGCTTTAATCTGCGTAGGCAGGGATAAGATGGCAATTGGTTCTTTTGAGTGAGCTAAATCGCTGATTTTCTCTAACAAATGGTCGGCAACTAGTACAATTTGCCGTGCCGGAAGCTCTCTCATTAAGGCAACTATTTCAAAATCATTTGCACGAACTTGCGGTACAAACATTGTGTCGATGGGGTGACCTGCCTGCATAAATGTCTGAATCAGGTGTATTCCCTCCACCACAGCAAGCCGGTGCTGACGTCGATAATGTGATTGTGCAATTAACCGCGACAGATGCTTGAGTTCGGTATTACTGGCTGACTGGATAATTTTGTAGTTCATACCGAAATTCCATTTTCTGCTGTGTGTAGATTTAATTCTTTTTGAATGTCGGCAATGGCCGTTATTTTACGTAGTTGTATAAATAACTCTCCGGCTTCTGCATAGTGCAGTCTGAGCATGCCAAGCCATTGTTTTAAACGCGCCACCGGATAATTGGCATGGCTATTTCGTAGCTGACAACAGCCATTAAAAAAATCCTCAATCCATGGCAAAATTTCGGTCCATGTTAAAGCAGGAAGATTGATCCCCCGATTGGTGGCGGCAATCTGTCTGGCTAAGTCCGGACATTGAACAGCACCGCGTCCGAGCATGACATCGGTACAACCACTGATTTCGCGAATCTGATGATAATCGGCTAAAGTAAACACATCGCCATTGGCAATAACTGGAATGCTTAAAGCTTCGCGAATGCGTCCTATCCATTCCCAGTGTGCGGGTGGTCGATAACCTTCTGTTTTTGTACGTGCATGCACGGTGACTTCACCAGCACCACCCTGTTCGATTGCGTAAGCGCATTCTAGTGCCAGATTTTTATGTTCATAGCCCAGTCGCATTTTTGCACTCAGTTTGATTTCTGCTGGTAAACTTTGACGTACGGTAGCAACAATTTGTTCGATTTTTTCTGGATACTGCAAAAGTACGGCTCCACCCTGATGTTGATTGACGGTAGGAGCCGGACAACCAAAATTCAAATCTATATGGTTGGCACCTAATTTAACTACCTTCAATGCATTTAAAGCCATATTTTCCGCATGGCTGCCCAGTAACTGAACGGCCACAGCTGTGCCGGCTTGAGTCTGATTATTCTGTGCCAACTCTGGCATGTATTTCAGCCACATAGACTTACCGTGTATGGTATGGGTAATCCGTACAAATTCAGTGACACAAATATCAAAGCCACCTATACGAGTTAATAAATCGCGCATAGGAGCATCTATGAGTCCCTGCATAGGGGCAAGTAATATTCTGGGAAAAGATATTTTCGTCTGTATATCAGGATTGCTCACGCGTATAACCATTGCTCTTACAAAAAACAACGCAACCTGTTGTCTGACAAGTTGCGTATTTAATTATAAAATAAAAATGGTTGTAGCAGGTTTAATCGCGTAATGTTTCAATTAGGTCGATCAATAATTCTACTTCTTCTGTCTTCAAAACAGCAAACCCATCATTCAGACCCAGATCTTCCAGCAGCATTTCTCCTGCCGGTGTTTCATGCATGGATGTAAATGCATTCTGTAAAGTATCCAGCATCTCTGCATGCCGCGGATGTAGCAAAATCATATGATATAAATCATTGATTTTACTTTCAATCAATAAATTTAGGCGGCTGAGTGTAATTGAAGTCAGCTTGTGATAGGCAGAAGACATAAATAAGCCTATATCACCTTCGTGCTGAATCAAACCGCGAGCCACTGCTGAAAACGATTCACTTTTTACCCAAGTAAGGTCTTTTTCTTCAATATCTACTGCTTCTAGTAGACGTAAAGCAATCAATTTGACATCATAATTTTCGGTACATAAAATCTTCATACCGGGTTTGACATCCTGAAGTGATTTTATTTCACTGTCAGCCGCACTGGCAATAACCATTTCATCGAAACGATTAACAGGACGAACGACCGGCAAATAACCCAGCTCTCTAATCAGCTTAGAAGCATTAAATGGATTTGCATAGATAATATCAACATTGTCTTTGTCAATTTCCTGCTGCTCTTCTTCAGCATTGCTGGCCATAAACAGGTGCACTGGAGCATCAATTAGGCGTTGCAGACGGGTATTAAGAAAATGCCAGCCAGCATAGAATTCAGGGGGAAAATCTGGTGCAATCAGAAAATTAATGGTCATGAATTACCCCGTTCTTCTTTCATTAGTCCTTCATACAGACTTTGCATTTCCAGCACCTTGCTGCGAGATGGTTTTCGCCGCACTGAGGTATATCCTTGAATCACACCATCCCTTATATTAGGCACAATAGTTGCATATACCCAGTAAAATCCACCATCTTTACGCAGATTTTTAACATAGCCGTGCCATTTCTTACCCTCTTGCACGGTATCCCATAAATCTTTATAAGCCACTTTCGGCATATCGGGATGACGAAGGATATAATGTTCAGCGCCCATCAGTTCTTCGCGCGACCAGCCGCTCATATGCACGAATACTTCATTGGCATGTGTAATTATTCCCTTTAAATCTGTAGTAGAAGTAATCAGACACCCATCAGGAAATTCTGTTTCTACATCAGTACAATATACGGTGCGTGTTACCCCATCGTAATGTGTCAATTCAAATGTACGGTGCTCAATTTCAGGCACCTGCATCGGTGAAATCATTCTGACTCCATTTTCTTGAATGTGGACAACCAGACGAATAATGCAAAAGCTTATATACCATATATATTGCGCCGATTAGCAAAATAATACAAAGCATTTGATTAATTTGTATAAAAAATCACACAATTTCTTGATAAAAATCAAACAATGCAGGAAATTATGTAAATAATTTCCTGCATGGGTAAATCAGATATAACATAAAATAGGATGCTTATAAGCTCAGAATTTATGCCAAGAATCTATTTTTTTCTTGCATAATCAGATTGATACAATCCTGCCCATTTCATGATGCCGGCAACTTCAAATTCATTAAATTCATAATACTGCCCGCGTTTTAAACGTTTAGGTAAGGAGATTGGACCAAAGCGTACGCGTACTAATCGGCTTACCGTTAAACCCTGACTTTCAAACAAGCGCCGTACTTCACGGTTACGCCCTTCTTTGATGATGATGTTATACCATCGATTGGCTCCTTCGCCACCCTGTTCCCACAGATGTTGAGCCGTTGCCATACCATCTTCAAGTTCTACACCATTTAGCAGGTTTTGTTTTTGCTCGTCACTGAGCTCACCCAATACGCGTACTGCATATTCACGCTCAACTTCAAAACTCGGATGAGCAAAACGGTTCACTAATTCACCGGAAGTTGTCAGTATCAGTAAGCCGCAGGTGTTGATATCCAGACGGCCAATTGCCACCCAGCGGCTGCTGGCTGCTTGCGGCAGGCGATCAAAAATACTAATTCGCCCCTGCGGGTCATCACGGCTGACAATCTCGCCTTCCTGCTTGTAATACACCATAATGCGCGGCAGGCGATCTGGCCATTTAATATTAATCGCAGAACCTTTTACGCTGACTTCATCTTCTGGCGTGATTCTGTCACCTAACTGCGCTACTTTGCCATTTACTCGCACCTGTCCTTGACTGATCCACTGCTCCATTTCACGCCGTGAACCGACTCCAGAAGCAGCCAGGGCTTTTTGCAAGCGCACTGGTTCCATTTTTTCCAAGTTTACACGCTGTTCTTTCAGTATACGGGAACGTTGCAATATATCTTGATTGGGTGTGCGCTGCACCAGCTTTCTGGCGCGCTGAATACGTGCTTTGTTTTCCACTTTCTGTTCGAAAGCGGTATTTTTTCCAGTAGTTGCATTTTTATGTTCTGATGCAACCTTTTTTATCTTATTATTTTGCCGGCCTTTACTGCTGACTTTATTACTCTTTGAGGCCACACCATCGCGTATCTGGCGCTTGGTTAATTTTTTGTTGGCTTGACTCATGTTTAAACTCCCGATCCGTCATCCGACGGTTCTTCTGCGGTTGTTGAAACTTCCGCAGGTTCACTTAATTCAGGTAAAACCAGTTCACCCAATTCGGTTAAAGGTGGCAGCTGATTTAAATCTTCCAGCTGTAAATCACTTAAAAATGTAGCGGTAGTGGCCCATAAGTTGGGTCGCCCTACGCTGTCGCGTTGTCCGATAATCTCTATCCAGCCACGATCCTGCAATGTTTGTAACACATTACTGGAAACAGCCACGCCACGTATTGCTTCTATATCACCACGTGTAACCGGCTGCTGATAGGCAATTATTGCTAGTGTTTCCAATACTGCACGTGAATAGCGCGGTGTGCGTTGCACATCCAGACTGGCCAGCAACGGATAAGCTACCGGTGTGACCTGAAACCGCCAGCCTTCGGCACAATGCACCAAATTCAATGCGCGTTCATGCCAATACTCCTGCAAATGAGACAATACACTAGTCAGTTCATCTGCAGATAATGGCGGCTCCCTGAGTGAGCACAATTGCTTCTCGCTCAGTGCCTCACTTTGGGTGAGTAATGCAGCTTCAATCAAAGCTTCGATAGAGACTGTATGATTCATAGCCATGAGTTCCTACGCTGTCAGTGCAGGCATGATAAGATCTAGAAAAGAAATCAACTTTTCCGTGCAGCTTTTTTGGCTGCGCGCTCGGCTTTTAGCTGAGCTTCCTGCATTTGTCCTTTTTTCAGCCACACTGCCCATTGGTTTGGGGTTTCCAATGTAATTCGGCCAATCAGTCCATCGCGAAAATCGGTGAGCACACGCTCAGCTGCTTTCTGGTAATCAATGCGGCCACCGCTTAATAAGGCACCGCGTTTTTTACCAATCCATTCTAGCCAATTATCATCACGCCAGTGCGGGCTTTCACTCAAATCTGCCTGATATCTCAGTTGCAGTAAAGAAAGGTAATGGCGGCGCAGATAATCCAGTAATTCAAGTGCCACTGTTTCCTCATCTAGTGCGTTGCGTCCCACTGCTCCACTAGCGGCCAAATTATAACCGGCTTCTTCGACAATGATTTTAGGCCACAGCATACCGGGGGTATCATACAACCAGAAATCATCTGCCAATATTAGCCGCTGCTCTGCCTTGGTGATACCTGGTTCATTGCCGGTTTTGGCACTGCGCTTACCCAGCATACCATTAATCAATGTGGATTTACCTACGTTAGGAATACCACAAATAAGCACTCTTAACGGACGGTCTAACCCATGGCGATTGGGTACCAGCGATCGGCACGCTGCAATGATTTTACTTGCTGCCTGTTTTTCTGATGCATCCAGTGCCAGTACATTGGTATGAGGCTGGGCGCGATAGTCGGTCAGCCATAGCTCCGTACGCTCTGGATCGGCTAAATCTTGTTTATTAAGTATTTTCAGTTTGGGTTTATCGGCAGCTAGCTTGGCCAGCAATGGATTGGCACTTGAAGCCGGTAAACGTGCATCCAGTACCTCAATGACCATATCCACACTTTTAATACGCTCGGCAATGGCTTTTTTGGCTTTATTCATGTGCCCGGGATACCATTGAATCGCCATAAACTGTCCTTGTCTGCTAAAAATCCAACACAGAAAACACACAGGCAGCCTGATTTCAGGCTGCCTGAATAATTCACTGTACTTATTATACCGTTTTTTCAGAATTTTTTCTCAATTCCAGCTGCCGATGCCGAACGATTACCGAATATGCATTAAGCTGCTGTGCGAGTGCCTGAACAATATATACAGAGCGATGCTGCCCACCGGTACAACCAATGCCGATATTAACATAGCTGCGGCTTTCCTTTTCCATTTCGGGCAACCAGCGGCATAAAAAACCAGATAAATCTGCAATCATTTCTGCCATGACCGGCTGGCGAGCAAAAAAATCCTTTACTGGTTCATCCAGTCCGGTGAAAGGACGTAAATCAAAATCGTAATAAGGATTGGGAAGAAACCGTACATCAAAGACAAAGTCCAGTCCTGCTGGTACTCCATATTTATAGCCAAAAGATTCTAGTACCACACGCAGGGGAGCTACCGGCAGATTCAACCATTGCTGTATTTGACGGCGCAACTGAGGTACGTTGAGCAAAGAAGTATCGATTACATAAGCAAAGCTTTGTAATGTAGACATATATTCCTGTTCGGCAGCGACACTTTCATTCAGTGTCTGGTGCTCTTTCGCCAGAGGATGGCTGCGGCGCGTTTCTGAAAAACGACGCAGCAAAACAGGTACCGATGAAGTTAAAAACAGCAGATCTACCTGATGCCCTAGCTGCCGCAATCTTTTTACTAGCTCTAACACTTCTGCTGGATTAAAGCGTGAGCGAATATCTACGCTTACACCCAATTGAGCTGTTTGGCTAGCGGCATAATGCTCAATCAGACCGGGTAAAAGCTTAACTGGTAGATTATCCACACAGACAAATCCAACATCTTCCAGCAAACGCAAAGCAATAGATTTTCCAGAACCGGATAATCCACTAATCAATATTATCCTCATGATTCACCGCATCCTCTTTCAGCATTGAATTATGACGATCCAAAAATTCCTTGGTACTGTCTTTACCTCTCATTTGTAAAATAAAATTACTTACTGCAGCTTCCACCAAAACGGCCAGATTGCGCCCTACGGCCACAGGTAGGGTCACACTACGTATAGAGACATTCAGAATGCTTTCGGTTTCACTTTTGATACTCAGACGGTCCATTCGTTGCATGTGGCTATCATCGGCAAGTGCCAGATTGATGATGAGCTGTAGCTGTTTTTTCGGGCGCACGGCAGTTTCACCGAAAATGGCACGGATGTTGAGCACGCCTAGACCACGCACTTCCAAAAAATCTTTCAGCATGGCAGGACAGCGCCCTTCCAGCGTTTCCGGCCCAATGCGGTACAGCTCTACAGCATCATCTGCGACCAAGCCATGGCCACGGGATATCAACTCCAGTGCCAGCTCGCTTTTTCCTAGTCCAGACTGGCCGGTAATAAGTACGCCGATTTCAAATACATCTAAAAAAACACCGTATTTAACAGTTGAGGCAGCCAGTACCCGTTGCAGATAGATGCGCAGCACATCCATCAGGAAGGGACTTTCTGTTTTTGATGTTAACAGTGGCACATTATGCGTATGACAATAATCACGCAACATATAAGGCACGGGTAAATCATTAGCCACAATGATCAAAGACATGGTAAGGTCGAATAATTCATTGAGGGTAGTTTTGATTTCTCCGGCCTCAATCTTATTCAAATACTCAACTTCGGCAATACCGATTACCTGTATCTGATTGGGATGGATAAAGTTCAAATGGCCGACAAGAGCCAATACCGGTTTATCAGCATCGATACTGATGCGGTTATCAGCGCCAGCGGTGCCGGCAGACCACGCCAATTTAAGCTTAGTCTGGTTATCATGATACAGACGCCGTACCGATATGCTGGGCATAAAAGTCTGTCCTTATAGCTCTTCGGCAACAAGTATATCGCGCACACTTTCAGCACTGGTAGCAGACAAAAGTGCATTGCGAACTGATTTCTGGGAAAATTTTCCTGCCAGCTCTGATAATACATTCAGATGTTTAGTGGAAGCATTTTCCGGCACTAATAGCACAAACACCATGTTTACAGGTTGCTCATCCGGTGCATCAAAGGCAATGGGGGTTTGCAGCCGGAAAAACGCGCCTACAGTATCTTTTACGGTACCAGTTCGACCATGGGGAATAGCAACGCCTTTGCCTAAAGCTGTAGAACCCAGTTTTTCACGTGCAAACAGGCAGTTAAATACATCTTCTTGTGACAGACCGGCCTGCTCGGATAATAGTTTTCCGGCTTCCTCAAACAATCTTTTTTTGCTGCTAACATTTAAATCGAGAACCACGTGTGAAACCGGTAATATATCCCCAATTAAACTCATGCTCATTTTCTATTCCTATCAAATTGCTCATTGCAGCGGTTCTTAAACCCTTGAGCTACAGGATGTGCAATTTCTTCCATTACTATTAATCAATTACCCAATTATATTATCTTTTAATCGCACAGACGGTTATGTATTAAGGATGGCCTAGCCAAAAATGCAGCAATAGCCCTACAAACCAGATAAGTCCGATACGGTTGTTACGTAAAAACATAGCAAAGCATATTTTGCGGTCTCGTGTACGAATATTCCGCCACTGTATATACTGTAAAACCAGCACCAGCGGCAAAGCAAGCCAGTACCATATAGTGGCCTGAATCATCCCGCCAGCAATAATCATGAATATATCAAAACCAAGATGGCACAACATCACGGCAGTAATATCATGCTGCCCGAAAGTGATAGCAGAAGTACGGATACCAATTTTCAGGTCGTCCTCTTTATCTGCCATCGCGTAAATGGTATCGTAGGCCAGAGTCCATAATGTATTGGCTGCGAGTAAAACCCATGCAATCATGGGTACCTGTTTGCTCACTGCAGCAAAAGCCATCGGAATACCGAAAGAAAATGCCAGGCCAAGATATAGTTGCGGCAGCGGAAAAAAGCGCTTGGTAAAGGGATAAGTCATAGCCAAAAACAAAGCCGGTACACTCATCAACCAAGTAAGCCGATTAAGTGGCTCCAGACACAGTGCAGCCAAAATACACAGCACCAGCGTAAGCAAAAGCGCTTCTTTTTTGCTCACTTTTTTCAAAGCAAACGGGCGTTGATTGGTACGGTCTACCGCACCGTCAAAGTCGCGGTCGGCATAATCGTTGATCACACAGCCTGCACTGCGCATTAAAAAAGTACCAATAGTAAATACCAATACCGTTAGCCAGTCTGGATGGCCATCACCTGCAATCCACAGTGCCCACCACGTGGGCCAGAGCAGCAATAATGTGCCGATAGGACGGTCTATACGCATTAACTGCATATAAACTTGCAGACGGTCAGCCAGCCGCCAGCTTTGATTCTGCCCCAGTTTACCTTCTACAGAAAATCGATTCACGCCAGTTTAGTCTTCCAATGTTAATGCTTGATTAAAAAATACAAAGATAGCCCGAGTGACATTGCCAGACCATCTGGTTAGCTCTACTATCAAACTGTGAATGGAAACCAAACAATTGTAACATAAGCATAACAGTACACTGCACTCAGACACCATAATCCAAAGGAGTAAGATATGGACTTAATTTTATGGCGCCATGCCGAAGCCGAGGATAACTGGGAGGATATGGCACGCAAACTCACCACTAAAGGCCAACTGCAAGCAAAGCTGAGCGCGCAGTGGCTGCGTCAGCATTTGCCGGGTAATTGTCAAATTTACTGTTCAGAAGCTGTCAGGTCTCAGCAAACTGCTCGTTATCTGAAGCAGCCGTTTACTGTAAACAAATTATTCAATCCGGACTGCCACCCGCTTGATCTAGCCACATTTCTGCAACAGCAGCCCCCTGCATCCACTCAGATATGGGTAGGACATCAGCCATGGATTGGCCAGTTTTGTGCTTATCTTCTTAATGGTGTCTGGCTGCCACAACAATTCTGGTCAGTAAAAAAATCGGCTTTTTGGTGGTTTGATGTCCGTTTTTACCAGCAACGCCATCAAGCACGAGTAAAAGTGGTTTTATCACCGTCAAATTTAAAATAAATCCATTATTAAGAAAACACAATGCCATGAAGTTTTTTTCCAAAAGTGTGGTCAATCTGCATGGATGGGTTAATGAGCAAAGCTTTTTTGCCAAACTATCCAGAAATGCTTTGCGTTTGGGCAAACCGGTGGTTATACAGCTGTACTCTTTATTTCTGCTACTTAAATCTCCGCATACGCCTTTACGCAGTAAAATGTTGATTCTAGGTGCCTTGCTTTACTTTCTTAGCCCAATAGATCTCATACCAGACTTTCTTGGGCCGCTTGGTTTCACCGACGATATTGCCGTTATTGCTATGGTATGCAAACAACTACAAACTGCTCTCACACCAGCTTTGAAAGAACAGGCTCAAAACGCAATCAACCGTTTTTTTACCAACAAGGCTTAGAGCTGGTTTAAGCATTTTGCTATGTGTTAATGCTTCTGTGTCTGATATCTATGCAATAATTTATCCAGAAAAACACACAGTTTCTGATTCATGGGAACGTAATCATAGTCCAAAATTTCAGATGCAGGTTGTATATACGGATACTGACCGGCATGCTGTAAATCTAGCTTTGAATGGGGAATTAATGATTCAATTGCTGCGCGGTTGAATTCAAGATGACACTGAAATCCGTATGCTATTGGCGCAAACCGGATAATCTGGCGTGGACAACCAGTACTATAAGCTAAAATCTGTGCCTGTGGGGGTAGTCCAGGCATATCTCCATGCCAGTGACCCACAGTCAATTCCTGACCAAAATGTTCTATCATCTCATCGGCTAAACCTGCCGCTGTAAGCTGAATCGGAAAGTTACCGATTTCCTTATTAGGGCTGCTTTCTACCATACCGCCCAGCGCTTGTCCGATTAATTGTGCTCCCAAACAAATTCCCAGTACTGCTTTACCATTATCAATGGCTTGGCGGATAAGGTGCTGCTCAGCGGCACTGTCAAAATAGGCACAATCCTGTATTGTAGTTAGTGGTGACTGAGGGCCACCCATGATAATGAGCATATCAAAATCATCGGCAGATGTTGGCACTTTATCTCCCTGATAAATAGCAGATAACGAAATTCTATGCCCTCTACTTTGCGCCCATTCAAGGCATACTGCCGGTTGCTCAAAATTTTCGTGCACAATAAAATGTATTCGCATTCTGTTCTCCTCCATATAAATCAGCTAAATAATTATACTAAACTATACTAATATCCTAGCTAAAACAAAAGCTGTGCATGATAAAGGCGAACATAATAGCGCCGTACTTTCTAAAGTACGGCGCTGATTTAAAGCTCAAACAAAATTAATTATTTGCTGGCTTTAAATTCTTCGTAATACTCGCAAGCCAGTTTATGCAGTGAAGCACCGATGGCTTTGTACTGGTATTCGTTCAGGTTGGCCAGAGATACACGACCAGATGGGTGACGTACCGCAAAGCCTTTACCAGGTAACAATACTACGCCGGATTCATCTGCAATTCTGAACAGCAGTTCATTTGGGTTTTTGGTTTTAACTACCCATTCAGCAAACTCGTTACCATACAACTGACGGGCAGTATCTTCCATATCCACCAGAGTATAGTAATCTACGCTGTTTTCGTTGAACTCGTGTTTGATACCCAGCTGTTTGTACATAGCGGCGCTGCGATTGCGAATCAGAGCCATCAATGCGTCTTTATACTGTTTCTTGGTATCCATCATTTCGGCCAGAGAGAACAGTACCATCTGTACCTGCTGCGGAGTAGACAGACCAGCAGTGTGGTTCAGCGCTACAGCACGGCTATCAGCTACCATACGGTCAATCAGTTTCAGTTTTTCTGGTTCCGGAGTAATAGACAAGTAACGTTCATGCAGAATTTTGCGTTCTTCTTCCGGCAGTTCTGCAATTTTCTTATCTAGTACATTTTCTTTGGCCATGGCAATTACGCCCAAACGCCAACCGGTTGCACCAAAGTATTTGGAGAAAGAGTAAACCAGAATGGTGTTGTACGGACACATGGTAAACAGAGACTCAAAGTTCTCAGCAAAAGTACCGTAAACGTCATCAGTCAAGATAATCAAATCAGGACGTTTTTTCACGATGTCCGCGATAATCTGGAGACTGCGGTCGTCCATTTTCACTGAAGGTGGGTTGGACGGATTAACCAGATAGAATGCTTTGATGGAAGGATCTTCTAGTTTACGCAGTTCGCTTTCAGGATACTGCCAGTCCAGTTTCGGATCAGCATTGATTAATACTTCTTCCAGTTCGTAATCATTCAGTTCTGGAATTTCCAGATAAGGCGTGAAAATTGGGGCACCCAGAGCAATTTTGTCACCTTTACGAATCAGACCATTCTGTTTCAGCGAGCTGAAAATATAGGCCATAGCGGCGGTACCACCTTCAGTGGCAAATAAGTCGATATCATCGTTAGCCAGTGTTTTGGCACCCATTTCTTCAAGAACGTAGGTTTTAACGATTTCTTCAGACAAACGCAGCATGCGGTCTGGTACGGGATAGTTGCAGCCCAGAATGCCTTCAGTCATTTCCAGCAAGAACTGATGCTGATTGTAGCCAAGCTGGTCACGCACGTAAGACATGGCTTTACTCAGGAAGTCCACACCAGGTTTGTGGCGGTTGCGACGAATAAAATCGTCGAAGCGAGCCATCAAATCATCTTTAAATGGCATTCCGCCGATATTCTGGTCTAAGAAAGAGAAAGAGATTTCAGACTCTTCAGTAGCAAACAGACCTAATTCAAAAAATGCATTACGAGGCAAAGTAGCCAGAAAGTTGGGGTTACCACGGCCAGCATTCAGCATCATGCGGTCGTTGCGGCTCTGTGCCAAATCAATCAAATGATTTTTCAATTCAAATGGGCTTAAATTAGCATATTTTTCAAAATCATGTTTTGAAGTCATAACATTTTCCTCAAGAAGTTAAAAGCACATATCAAACAAGAGCCACAATCAATGGACCTAACAGTGTCAGGAACACATTGGCTAATGCATATGTAACGGCAAATGGAGTAGTCGGAATGGCATTACCTGCTTTATCCAATACTTCACCAAATGCAGGATTGGCACTACGTGAACCAGCCAGCGCACCGGCAAAGATTGCAGCGTTGTCATAACGCAGCACATAGCGACCAAAGAAAATTGCAAGAATCATCGGAACTAGTGTTACCACAACACCAATCAAAAACAGGGTCAGGCCATGTTCTTTAATTGTGGTAATTGCCTGTAAACCAGACTGCAAACCTACTACAGACACAAATCCAGCCAGACCGAAATCTTTCATGAACTGGGAAGCAGCTACCGGCATATTGCCAAACGTCTGCTTGCGAGCACGTAACCAGCCGAAAAACAGACCAGACAACAGCGCACCGCCACCTGCACCAAGCGTAATCGGGATATTGCCTACACGGACAACTACCCAACCAATAATCAGGCCAAGTACCACACCCAGACCGTGATAAGCCCAGTCGGTTTTACTGTTCACTGTAATTGGCGCACCAATAATATGAACAACACGATTAATATCACTGGTAGAACCATAGATGGTCATCACATCCCCGAGTTTGAATTCGGTATCCGGTGTTACATCCAATTTTTCACCGTTGCGATGTAGGGCAATCAGATATATACCATGCTGAATTTCAAAATCGTGGTCACTGGAATGCACTTTGGAACGGATTTCAGCCATGGTTTTGTTGGCATAATCAGGGTTGCGGAAGACCACGTCTTTGGTATCCACAATCACTTCCAGACCCTGTTCAGAATCCAGCTCACGTCCAAACAACGTGCTAACAGCAGCCACTGCTTCACGGCGGCCTACGATCAGAATAATGTCGTCTTTTTTCAGCACTGTAGACGGTGTGCAATCAATTAAGTTACCGTGACGTTTGATGCGCTCAATGGTAATACCCAGATTGTCCAGCTCAATATCTTTAATGGATTTCTGAATGTCATTTTCCACTACATAGATACGACCTACCATCTGCGTAATCGCCATACCCTGATTACCTTCCAGTGCCATTGCACCTTTCAGCTGTTCAGCTTCAGCAGCTACCGCATCATCGCGAATATCACGACCCATGATTTTCGGCAGCAAGTTCATACAGATAATGATCGCGCCTAATGAACCAAAGATATAAGTCACCGCATAACCAATGGCCACATTAGCCTGTAATTGCTGCAACTGGTCAGCAGGCAGTCCCATATGTGTCAAGGCATCGGCAGCAGTACCCAAAATCGCTGACTGGGTTAAACCACCGGCAGCAAGTCCAGCAGCCAGACCTTTATCCAGGTGGAACAGGCGTGCCATAATCATCACCGTGATAAAACCAGTAATGGCAATGAACAAAGCCAAAAAGATTTCACGCAGGGTTTTTACACCTAGTGAACGGAAAAACTGAGGACCACTTTCATAACCCACAGCATAAATAAATAAAGTAAACAGCAATGCCTTAAGACCAGAATCAATGTGTACATTGAGCAAGCTTAAAAGCACTGCCACCAACAGAGAGCCAGCGACTCCGCCAAGCTGGAACTTACCGAAACGAATACTGCCCAGTAAGTAGCCCAGACTTAATGACAGAAACAGCAGAATAACCGGCGATTCCTGAATATTAGTCAAAACCCAATTCAACATATGTCTACCTTCTCCTGAAAGAACGAAGGCTAGTGTGCGCTTGTGTGCTTTTAATTTTTGTCTTAATTTCAATAGGTATGAAAATAATTGATAACTTTAGTATTTTGTTAATTTTTATTGCATAAAATTAAATCAAATAATCACATTTAACTACTATGTAATAGCAATTTCACACTTTCCAAAAAGCGAAATTAAAAGTGCACAACCACTGATTTATAAGCAAAAAGTTAAGAGATTGTTCAGATAAATTCATTCATAAATAAATATTATTATATTTTAATTATGCTTATTGAGTTTTAAATTAGAAATATTCAATAAATATGTATTACTACTCGCATTAAAATATTTCATTTCTTACTAAATATATTTAGCTAAAAAGCATAATAATTTATTAAGATATATAAATGTCATCTCAAATACAATTGATAATCTCTAACATATTGAAATGATAATAGGAATCTTAATTAACAACTCCTTTATTTTTGATTGATTCTGTAGCCAATTCACCACAAAAAAAGATTTTAAACTAAAAAAAATGCCATTAAAATTAACAAAAATTGCATATTAAAAAAATTTGGCTTAATGAATAGAAATTCATTTCAATTATATTCATAAATTTAACCAAAACCCCTTATTCGTTTTTCATACCTTCGTTTTGCCGATTTTTCTTATCAAAATCTGCTTTAATCAATGCATAAAATACAAATAAACAATTAACAAATAACATTATTTTTATAAAGCCAGATCATTCATTCTTCTTTTTCAGTGATTGCACATCAGCAAGTGCATTTATTTTTGGTGTATGGTGGCAAGATAAAACAAAAGCCTGAGAAAAATCTCAGGCTTTAATCAATAAAAATCAAATCCAGCATTTATTACATCTGCCGAACCTTATCTTTCTAAGCAAATACCTTGTTAGCGCAATATAGGTACAGCTTCAGTATTAATAAAATTGACCACACCGCTTACGTGATTCTGCACATTATCAACTGCATCGGTACCGGTTGCATCTGTAGCAGACTCTTCATCTGTGTCTGCCTGAGTAGCAGCAACATCATCTCCATATAAAGTAAATGGTTCAGGTGTCGAGGTATCAGGTTCTACCCCAATATCCTTAATCAGACGCTGATATTCTGAAGATTGAGCCAGTAATAGTTTGGCCGCCTTACGCAGATTATTAACTTCACTATGTGCTAGATAAAACGTTGTCGGAATATGAATGACTTTATCCCTCAGCGGTGATGGCGGCATATCCAACAGATTCACACTCACATAATATACCTGTGGTGTACCCTCACTGCGGCTCTCGTTCCACCAATCCACATATTTTTGAAACTGATGCTGCGTATCTTCCGAATATTTCTCAATCGGAATACTGGTTAGTGCTCGCACAACTTCAGCTGTACCTGGAACACTGGCACTACTGTCTATGGAATTTTTGCGCTGAGTTTGTGCATTGACATTAATAATAATGATTTTATGAATCTTCGCTGACTCTAGCCGGTCATATAAAGTTTTATTACTATAGAGCTCCGTGGCATCCAGCAGACTGCGCAAACCCAGATTATCGGTCAGCCCACCATCCAACAAGTGAATATATGGCCGCTTCTGGCTATCTTGGTACTGCTTCAAATTGGCACGGTATACGGCTCTAGTCTGCGCTCGGAATGAAGTCGTCCCAGTAGCATCAACATTATTACTATCAACTAAGTTATCCGGTAAATGATAGTGGCAGTTGCCTCCATTATTATTTAAAGTTACCGGAGCAAAGACGAGCGGTACTGCACTGGATGCAGCCACCGCGCGCGCAATTGGCAAATCGGTCAGATCCAAACAAAGTAAATCAAAATATTCTTGGGTAAAATCTAGACGGCTGCCCAGACTCATATCAGTAGCACTAATCACTACAAACGGCCCTTGACGCTTATTATTTAAATCAGCATAAGTTGCCCCGTGATATAAGTGCAAATCCAGCTGCTCCTGCAATAAATCTCCACGGCCAAATTCTGGTGAACCCAGCCTTGACCAGTTTGCCATCGAGAATAACTGCCCGATAAGCATTTTCTGTAAATTCAAATTGAGAAAATTCTGCTCGAATTTTGGAATGGTTTCCGATCCATGCAGCCCGAAATAAGTGGCCAGGATAGAACCACCGGAAATCCCATATACTACATCTACCGTATCCAATAGGCTTTTAGGCCGGCCATCTATTTTGACCTGTTGTTTTTTCAGAGATTCAAGCACGCCATAGCCGAAAGCAGCCGCACGAGTCCCCCCACCGGACAGCATGACAATTCCGATTACATCATCTTTCTTATCCGCTTTATTATTAAGTAGAGCGCGTTGCAAACGATAGCCGTCTGGATTCTTACTAACATCATCTATTACAGCTACAGGCTGATAACGCAGAGTAGAACAAGCTGCCAGCCCGAATAATGCCATCAACATCAGCACTTGTCGCATCAGTGATCGATTAAAACATAGCTGCATGCATGGCTCCCGAAGCAGAAAATATAGATATTAAACAAGATTCTTACAGAAATCATACGTCGCATTAGCGAGTAAACTAATAGTGCGACATCTTCAACACTTAATTTTGAATATACAGCATTTGCATTTCAGCACAATGCTCATTCCTCCTCACTGCTTTGCCAGCCTCCTCCCAGTGCCTTATATAAATTCACTAGATTACGTGCCTCTTCCAGCCTTACCTGCACTTGCTTGTCAGCAATATCCTCGGCATTCAGTCGTGCACGCAAACTGCGATCAAGCGTCATATCGCCAAAGCGAAACAACTTTTCAGCAGCATCAGCCTGACTGGTTGCCTGAGTTTGTGCCTGATGTATCAGCTTCGTCTGCTGATACAGACTAAACTGCATCTGATAGGCATTATCCACTTCAGCTAAAGCTTGAAGAATTAGATGATCATATTCAGCAATTGCAGCCTGTAGCTGAGCGTCTGCTCTTTCGATATTGTGTTTAATCCGTCCGGCAGTAAATACCGGAATCGTCATACTGGCGTCTAGTAACCCGCCTGTATTCTTTAAATATGAAGTATTACTATTTAAATGTATTTGTCCTGTCTGCCATAAAAAATTCAGGCTGAAGCGTGGCAACCTATCAGCTTTAGCACTGGCTAGACCAGCACTCATTGCTTTCACCATATTTTCCTGAGTGCGAATATCTGGTCGACGCGTAATCACGTCTAGAGGCAGTTGTCCGGCCGGTGCAGCGGGAAGTTGCTGCAAAATATCCACTGGTGCATCTGCAATGACAAAACCTTGCGGTTCCTGACCAGTTAAAACCGCTATATTGCGCTGATACACTTCAGCCTGAGCCTGATAAGTAGCAATCTGCGCCTGCATCGAAGACAGCTTGGCGGCCACTTCTCTCACATCATAAGCCGTCGCCTGCCCAGCACGGAAACGACCTTGTGTATAGCGCTGCAACTGTTTCAGCGTCGCCACACTATGTTCGCCTATTTTTGCCCGCTGCTGCATGGCTCGCATTTTCAGATAATTCTCTGCAATCTCACTGCTAAGCATCATTTGCGCACCATGCCAACGCTCAGTCGCACTTAGGCTTAGATATCGCATTTCATCAGCGTCACTGCGTTTCTGTCCAAACACATCAGGTTCCCAACTGGCGGTAAAACCTGCCTGCACAGTATTGCCATGCAAACGAGTGCGATTGGCACCCAGAGGAGAGCCTGCTGCCTGCAAATAATCACGAGTATTGCCAATCAAAGGCAAATTCAGATCTTTCAGAGTATTGTCACCATTATATCGATGCAGGCCGCCACTACTTTCTACTCCAGCTTGTGGGCGCAAATTCGCTTCAGCCATGGCTGCAGTGGCTCGCGCCGCAAGCATATTGTCTTTCATGCTAGCCAGATTACGATTGTTTTTCCAACCGATTTCAATCAGGTCGTTTAATACCGGATCAGGCCAGCTCTGCCACCAGCAGCTGATATCTGCTGTTCCCCGTGCTGCAGCATTCTGCTCAAACTGTTGAGGAATACTCACTGTAGACCTCACCTTTATATCGGTACGGCTACAGCCTGCCAGCAAACCCAAAGCGAGTACTACCGCAAACCACGTTTTATTCATTTCCATTTGTCCTGAATGTACGACATCTGCATTAAGAATGCTGCGCCAGCATGCCGCGAAAACGTGACAGTGCCAAAGCCAGAAACAGCACGCCCATAATGGACATCATCATAATTTTCGGCCATACGGTCATCAGCCCAGCATTGCGAAACAACACATCCTGACTAAACTGGGTAAATTGTGTTTCAGGCGACAACCACGTTATATACTGAAAAAAAGCCGGCATACTTTCCAAAGGCGATTCCGAACCAGAAAGCAACCGCATCACCACATATATCGGTAAACACAGCAAGCCAAATTGCGGCATTGTCGGCGCCAGCGTGGCAAACCAAATACCCAGCGAAGCCACCGAAAATAGATAAATAAACATACCCAGACTAAACAACGACACCGAGCCGTTAATCGGAATATGCAGCCACCCCTCAATCACCAGCCACAGCGACAACAGTGAAGCCACCGAAATCACAGCACCATTAGCAAAAATCTTCGCCATCACAATTTCACTGGGACGTACCGGCATCACCAATAACTGCTCAATCGTGCCGTGTTCGCGCTCACGAATAACCGCTGCCCCTACCAGAATAATTGCCAACAAAGTTAAGTTCGATACCACATTCATTGTTGCAATAAACCACGCCGATTCGCCATTGGGATTAAATTGGACATTCATCACTGGCGTGACCGGTGAAAAAGTAGCGGCCGACTGTTGCCGTAAAAAAGAACGCGTTTGCGCATCAATAATCTGACTCAAATAATTAAAGCCAATACCAGCCTGAGTTACCGACGTTGCATCAGCCAGAACCTGAATACTAGGCGATCTGCCAGCCACCACATCACGCTCAAAATTAGCCGGAATATCGAGAACAAAAACATAGTCGCCTTTATCCATTGCCGCATCAATATCTTCGCGTCTTACTTCTACCGGAGGCTTAAAATAAGGTTCCAGCAGCGCATCCCTAATCCGGTACGATAACACACTGTGATCTACATCCATCACCGCTACAGAAGCATGGCGCACCTCAGTAGAAATACTGGTAGCAACTGTATAAATAGCCACGGACAGCACCACCACCATCAGCGCAATCAGCACCACATCGCTTAGCAGACTTTTCAGCTCCTTAACACTCAGTACCCAGACATTTTTAAACCATTGCAGCATCTACACCTCCTGCTTTTTCAACAAGCAGCCGGCTAAAAACACATACGCCAGACAAAATGCCAGCAAAACAAGATAGTAGTTAATAAAATCCAGAAAACCCAATCCTTTAGTAAAACCACCAAGACTAATTAGCTGATACCAAGCCGTGGGGAAACTCCAGCCCAGCCAGTAATTAATACCGGTGAGCGTAGACAACGGATAGAGCAAGCCAGAGAAATTCAGCGCCGGAATCAGCGACAGAATGGCCGAACCAAAAATTGCCGCCACCTGAGACTTCACAAAGCTAGAAATAAGCAAACCAAAAGCTGTGGCTGCACAAATCAGTGCCAGCGCTCCAACACTCATGGCTAGAAAACTGCCACGTACTGGTACACTAAGCACCACTACTGCCAGCCACACTAGAATCAAATAGCTAATAAAAGAAACCACAACATAGGGAATCTGCTTGCCAATCAGAAACTGCCTTACCGAAGCCGGCGAAGTGTATAAATTGGTAATCGAACCAATTTCTCGCTCCCGCACTACACCCAGCGCCGTCATCATCACTGGTATTAGCATCATCGCCATCATAATCATACCGGGTGTAATTGCAAAAATGCTTTTAAAATCCTGATTATAGACATAACGAGGCGCAATCTGTGCTGCCGGTTTAAGCGAAATAGGTAATCCCGTCTGTGCCCATTCCGCCGCTGCATAGCGTTCCAGGATCATGAGAATAAAGCTTTTAATGTTTTCTGCCATAAAGGGCATCGTGCCATCAACATAAAAACCAACTTCCGGCTTATCTCCGCGCAGTAAGTCACGGCCAAAATGTGGCGGTATATCAATAACCAGACGCGCCTTAGATACCTTCAACGTTTCATCAATTTCATTTGCACTGTGCAGCGTGCCGGTAAAAGTAAAATAACGCGAACCCCGGAAATATTCGACTAAAGCACGGCTTTCCACCGTCTGGTCACGGTCCATTACCGCAAATTTCACATGTTCCACATCAAAGGATACAGACCACGCCGCCATCATCATCAGCACCACCGGTCCAAACAAGGCAAAAAATAGACGAATTTTGTCTCGCATCAGCTCTTTGCCTTCACGTACTGCAAACGTCCATACCGTCCGAAACCAGTAAGAAACACTGTCCGCATTCATAGCCTTCCCTGCCACAGCTGGCGCCATTGCAGTTTGCTGCTGTTTCTTCTGTTCTGAATCTACCTGTGGCACGCTATTGTCTGTTTTGTCTACCGCTTCCTGTAAATAATCAATAAAAGCAGTTTCCAGATCATCTGTTTGTTTATTGGCGCACAACTCCTGTGGTGTACCAATTGCCAGCACCCGCCCCTGATGCATAAACGATATGCGGTCACAGCGTTGCGCTTCATTCATAAAGTGGGTAGATACAAAAATTGTGGTACGATTCTGGCGTGATAAATCCAGCAGATGATGCCAGAACATATCTCTGGCCACAGGATCCACACCAGAGGTAGGCTCATCCAGTATCAGAACTTGTGGATGATGCAAACAGGCAGCAGCCAGTTGCAAACGTTGACGAATGCCTAAAGGCAATTCACTCGGTTGCGTATCAGCAAATTCCTGTAAATCAAATTGCTGCAACGATTCCTGTATTGCCGATTCAATTTGATTTGTATCCATTTCATACAGCTTGGCAGAGAGCACCAGATTTTGCCGCACCGTCAATTCTTCATACAAAGAAAACGACTGCGACATATAACCAATCTTCATGCGCGTCGTCATATCATTAGCATCAACAGTTTTACCCAGCAGCTTAGCACTACCAGAACTGGCATCCAGCAAGCCGGTAAGCATTTTCATCGTAGTTGATTTGCCGCAGCCATTAGAGCCCAAAAAACCGAAAATTTCGCCCCGTTCAATAGTAAAACTTACATTATTAACTGCTACAAAATCGCCAAATCGCTTAGTTAATTCCTTAGCCTCAATTGCCGGAGGTGAATTTTTGTCTGGTACAAACGGCGTCAGCTCTAAACTGCCACCTTTATTTTGCTTTGCCTCAGGCAACATTTTCACATACGCCTGTTCCAGCGTATCCGTATGCGTATCCTCCAGCACCTGCTGCGTAGGAGCATTAACAATCAGACGACCATCGTCCATAGCCAGCAGATATTCAAAGCGTTTGGCCTCGTCAAAATAGGCGGTAGCGACAATTACAGTCATATCCGGGTTTTCCACCCGTAATTCATCAATTAGTTGCCAAAACTGCCGCCGCGACAACGGGTCCACACCAGTAGTCGGCTCATCCAGAATCAGCAGTTCCGGATTATGTACCAACGCACAACACAGACTCAGCTTTTGCTTCATCCCGCCGGAAAGCTTACCAGCTGGTCGTTCGGCAAACGGAGCCAATCTGGTTGCCTGCAACAAACGAGCAATCCGCTGCTTACGCTCCTCACCACGCAAACCAAATAGCCGCGCATGAAAATCCACATTTTCATTCACTGATAAAGTTGGATACAGATTTTGTCCCAGCCCCTGTGGCATAAAGGCAATCCGGTGACTTAGCAATTGGCGGCTGTGTTTCAACGCCATACTTTCACCAAAAACCAGCACATCACCTTGCTGGATAATCTTTACACCAGCTATCAAAGACAGCAAAGTAGATTTACCTACCCCGTCTGGTCCAATCAGTCCCACCGTTGCGCAGCGGCGGATTTGCAAAGATACATCGCGCAATGCCACCGTCTGCCGATACTGATGTGACACATGGCGTAAATCAACTGCCCAATCTTCCTCTGTACCAGCCTGCTCTCTGGCAGTTTTATCCATTTCAGGCACCCTTGGCTGCTGGTTTTAAATTAGGTAATTTAACCTGCCACTGCTGCGGCCAAACTTTATTGTTATCAAAACGGATATAGCCATTACCCGTTAATCCGCCCTTGAGCAAACCGCGGTACCGCAACGCCACCTGTGCCGGAATTTTCAGTTTTACCTTATACATCAGCTTCTGCCGCTCATTCAGCGTTTCCACAAATTTCGGCGTAAACTGCGCATTAGAATCAATAAAATCCACTTTAGCTGGCCATACTGCATCCATTCCATCCAGCACAATCCTTGCCTCATCACCGAGCTTGAGCTTGCCAATCGTATCCGTAGGCAAATATACCGACAAAGTTACATCAGTCGGGTCAAGCAAAGAAACAACCTTATTCCCCTCACCCAGCACATTGCCCGCTTCAGCAATCCGGTACTCCACTCGTCCTGCTTTGGGTGCCCGAATCAACATATCGTTATTAGCAGAAAATGTCGCATCAATCTGTGCCTGTGCCTGATTCACTGCCGCAAGCGCCTCAGCACGTGCTGCCTGCGCCGATTTTACCTTGGCAATTGCCGCATCTCGTTCCGCCAGACGTCGGCGTAATTCAGGAGCAGACACCAATTCATCCGATTTAAGCTGGCGCGCATTGTCCAGATCCATCTGCGCTACTTTATGAGCTTGTTGCTGGGCAGCAATTTCCGCATCAGCCTTAGATACATTTTCCAGCGCACGTTGCTTATCTGCGCGCGCGGCCGCCAGCTTACTACTGGTCTGATCAGAAGACAGTTCAGCCAAAACCTGATTTTTGACTACCACATCCCCCTCATCCACCTTCATTTCAATTACTCTTCCAGAATAAAGTGTCGCAACATCCAGCCGTTTTAGCTCCATGCGTCCGTTTCCGCCTGCAAAACCATCCGGTAAAGACACATGACTGCGTATATTTATCCAAACCGCCACACCCACCAGAACCAATACCACCAACACAAACAACAGCCTTCTTGTTTTCATTTATCTGTCCCTGAATGAACTGTTTTTTATTGGCCTCACATCATGAAACCCACCAGAATTTCATCACGCAAGTTAACATATAAAATATACACACTTTTCATTAATAACAATAGTTTACTATCACTGTTGTAGTGTTACCATAACATGTTTCTGGCACAGAATCGTCCACATAGACAGTGTTCGCACCAGCCAGCTACTTGCCAGCCTGCTTTTTTTTACTGACAATCAAAGCACCCTTCATAAGGACAACCAACATGATTATAGTAATGCAGCGTCAGGCTACCGAAACACAGATTAACAGCGTCATCAGCTACATCCGTGAGCGCGGATTGCACGAGCATATTTCGCGCGGAGAAGAGCGCACTATTATTGGCGCAGTTGGCGACGAAAGAGTGTTTGAACCACGCGAACTGGAAGCACTAGCCGGAGTAGAAAAAGCCATGCGCGTACTTCAGGATTGGCGCATCATCAGCCGCGAGACCAAAGCCGAAGACACCGTCATTACCGTACGCGGACAGCAGCTTGGCGGCAACCATCATCAATTGGTAGCCAGCGTAACCAACTCACAATTGCCAGAAAACATCAACATATTCATCGATCCCTTTTTTCAAGCGGCCTCACCCTACACCCCACCATCGCAACCGCGAACCAATATGCAGCAACAGATAGCCAGTGCCCATCAAGCGGGTAAATCAGTATGGCTACGCATCAGAGACGTGCGCCAGCTCGAACCAGCCTTACAAGCAGAGGCCGACATCATTTACCTTGGCGGCGAACTTATGTCTAACCGTACCCTACTCAACGAAGTAGGCTGCCTAAATATCCCTGTCGTATTGTGTAAAGACAAACATCATCAAGTCGATGACTGGCTTATAGCTGCTGAACACATCGCTTTAAAAGGTAACCACCACCTTATGCTTGGAGAAGCAGGCACCCTCAGCCTTGAGCGCAATGCCCCTTACCGCCTTGACGTAGAAGCCATTGTTAAAGCCAGAAAAATTACCCATCTACCCATCGTTGCCAACATTTCACATCTTGCCCATGCCTACATGGACTCCACCACACTCATGCAGATAGCACAGGCGGCAGGAGCCCACATTATCATTTATTAACTGGACAATAAGTCTAAAATTAAAAATTTTACAAAAACAAATAATTTATTTAAATTTGGACAAATTAATTCATAAAATGCATAAAATTTGTCCAAATAAAGCATAAAAATGCACAAAACTAAAAAATTGAAGCATAAAATAAAATTTTAACCTAAAAATAGGAGTAAACTTCACAAAAATAGCACTTGCTTAACATCAACACCTGCTTTATCGTAAACACTCATTTAGCTAACCCAAACCTGCTCATCCGACTACCGGACGCAGAACCAACAGTTCATCACAATAAGTGCGTTCGCGTACCCCAAATCGCTGTTCGCATTTATTAAATCTTACCGGATTGCAGATGCATTGGTTACGTGTCAGTCGGACAGCCAGAACATAAGAGGTTGATATGCAACTTTCAGGTGCACAAATACTCGTGCAGAGTCTCAAAGCCGAGAATGTAGAATATGTTTTCGGATATCCCGGCGGAGCAGTTCTCGAAATATACGACGCCATCTTTCAATTAAAAAAATTTCGCCATATCCTTGTCAGACACGAACAGGCTGCCGTACATGCAGCTGATGCCTACTCACGTGCCAGCAACGGTGAAAAAATAGGCGTCGCACTGGTTACTTCCGGCCCAGGAGCCACCAATGCCATCACCGGTATCGCCACCGCCAATTCCGACTCTGTTCCACTCGTGGTCATTTCCGGTCAGGTAGGCACACCTGCCATTGGTTCCGATGCTTTTCAGGAAGTAGACACCATCGGCATCTCCCGCCCCTGTGTCAAACATAACTTTTTAGTTACCCATATTGGCGAATTAGCTGAAACCATTAAAAAAGCCTTTCAGATTGCCCGCACAGGCCGCCCAGGCGTAGTCGTGATTGATGTCCCCAAAGATGTAACACAGGCAATGGCCAAATTCAGCTATCCACAAGAAGACATCAACATCCGCTCCTATCAGCCTGTAACCCATGGGCACACCGGCCAGATTAAAAAAGCTGCACAAGTACTGGCCGCAGCCAAACGCCCAATAGTACTGTTCGGCGGCGGCGTGGTTTTAGGCAATGCCAGCAACGTACTCACTGATTTCATTCAGTCTACCGGTACCCCCTGTGTTGCCACCTTGATGGGGCTGGGTGCATTTCCCAGTACCAACCGCCAGTTTCTCGGTATGGTAGGTATGCATGGCAGCTATGAAGGCAATTTAGCATTACAAAACGCCGATGTTGTACTAGCCGTTGGGGCACGCTTTGACGACCGCGTTATCTCCGTACCGGACAAATTCACCGATGATGGCAAAAAAATTATCCACATCGATATCGACCCCTCCAGTATCGCCAAACGCGTAAAAGTAGATGTACCGATTGTTGGCGATGTTAAAAACGTATTAGCAGATTTGCTTGCCCTGTGGCAAAAACAAAATCTGGCATTCAGCAATAACGCTCTGGAAAAATGGTGGAAATCCATTGAAAACTGGCGCAGTCACAACAGCCTGTGGTTTGAAAACGCAGATGAATACATCAAACCACAACAAGTCATCCAGACACTAGCCAAAATCACAGGTAACAACGCCCTCATCACCTCCGACGTTGGCCAGCATCAGATGTTTACTGCACAGTACTATCCGTTTCAACGTCCCCGTCAATGGCTCAATTCAGGCGGACTAGGTACCATGGGTGTAGGACTGCCTTATGCCATGGGTGCCAAACTGGCGCGGCCGGAAGAAGATGTATTCTGCATTACTGGTGAAGGTTCCATACAAATGAATATTCAAGAACTTTCCACCTGCTACCAATACCGTCTGCCCATTAAGGTCATCAACCTCAACAATGGCTTTCTCGGCATGGTGCGCCAGTGGCAGGAGCTCTACTACGAAAACCGTTACTCCGAAACCTACATGGATTCACTGCCAGATTTTGTCAAACTGGCGGAAGCGTACGGACACGTCGGAATTCGGGTTGAAAAACCTGCGGATATAGAAGGTGCACTGAAAGAAGCTATTGCTCTGAAAGACCGTCTAGTATTTATGGACTTCATTACCGACCGCACCCAAAATGTCTACCCAATGGTGGGTAACGGCAAAGGTCTGGATGAGATGGTGCTGCCACCACATATGGATAAAATCAAAGCTACAGCTGCCAACGAGCGCGAGCAGAATAGCCGGAGCGCATCATGAGACACATCTTATCTATTCTGATGGAAAATCAATCTGGTGCGATGAGCCGTATAGTCGGCCTATTTTCAGCCCGTGCCTACAACATCGATTCCTTATCTGTTTCCCCCACAGAAGATAGAACCTTATCACGCATGACCATCGTTACCAGTGGCAGCGACAATGTCATGGAGCAAATAACCAAACAGCTCAACAAACTGATTGAGGTTATCAAAGTAATCGATTTAAACGACAGCCAGTATGTCGAACGTGAACTCATGCTGGTCAAACTACGTGCCACCGGCAAAGACCGCGATGAAATCCTGCGCCTAGCTGATATTTTCCGCGGCCACATCATCGACGTGACCGACAAAACCTATACTGTAGAAATCACCGGTACCAGCAACAAGCTCGATGCCTTTCTAGACACTGTAGGCAAAACACTGATTCTAGAAACCGTCCGTACCGGAGCTGCCGGCATTGGCCGCGGTGAACGCATGCTACGCATTTAAGCACAAACCCAAACACCTTCGGCCGCATCAGGCCGAAACATGAACATAACCAAGACACAAAGTTTTAACAAAAGGAATAACAATGCAAGTTTATTACGATAAAGACGCCGATCTTTCATTAATCAAAGGCAAAAGCGTAGCCATTATCGGCTATGGCTCACAAGGACATGCACACGCAGCCAACCTAAAAGATTCAGGCGTTAATGTAATCGTCGGCTTACGCAAAAACGGCAACTCTTGGCACAAAGCAGTTAATGCCGGCCATGATGTACGCGAAGTAGCCGAAGCTACTAAAGCCGCTGATGTAGTCATGATACTTACCCCTGATGAATTTCAGCCTGCCGTATACATCAACGAAATTGCCCCCAACCTCAAAGACAACGCTACCGTAGCCTTTGCCCACGGTTTCAACATTCATTACAACCAAATCATTCCAGCTAAAAATTTGGATGTGGTGATGATTGCTCCTAAAGGCCCAGGCCATACCGTACGCAGCGAATTCCTCAAAGGCGGCGGCGTACCTAGCTTGATTGCCGTACATCAGGATGCCACTGGCCGTGCCCGTGACATTGCATTGTCTTATGCTGCTGCCAACGGCGGCACCAAAGGCGGCGTAATTCAAACCACATTCAAAGAAGAAACCGAAACCGACCTCTTTGGCGAACAAGCCGTATTGTGCGGCGGTTTGGTTGAATTAATCAAAACCGGTTTTGAAACGCTGGTAGAAGCCGGCTACGCTCCAGAAATGGCCTACTTCGAATGTCTGCATGAAATGAAACTGATTGTAGACCTTATCTACGAAGGCGGAATTGCCAATATGAATTATTCCATTTCCAACAACGCAGAATACGGCGAATACTTTACCGGCCCACAAGTAGTTAATCAGCACTCCCGCCAAGCCATGCGTGAAGCATTAAAACGCATTCAGAATGGCGACTATGCTAAATCATTCATCGTCGAAGGTGCTACCAACTATCCTTCCATGACAGCCCGCCGCCGCCAAAATGCCGAGCACCCGATTGAAATTATTGGTACCCAATTACGCAGCATGATGCCATGGATTGCCAAAAACAAACTGGTTGATCAGGACAAAAACTAATCAGCCGCAGCAGTCTGCTTGATTTAAAGCAAAAGCTTGTGTATGCATTTTCCATATACAAGCTTTTTTTAACCCTTTCAACCAAAAATAAATATGACCAATACCCCCGCATCGCAGTCAGCTACTGCAACCGCAAAAACACAAAACTCGCCTACCAAAGTCGCTATCGCCAGCCTTGTAGGCACCGCCGTTGAGTTTTACGACTTCTATATCTACGGTCTGGCCGCCGCCTTGGTACTGGGTGACCTGTTTTTTCCAATTCAAGACAAAGCCCTCACAACTATGGCGTCCTTTCTGACTTTCGGCATCGCCTTTATTGCCCGCCCGATTGGTGCCGCATTATTTGGCCATTTTGGCGACAAAGTCGGACGTAAAACCACCCTTATCGCATCCCTACTTATCATGGGTATCAGTACCACCCTAATTGGTATTCTCCCCACATACCAGCAAGCTGGCTTTATCGCCCCATTATGCTTATGCGTCCTGCGCTTCTGTCAGGGCATCGGACTTGGCGGTGAATGGGGCGGTGCCGCCTTATTGGCTACAGAAAATGCACCTAAAGGCAAACGCGCCTTATTTGCCATGTTCCCGCAAATAGGGCCTCCTATCGGCTTTATTACAGCCAGCCTGATATTCATACTACTGTCCAAGCATCTAACCAACGATCAAATGATGGCATGGGGCTGGCGCATTCCATTTCTACTAAGCATCGTATTGGTTGGTCTCGGCATGTATGTCCGCATGTCTATTATTGAAAGCCAAGCATTCCGCAACATGGTTGCCAAACAAAATCACGTCAAAGTGCCGCTGAATGATACCGTTCGCAAACATTACAAACAGCTCATTCTTGGTTCTCTGGCTGCCATGTCGTGCTTCACCCTATTCTTCCTGACCACCGTATTTTCACTACAATACGCCACCACCACACACCCATGGCAAAGTACGTCTTTATTTAACAAAATCGAATACCTATCCATCCTCATGGGAGCAATCGTATTCATGGCCATAGGGTCACCCATCTCTGCATGGCTGTCAGACAGAATCGGCCGTCGTCCTGTATTTTTGATAGGAGGCATCATCACCATCATAATCGGCCTCTTCTATGGCGATTTAATCAACAACAACAGCACCATAGTAGCAGCTGTATTCTTGTCTTTTTCCCTCTTTATCATGGGAATATTATGGACACCTCTGGCCGCGTTTCTGCCAGAAATTTTTCCAACCAACGTACGTTATACCGGAGCGGCCATCTCCTTTAGTTTCGGCGGCATACTGGGTGGGTCACTCACTCCTTTTCTCGCCGCATCACTTGTCAAAGAATACGGTTTACAAGGTAGCGTCTACATTGGCTGGTTTCTCATAGCCGCCTGCCTACTCAGCATCATTGCCGTACTATTACTGCCTGAAACCCATAGGCAAGAAATAGAAAACTGATACAAATAAAAAACCGATTGATTCAATCGGTTTTTTAATGCCACATTCACACTGCCCCAGCGTCAGTCAGTCTTCAAAAGCATCACTTTCTGCTAAAATACCCACGAAAACACAGCATAGCAGAAATCATCATGAGCATAATCAATAACAAAAAAGCCTTTCACGATTACTTTATCGAAGAGCAAATTGAAGCCGGTATCGTCCTCGAAGGCTGGGAAGTCAAAGCCATCCGTGCCGGCCGCGTGCAAATCAAAGAAAGCTATATTCAATGGAAAAAAGGTGCATTCTATCTGGTCGGCAGCCACATCACCGCATTACCCACAGCGTCCAATCACGTTAAACCTGATCCAGTACGGCAGCGTAAACTACTGCTTAAACAATCAGAAATCAACAAATTGATTGGTAAAGTAGAACGCAGCGGCTATACCCTTGTTCCCGTAAACATGCATTACAGCCATGGCTATGTCAAAATCGATATGGGTTTAGCCAAAGGTAAAAAACAGCACGACAAACGCCAGAGTAGCAAAGAAAAAGACTGGAACCGCGAAAAACAGCGGCTCATGAAACAGGCTCGCTGATTTATGTATAAAATAAAATCTTTACAAGGGAAATTGAATCAACACAATTTCCCTTTTTCATAAATTTCCGCATAAAAAAGCCAAAATAAATTTCTTTTAATTGATTTGAATTTCGTAATAATTCCCAGCGGTCTAACATAACCTAATTTATAAAATATCTTTCTCATAAGATACTGTTAACCCATGTTAAAATAAAAAATATATTGGAAAATCAAAATACCTCAATCCAATCTATTTAATATATATTTTAAGCGATGAAGCGAGAAATTATGAAAATGTTATTGGTAAAATAAAGCTAATACATCAATCCACACATAAATAATTTCCTTTATCAGAATATCAACTGTGGCCATCTATCAGCTTTTTTCAGGTAATAAAAAGCAGTCCTCAGGAAATCAAATAAAACAACGTAGGCAACCACCAACGCTGAGCACTTCTGAATAATCTCACGAGTTAAAATAACGTTGAAAGCTTCACATACCTCTTCTCTTGAAACAGCAGTACATATTGGCAACGCTCTTTTCATAACCAGCTTAAAACTAAAAAACGTGCACGTGTCACTGATATAATAAACATCATTGGAAAAAAATTCTGGATTTTTTTTATCGATTAACAATACCTTTCACCGCATAAACAACTTCAGGTACAAGCATGAATGATCAGCAAGCAATTTTAAAAGTAATGAAGGAATGGCGCTGCAATTCCAAAGCTTATGCCAGAATTTATCTGTTTGCCTGCTCCGTATGTGCATTTATATCACTGGTGTGCGGGCTGGATGTATTAACCAGACACAATGAAACGGGCAGTTTATTGTTTTTTACATCAGCACTCATATGTACCTTTTTTCTCTTCAGACGATATAAAAACAAACGGCACAACATTAAACAAGTTCGCTTCACCACTAAGGCAGTTTACATAGAAAAACTAAAATTAGATATCAGCTACCTTAAATCAGTTGAATACATCAGAACACTTAAAAACAGCGATAACTCAATCATCTCTATCGAATTCTGCATGACATTTTTTCCTAATACGCTAGTTAAAGATAACGTACATTTTTATATGGAATTCGGAAAAATATTATTAGGTACCAGCGAGAAATACGACTACCAGAGACGATTCATCAATGTACTGAAGGTACTTGCAAAAGACAGACGAGAACAATTGAAAAAACAGCAAAATTAGATTCAAACAGCAAAACATCCTTACCTGAAACGCATCAGCATTAAAATAAACATATTAATCAATCTTATCAGGAAATATTGCATATTTTCAAAACATGCCTCCTCCCCATGTCAGGCAGAAGCAGAAATAAAAACCGAAAAGTGTTAAAATAACGCGCTTTATACCCAAACACCCGTCAAGAGCCTAGCATGAATCAGGATAAAATCTTAATTCTCGATTTTGGTTCACAAGTAACCCAGCTCATCGCCCGGCGCGTACGTGAAGCTCATGTTTATTGTGAATTACATTCATTTGATATGCCCATTGCCGATATCAAGGCATTTGCCCCTAAAGGCATTATCCTGTCCGGTGGCCCCAATTCAGTCTACGAATCAGACTATCAGGCCAATCCGGAAATTCTGAATCTCGGCATTCCCATTCTCGGCATTTGCTACGGCATGCAATGGCTGGCGCATACCATGGGCGGAGAAGTGAGCGGTGGCGACCAGCGCGAATTCGGCTATGCTCAGGTGCACACAGAAGACAGCCAATTCACCAATGGCATTTTTGACAACCAGCCCAACACACTGGATGTGTGGATGAGCCATGGTGACAAAGTCAGCAAACTGCCGGTAGGCTTTAAAAGCATTGGCCACACCCCGAGCTGCCCCTATGCCATTATTGAAAACCCGCAAAAACACTTTTACGGCGTACAGTTTCACCCAGAAGTAACCCACACCAAACAAGGGCGTGAATTAATCAATCGCTTTGTACTGGATATTTGTCAGGCCAAACCAAGCTGGACAATGCCAAACTACATTGAAGAAGCAGTCAGCAAGATTCGTGAACAAGTAAGTACCGATGAAGTCATTCTGGGGCTTTCTGGTGGGGTTGATTCATCTGTAGCCGCAGCACTGATTCACCGCGCCATCGGAGACCAGCTAACCTGCGTATTTGTAGATCATGGCTTACTGCGCTATAAAGAAGCTCAGATGGTCATGGATATGTTTGGAAAAAATCTTGGCGTAAACGTTATTCACGTAGACGCTTCTGCCGATTTTCTATCCAAATTATCAGGTGAAACCGACCCAGAACGCAAACGTAAAATCATCGGTGCCGAATTTGTCGAAGTCTTCCAGCGCGAAGCCGGCAAACGTCAGAATGCCAAATGGCTGGCTCAAGGCACGATTTATCCAGATGTAATTGAAAGTGCCGGAGCCAAAACAAAAAAAGCACATGCCATTAAAAGCCATCACAACGTGGGTGGACTACCTGAAACCCTCAACCTGCAACTACTCGAGCCACTGCGAGACCTTTTCAAAGACGAAGTACGTGAATTGGGCGTAGCTTTAGGTTTACCACGCGACATGGTATACCGTCATCCCTTCCCTGGTCCTGGCTTAGGCGTGCGAATATTGGGAGAAGTAAAACGTGAATATGCCGATTTACTGCGCCGTGCCGACCATATCTTCATCGAAGAATTACGCAACACCTGTGATGAAGACGGCGTATCATGGTACGACAAAACCAGCCAAGCCTTTGCCGTATTCCTGCCAGTAAAATCCGTAGGCGTCATGGGCGATGGCCGCACCTATGAATACGTAGTTGCACTACGAGCTGTGATTACCAGCGATTTTATGACCGCCCACTGGGCACATTTGCCCTACGATTTACTGGGTCGCGTATCCAATCGCATCATCAACGAAGTGCGCGGCATCAACCGCGTAGTTTATGATGTGAGCGGTAAACCACCTGCTACTATCGAATGGGAATAATCACAAATTACAATTAATTTAACTCAAAAGCCTTGTTCTACAAGGCTTTTATTTTTAATTAAAATAGTAAACTGGAATAAAACAAAACCTATAATAAAAAACTAATCTACATACACAAACTACAGAATAAAATATTATTTTATAGATTTCACTACTGTAGCTAGCTTTTCTATATAAATCACTTACCAAACACAGTTAAGCTCACTCCATTCAAAAATACCATTATCTATGCCTAAAAAGCATGAATCACCATAAAGTATAAGTATTTTACATATAAATTTAAGATACCTATACTTTCTCAAATCATAAAAAACCAATGATTGATAAAAAAAATTTTTAAAACAAAGTTATACCAATAAGTTTAAAACTGCTATAGATATTAATTATGCAAATGAAATACATACCTATCTACAACAATTAGCAACGAAAAGGAGAATTAAAATAATGCAGTCACCAATCAATTTATCACCATTAAAAGCCCAATGGTCTGCCGTATTTTCTCTATTTCTAGGCGTCACCAGTCTTATAAGTGCAGAATTCATTCCCATAAGCCTACTCACCCCTATAGCAAAATCCCTACATATTACTGAAGGCATGGCCGGACAAACCGTCACCGCAGCAGGTATTTTTGCCGTATTGTCCAGTTTGTTTCTATCTAGCATTACCGGAAATATAAATAGACGCAAAGTATTACTAATGCTTTCTCTAATGCTAATCATAGCCAATATATTGATTGCCTTTGCACCAAACTACATCCTATTATTAATTGGACGTAGCATACTAGGACTATGTGTTGGCAGTTTCTGGTCTCTATCTTCCGCTGTAACCATGCAGCTGGTTCCTAAACAGAATGTTTCACGTGCTCTTAGCGTCGTTTATGCCGGTGTATCTGTAGCAACCATCATTTCCCTGCCATTGGCCAGTTATCTGGGCAATCTAATCGGTTGGAGAAGTATTTTTCTGTATTCAGCACTTTTAGCTGCGATTGCATTTATTTGGCAGTTCTTCTCATTGCCACAGTTAGCTCCCCAAACTGATAGCAACTTTAAAAATATGATATTGCTGCTGAAACAGCCATGGGTAACCACCGGCATGCTAGCCACCATATTTAGTTATGGTGGATATCACATTTTCTTTACATATCTAAGACCTTTTCTACAGCATACTCTTTCTCTGCCTGCCAATACCTTATCAATGTTATTACTACTATTTGCTATAGGAAACTTTATTGGGACAATGATTGCAGGCTGGATAATGCATAACTATTTTAAATCGGCCATGATAATCAGCCACATAATATTTTTTATCCTGGCCATCAGTTTATTTACCAGCAGCAATAATCCGGCAACCGATTCAGCATTAGTCGTTGCTTGGGGATTTATGTTTGGTTTTCTACCTGTTGGCTGGTCCACCTGGATAGCCATCACACTGGCCAATAAATCCGAAATGATGGGCGGCCTCTCAGTTGCAGCTATTCAGTTTGCCATCGGTTTAGCCGCCGCAATCGGTGGAAGTATTTATGACCATCATGGTATCAATGGCATATTTTTGATATCGGCATCGATATTCATCGTGGCATTGTTTCTTATTCAGACCAGTTTGACATTATTAACGCATACCACCACAAAACAACTACCCTAATTCTATTCACCTGCAAAGATATACACTCATGAGAAACGTTTATTTATATTTTAGAAAAAATTTTCTACCTTTACTGAATCTAATATTTTTCTCAATATTATCTTCACTATCTAATGGAGCTGATATGTACAATCAGACAGATAATTTCTATCAAAGTAATCTTGTAACAAGGCAACCAGTAAATTTTCTTAATCAGTACCAAATGAAAGTTGCCGGAAATCTGTTTATTCCCAAAAGTATTATTACCAATCAAAAATACCCCGCAATAATTGTCGGTCACCCAATGGGTGCAGTCAAAGAACAAAGTGCTAATTTATATGCCACTAAAATGGCCGAACAAGGCTTTATTACGCTTTCTATCGATTTATCATTCTGGGGTGAAAGTGATGGACATCCTCGCAATGCCGTATTACCTGATATGTACAGCGAAGATTTCAGTGCCGCAGTAGATTTCTTAGGCACTCAGCCATTTGTAGATCGCAATAAAATAGGCGTCATCGGCATATGTGGCAGCGGTAGCTTTGCCATCAGCGCCGCTAAAATTGATCCTCGCCTCAAAGCCATTGCCACTGTCAGCATGTACGACATGGGTGCAGCAACCCGCAACGGTTTGCACCATACACTTACCCTGCAAAAACGAAAACAAATCATCCAGCAAGCTGCAGAACAACGCTACATTGAATTTACTGGCGGAAAAATCGAGTATACCGGAGGCACCATTAATAAAGGAAAAATCACTGCTTCTGACAGCCCAATAGCTCATGAATTTTATGATTTTTACCGTACTGCTCGTGGTGAGTTTACACCATCCGGTTCACAACCAGATTTAACTACCCACCCCACCCTAAGCAGCAACCCCAAATTCATGAATTTTTACCCCTTTAATGACATAGAAACCATCTCACCACGTCCATTATTGTTCATTACAGGAGATAAAGCCCATTCTAAAGAATTCAGCGAAGATGCATACCGCCGCGCAGCCGAACCCAAAGAGCTGTATTACGTAAAAAATGCCGGCCATGTAGATTTATACGACCGTGTTAACCTTATCCCCTTCGCCAAACTAACCTCATTTTTCAAAACCAACCTTTAATCAGGCAAAGTAAAAACAGCTAATACAAAATAGTTTGAATATATTTATTTTGCCTGCATCTTTTATTTAAACTACAGATGTAGGCAAAGACTGACAATAAAAGCCATATAACAGAGCTTAAATAGAAAAAACTTCCTTCAAACGCTGTAAAAACAGCATAGAAACTTTTGAAAACAATTGAAATCTTTTCCAAACTATGTTGACATCCACTTCCAATAGCGGATGCAGCGGCCGAAAACAGAAAACACTGTCTCCACTAGTATTAATCAATTTATCCAAACACAAAGCATAGCCCACATTCTGCTCAACCAACAGCGCCGCATTAAAAATCAAGTTATAAGTTGCAACCACATTAAGCTGGTCATAATCTTTTTTTATCCAACTAGCTATACTGTTACTCATATACTTTTGGCGCGACATAATTAGAGGCAGTCCCCATAAATCTTGCGGTTGAATAAAATCGCGTTCAGCTAATGCATTATTTTTACGCATCAGCACACCCCATCTGTCTTTCTGCGGCAAACAGATCGAATCATATTTATCCACACGCGCTGGATCAATTAATACACCAAAATCAAGTAACCCTTTATCTAACCGCTCAGTTACATCATTGGCATTACCACTGAAAATATGAAAGCGAATACGAGGATAATCTTTCTGCATCATCTTGATTACCCCTACAACCGGTCTTAACGCATCCGTTTCACCACAGCCAATATAAATATCTCCGTGCAGACTTTTATCTAAATGATGAAACTCAGACTCCGTTTTGTGTACCAGCTCCAGTATCTGCTCAGCACGTTGACGCAAGTGTATGCCTTCTTCCGTCAGCGTAATTCGTCGGCGGCCACGTATAAACAAAGTACATCCTAATTCTTCTTCCAGCTCAATAAGCTGGCGCGACAGCGTAGGCTGAGTAAGATGCAGGTAATCAGCTGCGGCTGTTATACTTTCTTCTCTAGTCAATGCCAGAAAATAACGCAATACTTTAAGATCCACCAAGCAACTCTCCTTTATCCTTCCAGTGCACAGACTAGCATCTTCTAACTAAGCAAAAATTTTATTATCATCCTAAAACCAGATTACTATTTTATTTACAAGAAAACAATTAAATATCATAGCCATTGAATTAAATCTTATTCAATATATAAATCAAATTAATATATATTTAAGTGAAAAACAAAAGGCCGCTAAAAAGCGGCCTGAAAAACATGATTCAGAATTAATCCTGAAATTTTTTCTTAATAGAATCCACAGCATTATCGATAGCATTAGCTGCATCATGCACAGCATCTTTTACACTGCCAACGGCTTTATCAACAATACCTTCAGACTGAGTCTTAGTATCTCCAACTACCTTACCCACATTTTCTTTTACTTCACCTTTGGCTTTATCTACAAATCCATTATCGTTCATATTCATAACCATCTCCGTTCTGTTTAATCATTGCTTAAAATTTTTTATATAAAACAATTATCCTTCAGTAATTTATCTTAGAGAGACAACCAAAAGCCCGCAATAGCTATAGTCAGAATTTGCAGCTAATTACAAACATCACAAAAAAACTAGTAAAACCTAGAAATAGTTAACTTAAATACAAACAATAAATACAGTAACAGCCGAATTTAAAAATCCGTTTCAGAAACTCATTAAAATAATTAATCCAATTCAAGAATTGCCATGCAAATTTTAACTTTGTTTTTTTTTATTGTATTTTGTTAAAATTATTATAAACACAATGACTTAAATTGGTTATCTAACAATACAAATTACATAGCAAAGTCAGCTAAAAGCTATTCTGAATGTTTTAAAAAATTTAGAAAGTAGAGATCAAAATGGCAGATGACAAAGTTAACAAACAAATTGAAGAATTAAGCAAAATAAGCCGTGATGATGGAAAAGAAGAATATGCAAAAGCTCAGTTTGAATTAGGTCTTATTTATCAAGATAAAAAACATGATTATGATAAGGCTGAAGAGCATTACTTAAATATTTTCAGAGAAGACGCAACTAAATTTTATGCTAGAGCTCAATTGAATTTAGGTTGTATTTATTATGAAATAAAACAGGATTATGAAAGATCTATTCGATTTTACTCTAATGTCGCCGAAGAAGATCCGCCTGAAGTCTATGCTATTGCTCAATTTTATTTAGGTTGTATTTATGATGAGATAAAACATGATTATGAACAAGCCATTCGATTTTACTCTAATATAACCAAAGAGGATGAACCTAAAATTTATGCGATTGCTCAATTTAATTTAGCTATTATTTATCAAGAGAAAAAACAGGATTATGATAAGGCTGAACTCTTTTTCTCTAATATAACCAAAGAGGATGAACCTAAAATTTATGCGATTGCTCAATTTAATTCAGCTATTATTTATCAAGAGAAAAAACAGGATTATGATAAGGCTGAACTCTTTTTCTCTAGTATAACCAGAGAGGATGACCCTTATATTTATGCTAAAGCTCAATTTAATTTAGCTATTATCTATAAAAAGAAAAAACAGGATTATGATAAGGCTGAACTTTTTTTCTCTAGTATAACCAGAGAGGATGACCCTTATATTTATGCTAAAGCTCAATTTAATTTAGCTATTATTTATCAAGAAAAAAAACAGGATTATAATAAGGCTGAACTCTTTTACTCTAATATAACCAGAGAGGATGACCCTAAAACTTATGCGGTTGCTCAATACAAATTAGCTCTTATCTATGAAAAGATAAAACAGGATTATGATAAGGTTGAACTTTTTTACTCTAATATAACCAGAGAGGATGACCCTAAATTTTATGCGGTTGCTCAATATAATTTAGCTCTTATCTATAAAAAGAAAAAAAATGATGACAATGAGGCTATAAAATTTTTTTCAAATATCAGTCATGAGCATGACTCAGAATATTATTATCTTGCACAGTTTGAGTTAGGTAATATTTACTTGTTTAAAAAACAACTACCCGAAGAATCCCTTAAGTTTTATAAGCAAATCAAATATCGCAATTTATCAGCGTGTAATTTTATATCTGCTCAATTAATATTAGGATTAATTGATTTAAAATCGAATAATATTGGTAATATTAAATGGAAAAAAATAATAATTAATAGTATTGAGAAAATTTGTCAATTAGTTAAAGAAATAAAAGATTTATTAATGGTTTCATTCGAAAAAAATTTATCATCTAACGAAGAAATAGTAACCAAAAATCCTGAACGGCGTGTAGCGCATTACACTAGACCGGGTGTTTTATTCAATTTACTTAAAGGCAAAAATCCAAGTAAATTCAGATTGAATATCGTCGATTTCATGAATGATCCCAGTGAGAATCAGGTATTAACACAATGGCTGAATATTACAACTAATCCAGATAATGAAATTAAAACATTCTTAGCTAGCTTTTCCTTTAATCATAACTCTTTAAATCAATTTCGATTATATGGAAATGAGGACAATATATTTGGTTCAGGTGTTAGCATAGCTTTTAATCACAATTTTTTCGGCCAGAATGCTGAACGAAGTATAAATATGGAAAATTTTAATATAACAAAACAATTTTCTACTTCAACTTCTGAAAATGAAAACCAAATTTTAAGTCTTAATAAAACCGAAGATAAACCAAATACAAATCTTTATCCTTTACCTATATATCGTTGCCTGTACTTTGACCCTAAAACTGAATATGTTTCTTTGGCTAAGCGTAACAAACAATCTTTCTATCTGGAAATGAGTAACGAAAAAGAAACTCAGAATATTGAAAGCGAGTGGAAAAATTATATAGATACATTAAACGAACAGAAAAAAATACAAGATATTCGCATACATTTAAAAAAAATAAATGTTCTAATGAGTAAACTTTTAAAAAACCGTGAGTTACAAAAAATACCCAATTTGCAACAATTACTTAGCTTAGCTGTCTTACCTATATCCTGCCTGATAAAACACGCTGCTTTCGAAGATGAGGACGAATGCCGCATGATTTATATTACTCACATCGCAGATAAAAATATTGTTGAACCAACAGATTATCAAGCCGCTAATAATTTGTACATTGAATATAAAGAAGTTGAAGATTATATAGACAAAATTTATCTGGGTCCGCAATGTAAAATGCAGCATAAATTATGGCTAGATAATCATTTCAAGAAAAAACACAATGGAAAAGAAATCAGATTGATTAAATCCGAAATGCCTTTGCGTTAATTTTTATACTGAATAATGATAGCAAAAGTGTATTTTTGCATTTAGCCTACCATGCAATATATTTAACCCATGTATAATCTGCATTTATGTAGAATTTAACTAGGTGCTTCACTGTACTCACACAGTGGTACGGCCTTGAATCAACGGTTTTTAGAAGTGCAAACAATGCAGGAATACAAACGTTTAAGCGCTATCAATGGTACTGCAACGGCCAATACAAATCAGCAGGTTAATCAACCTCTGCCGCCAAGAACCTTGTCTGTGGCGCCAATGTTAGACTGGACAGACCGGCACTACCGCTATATGGCCAGACTAATTAGCCAAAATACATGGCTGTATACGGAAATGATTAACGCTAATGCCATTATTCATGGCAATCGAGATAAATTACTGGCATATCATCCGCAAGAGCAGCCCGTTGCTTTGCAGCTTGGGGGCAGCGAACCCGATGTATTGGCGCAGGCAGCAAAAATTGCTGCCAGCTATGGTTACAACGAAATCAACTTAAACTGTGGTTGTCCTAGCCCGCGCGTACAGCATGGTGCTTTTGGTGCTTGCTTAATGCGTGAGGTTGCGCTGGTAGCCCACTGTCTGAATGCTATACAGGAAGCCGTAGATATTCCGGTTACCATTAAGCATCGCATCGGTTTGGACAAAGAAACTGCTTATGAGCCATTAGCTGATTTTGTTGGCACATTGCGTGAACGTACCGCCTGCCGCATTTTTATTGTACATGCGCGTAATGCATGGCTCGAGGGTCTATCACCAAAAGATAACCGTGATATTCCACCACTACGCTATGACTATGTTTATCGCCTTAAACAGGAATTCCCTGATTTACAAATCATTCTCAACGGTGGCGTGACCAGCAATGAGCAAATTAGCCAGCATCTACAATATGTCGATGGCGTGATGGTCGGGCGTGAGGCTTATCATAATCCGATGCTGATGCGTAGTTGGGATGCTGAATTTTATGGCAGTACACTTCCTGCAGTGGAATATGAAGCCTTAGTCGAGCAATTGATTGAATATACACAGCAGCAGTTGGCAAAACCCGATAATTCTTTGCGCCATATGGCACGTCACTACCTAGGGCTGATGCATGGTCTGCAAGGAGCACGCCAGTGGCGGCGTATGCTATCCGATGCTTCTTTGTTAAAAAATAACAATGCCAGTTTAATTGCTGCTGCATGGCAGGCAGTGAAAAATAGCAGCGTCAGCCAGCCTGCATCAATTTAAGCTACAATTACCCTATTTTGTATTGGATAATCTGTATGCAACAGTATCTAGACTTAATGCAACACGTACTTGATCATGGCGTGGACAAATCAGACCGTACCGGTACCGGTACTCGTTCTGTTTTCGGTTATCAAATGCGCTTTAATCTCGCCGATGGCTTTCCTGTGCTCACCACTAAAAAACTGCATTTGCGTTCCATTATTTATGAATTGCTGTGGTTTTTACGCGGCGATACCAATATCCACTATCTGCATGAGCACAATGTTACCATTTGGGATGAATGGGCGGATGCCGATGGCAATCTAGGACCGGTTTACGGCTACCAATGGCGCAGCTGGCCAGCACCGGATGGCCGCCATATCGACCAAATCAGCAATTTGCTGCAGCAGATTAAAAACAATCCAGACAGTCGGCGCCTGATTGTTTCTGCATGGAATCCGGCATTGGTAGATGAAATGGCCTTACCTCCTTGCCATGCTTTGTTTCAGTTTTATGTGGCAAACGGCAAACTGTCCTGCCAGCTTTATCAGCGCAGTGCCGATATATTTCTTGGTGTACCGTTTAATATAGCAAGCTATGCCCTGTTGACCATGATGATTGCCCAAGTGTGTGATTTACAATTAGGTGAATTTGTTCATACCTTAGGTGATGCTCATTTATACAGCAATCACTTCGAGCAGGCAAAATTGCAATTATCCCGTACACCGAAAAAGCTGCCCCAAATGCATTTAAACCCAGATGTAAAAGACCTATTTGCATTTCAGTTTGAAGATTTCACTCTAACGGATTATCATCCGGATGCTCATATCAAAGCCCCAGTAGCCGTATGAACAAATTCCGTAAAATCACCTTAATTGCAGCGCTTTCTGATAATAATTGTATTGGCAAAAAAAATCAGATTCCATGGTATGTACCCGAAGATTTTCAATTTTTTAAACATTACACCATGGGCAAACCAGTGATAATGGGGCGCAAAACATGGGATTCGCTGCCCAAAAAACCCTTACCGGGACGGCCAAATTACGTAATCAGTCGAAATCCGGAGCAAGAATTTTGCGGTGCTACATCCTGCCGGAATATCGAAGAGGCTCTTTTCCAATTAGCAGACACTGATGAAGTCATTATTATGGGCGGCGCACAAATCTATGCTCAAGCGATGCCCTTAGCCACTGATCTACGCATCACCAGAATTCATTTAGATGTTGCCGGAGATACATTTTTTCCAGAAATTAGCCCCCGTGAATGGCAATTAGCAGAAAGCAGTAATCATACGAGTAAACAAGATAATATTGTTTATGACTTACAGCATTTTGTGCGCTTGCCCACTGACGATTAATTCCAATAATCATCAAGTAGTTAATTTGCATTCAAACTGAATTTAGCAATAGAGGATAAGGTTAAACGAGCAGGCTTTTTTGAAATATTAAATTTAATTGTTGCTTTGCCTGTATGATAACTATGATGTCTGATATTTAATGTCGTAGCCAATCTTCTATCCTCTGCTATTTTCAGACCTAATAAAAATAGATTCATTTAGAAATGAATTTTCTCTATTTATGCGTAAAATTAACTTTAGTGTAATCAGCATAGATATACTTTGACAGTTATCCATCCTTCGCCCACAATAAGCCTACACGTCATTAACGAGATTAAACATCAAAGGATATAGTTATGAGTACTGTTACCCTAAAAGGTTCACCTGTTGAAGTAAATGGCCTTTTCCCCCAAAAAGGCGCTCCAGCCCCTGAATTCACCCTTACCGATGCGAATTTAAATGAAGTTTCATTGGCTAGCTTTGCCGGCAAACGCAAAGTACTAAATATATTTCCAAGTGTAGATACTGGCGTTTGTGCGGCTTCAGTACGCCATTTCAATGCTGATGCGGCTAAATTGAGCAATACAGTTGTTTTATGTATTTCAGCCGATTTACCTTTTGCACAAGCTCGCTTCTGTGGTGCTGAAGGACTAGATCAGGTAATTACCTTATCTACATTCCGCCATCCCGAGTTTCGAGAAGAATATGGTGTAAAACTGAGCACAGGCCCTTTAGCTGGGCTGTGTGCCCGTGCTGTAATTGTTTTAAATGAAAACAATCAGGTTTTACACAGCCAACTGGTAGCTGAAATCACTACCGAACCAAACTATGAAGAAGCATTAGCAGTATTGTAAAATATAATATCCAGATAAGCGTTCAGAAATCTGAACGCTTTTTTGCTTTTGCACTATGTCGTTGCAAAGGCAGCTTTGTTAAAATCTCATCAGAAGAAAATTAAAATAGCAGGAAACCATATCAATGAACCCACAAGTAATCGTTACAGATGTACAACGCCCTAAACTAATTCCGCCCAAGGGTGCCAGCAAAGTATTGTTGCATTCATGCTGCGCACCTTGCTCCGGTGAAGTAATGGAAGCCATGCTGGCCGCAGGCATTGATTACACCATCTATTTTTATAATCCGAATATTCATCCGAAAAAAGAATATGAAATTCGCAAAGATGAAAACAAAGCCTTTGCAGAAAAATTCAATATTCCGTTTATCGACGCCGATTATGATATGGACAACTGGTTTGCCCGCGCCAAAGGTATGGAGTTTGAACCAGAGCGTGGTATTCGGTGTACCATGTGTTTTGATATGCGTTTCGAACGTACAGCTTTATATGCTCATGAAAACGGTTTTCCGGTCATCACCAGCTCTCTAGGCATTTCTCGCTGGAAAAATATGCAGCAGATCAATGATTGCGGCAAACGTGCGGCAGAAAAATATCCTGGTCTCACATATTGGGATTACAACTGGCGCAAAGGCGGTGGCAGTCAGCGTATGATAGAAATCAGCAAACGTGAGCAGTTTTATCAGCAGGAATATTGCGGCTGCGCTTATTCTTTGCGTGACAGCAATGCATGGCGTCGCGAACATGGCCGAGAAAGCATTAAAATCGGCACTAAATACTATGGCACTGAAGAAAAAGCTTAAATCACAAGATTCAGTGCGGTAAGAAATCAATCATAGCAACCAATCTAAATTAGCTTAAAGTAATGAAACAGCGGATTCATCAAGTAAATCCGCTGTTTCATTAATATTTCGCTAGGGTTTGAACCAGCAGGCTAGTAGACTTACTTTTTTATTTATCTCAAATACCATTTATAAATGTCTGGCATCTAAAAATAACGATAAAAGATGCAATTTACACTTCTTTCAAATGACTCATATGTAGCTTTTCTGGCCATTTTCTGCCATCCTTGCAAACAGAAACAAAGCTTATTAAAGGATAAACATGAATCAATGGATTTTCCTATCCATCGCCATACTAGCAGAAATTTTTGCAACCAGTATGCTCAAAGTAAGTAATGGATTTACCAGACTCATACCAAGTTTCTGCTCCATTATAGGCTATATCATTTCCTTTTATTGTCTGGCGCAGACACTGAAAACCATGCCGGTAGGTATCGCTTATGCTGTGTGGTCTGGAGTTGGCATTGTTTGCGTATCACTAATTGCATGGATAAAATTTGGTCAGAAGCTGGATATGCCGGCAATTATCGGTATAGGTCTGATACTGGTAGGAGTTGTAGTCATTAATCTTTTTTCCAAGTCAATGACTCACTAACAAAAAAACCGTGGCTAACCCACGGTTTTTATCAAACAGAATAAATGATTATTCTGGAGATGATGATTTTGGTTCATGCTGCAGGCTTACAGCCCGTGCAGGAACAATGGTAGAAATCGCATGCTTATATACCATTTGTGTTACAGAGGTATTACGCAATAACACAACATACTGGTCAAATGACTCTACCTGACCTTGCAGTTTAATACCGTTGACCAAATAAATGGAAACCGGTACATACTCTTTTCGCAGTGCATTCAAGAAAGGATCTTGTAACATTTGTCCTTTGGCGCTCATTTGGATACTCCGTTTTTTTGATTATGTTGTCGCTAAGCTGCACCCGCGTACAGCGATTAGAAAAGCGTAGTCAATGCTACCACATTAATGGGCATTTGTTTTCTTTGTACTGACTTTATTTTTACGTTTTACCTGCTTTTTCGATTGTTTAATCTGCTCACGTTTGGCAATCCGGTTACTCATTTTAACTCGACGCAATGGCTGTGCAGGCTTGCTGTCTTTTTCTTCATATGGATTGTGGTTAACATTATATTGAATACGTAAAGGTGTACCCTGTAAATGAAAGGCTTTGCGAAACGTTTGTGTCAGATATCTGGTATAAGCATCACTAATATGTTGCAAAGCATTCCCATGAATCACTATGACTGGCGGATTCATGCCCCCCTGATGGGCATAGCGCAATTTAGGACGAATTAGTCCGGCACGTGGTGGCTGCTGCCGCTCAAGCGCACTTTGTAATACACGAGTAATTTTTGGTGTGGGCAACTTAATCATTGCTGCATCATATGCTTCTTGAATTGAGCTAAACAGCCCGTCTATGCCCTTCTCTTTTAATGCAGAAATAAAATGAAATTTTGCAAAATCCAGAAAATATAGTTTACGGGCAATATCACGTTTTACTTGCTGTTTGCGTTCTTCGCTCAGTCCGTCCCATTTATTGACAGCCACCACCAGAGCGCGTCCGGCTTCAAGAGCAAAACCTGCAATAGTAGCATCCTGATCAGCTATATCCTGCTGTGCATCCAATACCAACACAGCTACATTTGCTTCATCAATAGCTTGCATCGCCTTGATTACAGAAAATTTTTCAATTGCATCATCTACTTTTCCACGCCGGCGCACCCCTGCTGTATCAATAATCGTAAACGGCTTATCACCCCGTTCAAAATCAATATGTATCGAATCACGCGTTGTTCCGGCCATATCAAAAGCAATGACTCGTTCTTCGCCGAGAATGGCATTTACTAGCGTTGATTTGCCTACATTAGGACGACCGATGACTGCAAAAACCGGATGCTTGCTTTCAGTTTCTTCTTGCTCTTCAGGAAACGATTCCAGCACAGTTTCAATCAACTCATAAACACCATCACCATGTGCACCAGAAATGACTACAGGTTCACCAAGACTGAGCTCATAAAATTCAGCCGCTAAAACCGGCCGATTACCACCCTCACCTTTATTCACTGCCAGATACACCGGACGGGTACTTTGACGTAGGCGATTGGCGATAATTTGATCTTGCGGCGTTAAACCCGTCCGCCCGTCCACCAAAAAAATAACTGCATCTGCTTCATCAATAGCCTGTAAAGTATGCCGTGCCATTTCATAGAGAATGCCACTATCTACAACTGGTTCAAAACCGCCAGTATCTACCACCAGATAAGGTTTGCTCCCCACCCGTCCATGGCCATAGTGACGATCTCGAGTCAGACCCGGTAAATCAGCAACCAGCGCATCTTTGGTTCGGGTCAGGCGATTAAACAGAGTTGATTTGCCTACATTCGGTCGACCAACCAAAACGATTGTTGGTTTCATATAAATTCTTTCTAATAATTTTACTTCGCTGTAAAACAGCAACAGCCTGCCATAGGCAAGCTTTTTAAAAAACTACAATCCTGAGATTAAGGCATGATTACTTGCTCGTAATCTCAGGTTGAAATATATCAATTAGCTCAGACTGCTGATTTTCATTTGAAGCACGTCACGCTGTACTGAATCCTTGTCCAGAAGATTCAATGCCTGCTGATAAGCTGCCATAGCTTCGGTATTTTTCTTTTGTGCCTGCAGCACATCGCCCTTAGTTTCCAAAAGAATAGGCTTAAACTGAGCCACTACTTTTACATCCAGAGCCTGTAATGCTTCGTTATATTTACCCTGCTGCAAATAAACGGTAGCCAGCCTCTGAGCTACGATTGTCTGCAATAAGTCATCTTTCTGTCTGTCCTTCACCCATTGCAAATGACGGATTGCTTCATCATATTTATGTTCATCAAAAGCAGATCCGGCCATCATCAGTGTGGCCTGAGTTGCATTCATGGTATCTGGATATTTTTCCTGTAGCTGCATCAGAGCTTTTTTACTTTCAGCCATATTATTTGCATTGGCCTGAGTCACAAAAGTTTCAAATACAGCAGCTGCTTTTTCATTATTATTGCGAATATGCCCCTGATAAAGCACATACCCCAGATAGACCAGTGCAAGCAAAAGCAAAACTGCAAAAATCCATCGTCCCCAACGCTGCCAAAAGTACTTAAAATTCGCAACTTCCTGTTCATCCTGAATATGTACAACCATTATGCATTCTTCCATTGTTGGATTAACTGTAAAACTGCATTTGCAGCAACAGTCTGTTGTTCATGAGTACGCAGATTTTTAACTGTCAGCGTATTGTTTAACATTTCTTCCTGCGCCACAATTACAGCAAAAGCTGCACCACTGGCATCGGCTTTTTTCAGCTGCGCTTTTAAACTTTGATCACCACAATGCAGGTAAACACTCAATCCAGCCGCGCGTAATATTGTTGCTTTCTGCATTGCTGTCAAACTACTACCTTCACCCTGATGCATAACATATATATCAGGAGCAGCATTAACCTTCAATTTTCCGAATTCCTGCACAAGTAATAATAAACGCTCAATTCCCAGTGCAAAACCAATTGCCGGTGCCGGTTTACCTCCTAGCTCTTCAATAAGGCCATTATATCGGCCACCACCACACACCGTAGCCTGTGATCCGAGCTTATCCGTTGTCCATTCAAACACTGTCAGATTATAGTAATCCAACCCCCTCACCAGACGTGGGTTTTCAACATAATGGATACCCAGACCATCTAACATACTTTTCAGAGTATTATAATGTGCCAATGACTCATCGCCCAAGTAATCAGTCAAGCGTGGGGCGGCATTGGCCATTGCCTGTAAGTCAGGATTTTTAGTATCCAGTACCCGTAGGGGATTAGTATGCATTCGCCGCCGGCTATCTTCATCTAGAATAGCTTCATGCTGTTGCAGATATGCAATTAAAGCAGTGCGATGCGCCGCCCGCTCCTGCTGATTACCCAAAGTATTGAGTTCTAAAGTCAGATGTTCTCGAATGCCCAGACGTTCCCACAAATTGGCACTCATAGCGATTAGCTCAGCATCCACATCAGGTCCGTCAAATCCAAGTGCCTCAACTCCAACCTGATGAAACTGACGATAACGCCCTTTCTGCGGCCGTTCACGTCTAAACATCGGCCCCATATACCATAACTTTTGCGGGTTATTATAAAGTAAATTGTGCTCTACTACGGCGCGTAAACAGGAGGCTGTACCTTCAGGCCTCAGGCTCAAACTTAATTTATCGTTTGAATCGGCAAAAGTGTACATTTCCTTGCCAACTACATCAGTCTCTTCACCGATAGAACGCACAAATAAACCGGTTTGTTCCACCATCGGCGTCCGAATCTGGCTATAGCCAAAACTGCGTGTCCATAATGCCACTACATCTTCAAATGCCTGCCAGAGTGCTGCTGTTAGCTTGAAATCTTTCTGCACCACTGGTAACAAATCATTCATGCCTTTAACGGCCTGGATTTTCTTACCCATAATATTTTATTTTTATCCCTATGAAACAATACAGCCTGTCACAGCTTGAAGGTCTGTTCATTGTAAAGCGGCAATCGGAATAACTTTAGCTGGCTCCCTTTTTTTACCCTGACTGCCATAATTAGTATGGATATATTCTTCAACTAATGCCAGAAACTCTTCAGCCATATGCTCACCTTTTAGAGAGGTTTTCCGTTCACCGTCTATGTATACAGGAGCCACAGGCGTTTCACCAGTACCGGGTAACGAAATACCAATATCAGCCAGCTTACTTTCACCTGGTCCATTCACAACACATCCCATTACTGCTACATTTAAGTTTTCTACACCAGGATATTGCAAACGCCACACCGGCATTTTTTCACGCAAATATTGCTGAATATCACGTGCCAGCTCCTGAAAAACAGTACTAGTGGTTCTTCCACAACCTGGGCAAGCTGTTACCAATGGTGTAAACGAACGGATACCCATAGTCTGCAAAATTTCCTGAGCTACAACGACTTCCTGCGTCCTAGCACTTCCAGGTTCGGGCGTTAATGAAACTCGAATCGTATCACCAATGCCCTGTTGCAAAAGAATGGATAATGCAGCAGTGGAAGCAACGATACCTTTACTGCCCATTCCCGCTTCAGTAAGACCCAAATGTAATGGATATAGACAGCGGGCAGCTAGATTATGATAAACCTCAATCAAATCCTGCACATTTGATACTTTACAAGATAAAATAATTCGGTCTGAAGGCAATCCCAGACTTTCAGCCTTTTGTGCTGAATCAAGAGCTGAAACAATTAAAGCTTCTTTCATTACAGCTTCAGCAGGCTGAGGAGCAGGTAAAGCCAAATTGGCATCCATCATTCGTTTGGCCAAAGCCTGATCTAACGACCCCCAGTTCACTCCGATACGAACCGCCTTATCATTTTCAGCTGCAGTGTGAATCATAAAGGCAAATTTTTCATCGCCTTTAACCCCTTTGCCTACATTTCCCGGGTTAATGCGGTATTTTGCTAGTGCCCGAGCACAATCTGGATAATCTTTGAGTAAGCGATCACCATTAAAATGAAAATCCCCTACTAACGGTACATTACAGCCCATATCATTCAGTCGCTGACGAATTTCAGCCACTTTAGCAGCAGCTTGGGGGGTATTTACCGTAATTCTAACCAGCTCAGAACCAGCATCAGCCAGCGCTTTCACCTGATTAGCCGTCAGTTCAGCATCAGCCGTATCAGTATTGGTCATAGACTGCACTCTCACCGGTGCGTCAGAACCAATTACAACTTGTTCAATTTTTACCTGATAAGTTTTCCTGCGTACTCCGGACAACGTCATTTCAATTACCACCTACCATAACTACAGCAGTTCTTTTTTTATTTTGAGGAATAATAACATCTTTGCCAGCAAACTTGATGCTGGCCCCGGGTGTATAACCAATAATAACTTTATAAGGAGCACTGCCGCTAAATTGTTGAGTGCTTCCTGCATCGACAACCTGGCTGATTAATACTTTGCCATTTTTGTCACTCACTTGTAACCAAGATTTATTTTCAAGCTTGATAAGCAACGCCTCTGAATCAGCAGCAACAGGCTGTGATGCATTAGTATTGGTATTAGCTTCCTGGGGCTGACTGGCGCTGATCACTGTAGTCGATGCAGTACTGCTGACTTGTTCACTAGCAGGCATCGGTACCACACGAATATTACTAGCTGCAATATCACTAATGGACGCAGTTTGCGCAGAGACTTCCTGACTGGCTGTAGCAGCCTGTTTGGCATTTTCAGATGTTGATTTACTTTGCCAAGCATATACCACTGCACCAATGATAATCAGCACCAGCAATGCAATAAGCCAACGTGGAAAATGGCGACGTTGTGGTTTATCCTGAAAATCTAATTCTGAAGATAACACTTTGCTACTGTCTGATGTGGAATAGCGTTGTCCGGATGGAAAAATCTGCTGCAGATATTGCTTAAATTCTGACTCATCCAGCTCCAGCAAGCGTGCATAGGAACTCAAAAAACCTTTAATGAATACCGCTTCCGGCAAACCTTTATAACTGCCACTTTCCATTGCCTCAATCTGTCTGGCTGGTAATTTTAAACGCTCTGCAACCTCACCAACAGATAAGCCTTTTTGCTTTCTTGCCTGAGATAATAATGCTCCCAAAGTGACAGCGGCATTCGGGCTGGAATCGAGATTTTTGGTTTGCTCATTCATTAGAATTTTCCTGTAGAAACCTGCTCTAATTCAGCAGAATAAGGGAAATTATTACGCAATTGTGCTTCATATTCATAAGCCGCTTGCATATTACCAAGAGATTTTTCAATTCTCCATCCAAGTAACAAATCATCAGCAGATAAACTATTTACCTGACTTTGATATTGTTTAAACAGATAATTGGCTTCTGAAACACTACCTGATTGCAAATCATTACGAGCCATTTCTTTCTTAGCAGCAATAAAATTAGGATTAGCTGCCAAAGCTCGCTCAAAATAACTGTTTGCCAGCTGATACTGTCCCATCCGACTACTACAGATTCCTTTATTAAACTGAGCAACTTCCGGTGTAGGATAAGTCGGATCTGATAAAGCCTTATCAAAATATGAAATGGATGCATTTGGCTTCTTAAGAACATCACAAACAAACCAGCCGAAATTATTATTAACTTCAGCACTGTCTGGAGCCAAAGAAAGCGCTCGCTGAAAACTTTCTTCTGCCTTAGCCGGCTCTTTCAAATACTGCCAGATTTGCGCACGAATTAACCAAGCATCAAGGGAGCTACTATTATTTTTTATAGCTTCATCAATGGATTCTACAGCCTGTCTATAATTTTTATTTCTTAGATATTCTACTGCCAGCTGGGTTTTAATTTGAGCTACCTCGCGTGCTCGCTGAGCAGCAGTTGGCTTTTTATCCAGAGTTTGAGTAGCACAAGCTGATAAAATTACAGTCATCAGTAAAATTGATCCAAGTTTTTTTTTCATCAAATTACCCCTGTACAAGCTGCCATTTTTGTTGACGCCGAGTTTTATCTTTTACTTTGCCAGCAAGCTGACCACATGCTGCATCAATATCATCACCACGAGTTTTTCTGACTGTAACAACAAAACCTGCTTCCAGTAATATTTCTCTAAAAACACGGATGCGCTCGTTAGTCGATCGTTCAAAACCAGAATTAATGAATGGATTAAACGGAATCAGATTGAATTTACAAGGCACATCTTTAACCAGCTCAATCAATTCGCGTGCGTGTTGAGGTTCATCATTGACACCCTTTAACATGATATATTCAAAAGTAATAAAATCACGTGGAGCTTTAGCCAAATACCGCTGACATGCTGCCATTAATTGGCTAAGCGGATATTTTTTATTCAATGGTATCAAATGATCTCGAACCTCATCATTTGAAGCATGCAATGAAATAGCAAGAGCTACAGGCATCACATCCTTCAATCGATCCATTTGTGGCACCATGCCCGAAGTAGACACTGTCACACGGCGACGGGACAAGCCATACCCATGGTCATCAAGCATTATACTCAACGCTGTAACTACATTTTCAAAGTTTGCTAAAGGTTCGCCCATCCCCATCATTACCACATTGGAAATCACTCTTTCATCCTTAGGTGTCACACCAAGCGCTTTATTTGCCCACCAAAGCTGACCGATAATTTCTGCAGTAGTGAGGTTACGATTAAAACCCTGTCGGCCTGTTGAGCAAAATAAGCATTCTAAAGCACAACCAACCTGTGAAGAAATACATAAAGTTCCCCTACTATCTTCAGGAATAAAAACTGTTTCCACACCATTGCCTGTACCTACGTCTAACAACCATTTACAGGTACCATCTGCAGATTTTTGCTCTACCAAAAGATCAGGCACTTTAATTTCTGCCTTATCCAATAATTTATGGCGTAATGATTTGGCCAGATCAGTCATATCTGTAAAATCAGCCACACCCCCTGGGTGCATCCAGCGCATAACCTGCTTGGCACGAAATGGCTTCTCCCCCATCTGAGCAAAGTGGGCGGTTAAGCCGGGTAAGTCAAAATTTAGCAAATTGGTTTTCATCTGGAAAATACAAATAAATTACGTAACAAATGCTACAAAACAAACTAATCTAAAACATTATGCTGATAATACAAATTTATTCAACAATTTATACAATTCTTTAATTTTTACCAGACAAAAAATGCCATACTTTTTTTAGTGTTTTCTCAGTTTTTTTCTTTTGAACTATCACATTAAACAAACGACGATAATGATTAGGCGGACAAGTTAAGACTTCAGTAGCATGCCAACCATCAGCAGTATTTTTGAAAAGGAAACTGCTGTTATCACGTATATCAAAGCCTTCCACACTTTCAAAATCACTAATATCTGGGTTAGTTTTGGCTGTTTTTTTTCCACTGAGAGCCAATATTGAACCACCCCATTCTATTTCCCAGTCTGCTGAAGTATTAAAATAAAAAATATGTGTTCCGATTTTGTCAAAACTATCACAATGTGGTGAAACTTCAGAACCTGTTTCACCAACATGCCATGCATACCGAATCTCATATTCATCAAGATTTAAATACCGTCTTAAAAACTCCTGATATGGCTCAAAAGTTTGTACCTCCCGAACAAACTCTTGCCAAACTTCAGGTAATTGTTCTATTTTGGTAACGCCTGGTCCAGACTGGTCATTTTTATGATATATAGATTTCTCAAAAGCCAGATAATAACGGTTGTGAGGTCGCTGACCACTTTTTCCACGTGGTCTATTAACATGTTTTTCAAACAATTCAAGACTTGGAAAATTATTATATAAATTATTAAATGCTTCTGGTAACAAAATTTCCTTAAATAGATGGTTCGGAAATGGTTTTGTTTCGTTAAATGTTTGTACAGAAAGTGATTTTAAAGCTGGTAAATTAAAAAAATCAGACATCTCATTTCTCCAGTTAACATATATAGTTACAAATTAGTCCACCTCTATAGGTGGACTAATTCAATTCATATACAAACTATTTTAGCGCGTGCACAATTCATCGGCAGCAAAAAAATAAGCAATTTCTGTGGCTGCATTTTCAAGGCTATCAGAGCCATGCACAGCATTAGCATCGATTGAATCAGCAAAATCAGCTCGAATAGTTCCGGCTGCTGCTTCTTTCGGATTAGTTGCACCCATGAGCTCACGATTTTTAGCGACCGCACCTTCTCCTTCCAGTACCTGGATCATCACCGGACCACTAATCATAAAATTCACCAGTTCACCAAAAAAAGGACGTTCTTTGTGTACAGCATAAAAACCTTCTGCCTCAGCTTTAGACAAATGTTTCATTTTTGCAGCGATAATTTTCAAACCATTATTTTCGAATCGGCTGTAAATCTGTCCAATAACGTTTTTTGCAACTGCATCAGGTTTAACAATAGATAAAGTACGTTCGATAGCCATGTTTGTTTCCATTATATTCAAATTAATAAAAATACATATTTTTAGGCGCAAATAATGCGTAAGACTGTTTTTGTCATTTTAACAAATTTCCGCTTTATTTAATATCTTTTCCTAAATGTACAGTTTCTTTATCTAAAGTAAGATGAGGCAAGTTTAAATATTCTTCAGACTGCATTTCTGTCAGACGGCTGGCCGTTCGGGTAAATTCATTAGCAAAGTCACCTTCCGTATATATATTATCTATTGGCACATCACAACTGGCACAGAGTTTGATTCGATAATCATACAATACATCAATAAGCCAAGTGAGACGACGGGCTTCTGCCATCTGAGCAGGACCCATCTTCGGTATAGCAGATAAAATCAGTACGCGAAATTTTTGCGCCAGCTCCAGATAATCATTCTGTGAACGCGGTCCACAGCATAAAGTTTCAAAATCAAACCAAATCGTTGAATCAGATATTGCTTTATAGGACAGTTTCCGGCCCAATATTTCAATATCTCCGCCAGTGATTGGCTGCTGACCATTTATTTTATGAAAAATATCCCCTAGTTTTTTCTCGCTAGCTGTATCTGCCGGTATGTAAAATATATCAGCAGGCTTGAGCGATCGCATGCGATAATCTTCACCACCATCAACATTTAGAATTGTCAGTTCTTTTTCAATCAATGCAATAGTTGGTAAAAAACTGGAACGGTTTTGACCCTGATAATAAAGATCTGCTGGAGCATAATTAGATGTAGCCACCATAACCACGCCTTGCTCAAACAGGCCTTCCAGCAAGCGTCCGAGAATCATTGCATCAGCGATATCACTGACATGAAATTCATCAAAGCATAATACCCTAACCTCACGAGCAATATCCTCTGCCACCGCATGTAATGGATTGGCCTGACTATGATGCTCTTTCAGACGTTGCTGCACTTCTGCCATAAACGCGTGAAAATGGACTCGGCGTTTACGCCGATAAGGTAAGCAACCAAAAAACACATCCATTAAAAAGCTTTTACCACGTCCAACACCTCCATACATATATAATCCTTTGGGTGCCCGAGGTGAACGTAAGCTGCGTCCTAAAAATCGATTACGCTTGCGTTTAAACATCATTAACTCTGTCCAGAGCCTGTCAAGTTGTTTAATAGCCCGCAACTGAGCGGCATCATGTATAAATCCAGGTTTCTGCTCTGCAGCCTGATACCAAGACAGAGGACTTTGATTATTAAATTCGGGAGCAACAAAGACGGATGTGGTCATATTGTTTGTTTTCTTCTGAGGTAAGAGCGTATAAGGCAAAAGTTAAAAGACGTAACCATAGCACACTCATTAAAGCTTCGACCACCCAAAAATAAAAATACGCCGCAGAAACTGCGGCGTTAACGTCTATCTCAAATAAAAAAGTATTACTTGTCCGCAGACAGTAGCGCTTTGTCTACGCGTTCACGTAATTCCTTGCCAGGTTTGAAGTGAGGTACATATTTTTCAGGTACCGAAACTTTTTCACCCGTTTTAGGATTACGACCAATGCGAGCTGGACGATGGTTCAGATCAAAGCTACCAAATCCGCGAATTTCGATTCGCTGGCCTTTTGCCAAAGCACGAGTCATTGTATCAACGAGAATCTTGATACTTTGTTCGACATCCTTAGCATTTAAAATGGTACTATCATTATTAACAGTATATAACTCCGCCAAGCGAATCATTAACTCCGACTTCGTCATAACCGCTTATTCGCTTTCACCAGATAATTTAGCTTTTAACAAATCACCCAGACTGGTGGTACCAGCTGAGGCATTGTTAGCTGATAATGAACGCAGAGCAGCAGTATTTTCCTGTGCATCTTTCGCTTTGATAGACAAATTGATGTTGCGGTTTTTACGATCTACTGTAGTAATCACAGCTTCAACATCATCGCCTTCTTTCAAAACATTGCGAATGTCTTCAACGCGATCATTAGAAACTTCTGATGCACGTAGATAGCCTTCAACATCATCTGCCAATGCAATGACAGCGCCTTTAGCATCCAGTGATTTTACTTTACCGGTTACAATACTGCCTTTGTCATTTACGCTAACATAGTTGCTGAACGGATCACCTGCCAGTTGTTTCACACCCAGAGAAATACGTTCTTTGTCTACATCGATAGCCAGAACCACGGCTTCAACTTCTTCACCTTTCTTGAACTGGCGTACGGCTTCTTCACCGCCATCAGTCCATGAAAGATCAGACAGGTGCACTAGACCATCGATACCACCAGGCAAGCCGACAAATACACCGAAGTCAGTAATAGATTTTACTACCCCTTTGATTTTATCGCCTTTTTCATGATTGGATTCGAATTCCTGCCATGGATTAGCCTGACACTGCTTCATACCTAGGGAAATGCGACGACGATCTTCATCAATTTCAAGAATCATCACTTCGACTTCATCACCCATCTGAACGACTTTACTTGGATGAACATTCTTATTCGTCCAGTCCATTTCAGAAACGTGTACCAGACCTTCAATACCCTGCTCGATTTCCACAAATGCACCGTAGTCAGTAAGGTTAGTTACCTTACCAAATAGGCGAGTACCTTGCGGATAGCGACGAGCCAGACCATTCCACGGATCTTCACCCAGCTGTTTCAGACCCAGAGATACACGGCTGCGTTCCTGATCGAATTTAAGTACTTTGGCTTCAACTTCCTGACCAACTTCCAGCACTTCACTTGGGTGCTTAACTCGGCGCCAAGCCAAATCAGTGATGTGCAACAGACCATCAATACCGCCCAAGTCAACGAATGCACCGTAGTCAGTGATATTTTTCACAATACCTTTTACTACAGAACCTTCTTTCAGATTTTCCAGCAGTGCTTTACGTTCTTCACCAAGTGTTTCTTCCAATACAGCACGGCGTGAAACAACAACGTTGTTGCGACGTTTATCCAGCTTAATTACTTTGAATTCAATTTCTTTACCTTCAAAGTGAGAAGTATCTTTAACCGGACGAACATCTACCAGCGAACCAGGCAGGAAAGCACGGATGCTGTTGATCATTACAGTCAGGCCGCCTTTGACTTTACCGTTAATTACGCCAGACAGAATTTCACCATTTTCCATGGCTTCTTCCAGCTTAATCCAGTCTGCCGCACGCTTAGCTTTTTCACGTGAAAGTTTGGTTTCACCAAAACCATTTTCCACAGATTCAATGGTTACAGTGACAAAATCGCCAACTTTAACCTCAATCTCGCCCGCTGCATTCTTGAATTCGCTCACATCAATCAGAGATTCTGATTTCAGACCGGCATTCACAGTGACGAAATTATTGTCTATGGCAACAACTTCTGCGGTGATGACTTCGCCGGGATTCATCTCTTGCAAGGTGAAACTTTCTTCCAGCAACTGGGCAAAATTTTCCATAGTCATATATATATGTTCTCAAACAAGTATCGCCAGGGGATACGAAAGTTAGTTAATCAAAACCGGCACACCCTGACTGTGCCAGCAATACTATTAATTTAATTGCGACCAATATAATAAATACATACACCAGTGCAAAATATAAATATGTAAAACAATTATTTGATACAGTACTAAAATGCTCTTGTATTGGCGAACACACTTAGCACTGTGTACAAAATCCGAGAATTATACCTTATTTTTAGATTTTTCGATACCAATCAAGTACTTTTTCTACACTTTCTTCAATAGTAAGTAGAGATGTATCAAGAATTTTGGCATCACAAGCAGGTTTAAGCGGAGCCACTAATCGGGTGCGGTCTGTCTGATCACGTTTTTCGATATCAGCCAGTATCTGCTGATATTCGATACCATTATTGGCAATTCCAAACTGCAAGGCACGCCGTTGTGCTCGTACCGTAGCACTGGCTGTAAGAAATATTTTCAGTTCAGCCTGAGGAAATACGACTGTAGCCATATCTCTGCCATCTGCCACCAATCCTTTGGAAGTCAGAAAACTGCGCTGACGTTGCAATAATGCGTCTCGCACTGCCGGTAAAGCAGCAACTGCGGAGGCTCCCATACCAATATCCTCGGCACGAATCTCTGCTGTTACATCCTTACTATCAAGCAAAATACATTTATTGTGGAAAATTACAGGTAGATTCTTTGCCAACACTGCAACACCTGATTCATCCTGCCAATTAATATGCTGTTGCCGAGCATAGAGTGCAGTCAACCGGTACAAAGCTCCAGAATCCAAATAATCTCTATTGAGAACATTTGCTACTCTTGCTGCCACAGTCCCTTTTCCAGATGCACTTGGACCATCAATTGCAATTACTTTCAAACGTGGCTCAAGTTGTTTCGCCACCATATTCTTCCTTTATTAAGTACATCTTTTATATATTGTACAAAATTTTTTCAATGACCAGTATCTTCGAGATAACTGATAATCAAAAATGCCCAATCACACCCAATGTACTTTAACCGCTGTTAAAGATTTCCAGTCTGGTTCAAACCTTTAGCATAATGTTTGAAAGCAGTTATTGGCATCTATATATTCTAATTTTAGATTTATCAATGTGCTTCAACTTGTTTTAAGGATTTCTTCATCTGTAAAATGGTACGCCACTGCATTACAGCAGATACAGTGAATAAAGCAAGCATAAAAGGGCATTCATACAATTCTTCCAACAAGTCATCATAAGCAGAATTGAAAAGAATAAACTGTGAAATCCAACGACCACGTTCAATGGCATCAGCAAGTAGAAAACCCGCCGCAGCCAGCAAAAAATTCCAAACAGGAAAAGGTTGCTGGTAATAATAAACAATTCCTTCACGTAAACGAGGCCAAACCAGCATCAAGATTAACCCGAGAATCAATATTGCTGCTATTGTGTGATATACCGCGTGTTCATACCCGGGAAATGTCTGCCTGCCCCAATTCTGGTCACGTCCAAGCAACAAAAGCCACCATAATGATGCCCATAACCAAAACGCTTTTTTCTTACCGGACAACCCACTGCAAATAGTTGAAAAAAAAGTAAATAAGAAACAAAAAAGCAGAAACAGCGTCTGCCCTTCTTCAACTTTGGAAACAAAATCAGGAGGAATGTGCAATTGCTGCGCGAAAGGCACACTCAATATCATGATTAACCAAAGTGTACTGAGTTTGGACCAGTGCCAATCAAATTTAAATTTCATACTAACTGACTTTTATTTTAAGATACTAACAAGTCTAATATTATACCTAATCTAACTAATACTTACTGGTTTTATATTTAACCACTTATTATGCATTTTCATGTTTAACTTTGCCTAAATCCATTCTTTTTTAGCATATCCGCCCGCACAATTAACTGATAAACTTGCAAGCTAATCCTGAAAATTTATTAATACCTGAATGAATACACTGCATTTAACATCCAGCACTTGTCATGCCTCTACCATTAACTTACCCGGTTCGAAAAGCATCAGCAACCGAACTTTGCTTCTGGCGGCTCTAGCGGACAATACAAGCGAAATATACGATGTGCTGGATTCTGACGATACTCTACATATGCTGAATGCATTGAAAATATTGGGTGTTAAAATTGAGCAGCTACCCACTGCAGAAAAAGAATCAGGGTTGAATCTGCGAATATACGGATGTAATGGTAAGTTTTCACAACAGCAAGCAGAATTATTTCTGGGGAATGCAGGCACTGCTTTTAGACCCTTAACTGCTGTACTAGCAATTATGGGTGGGGAGTACTATTTACACGGTGTAGCACGTATGCATGAACGCCCGATCGGTGACTTGGTCGATGCGTTAAAAACAGCCGGCTCAATTATTGAATATAAAGGAAAAACAGGTTATCCACCGTTACAAATATATCCAGCCCAAACTCCGACCAATCATCTCCTCAGTATTAAAGGTAATGTCTCCAGTCAATTTTTGACAGCATTACTGATGGCTTTACCCTTAACCGGACAAGCTTATACCATCAAAGTAGTAGGTGAATTAATTTCAAAACCCTATATCGCTATCACTCTTAAATTGTTGCAACAATTCGGAGTACAAATAACCCATAAAAATTTTCAGATATTTCAGCTACCGGCAGGTCAACATTACCATGCTCAAGAAAAATTATTTGTTGAAGGTGATGCATCAAGTGCTTCCTATTTCCTCGCAGCCGGACTTTTATCTGGCCAACCCATACGCGTAAATGGCATAGATGCCAATAGTATTCAAGGAGATATAGCTTTTGTACATGAACTTGAAAAAATCGGAGCACGTGTTAGCCGGGGAAACCAATTTATAGAAATATCCCGTTCACCTGAGCAAGAAATCTTACCATTTGACATTGATGCCAACAATATTCCAGATGCAGCCATGACTTTAGCCATCATTGCACTGGCCTGTAAAAATACCTGTCGCATTCGAAATATTGCCAGTTGGCGTGTTAAAGAAACTGATCGCATTTCAGCCATGGCAACAGAATTGCGCAAACTTGGTGCTAAAATAATTGAAACTGAAGACAGTATCAGCATTACACCACCAACTACATTACAATCCGATATACATATCAGTACCTATGATGATCATCGCATGGCAATGTGCTTTTCATTAGTTAGTCTTTTGGGAACGTCGGTCTATATCGATGATCCTCAGTGCGTTAATAAAACCTTTCCCAATTATTTCAAAATTTTTGCCAGCATGTGCACACCTGTTTAAAATCTAAATTTTATCTTGTCTGTTTCGATTAACTTTGGCATTAAGCCAATATTGCTATAATTTAATTTTTTATTCAGCCATGCTACAAACAGACCAACTTTCCGGTGCAAAACCACAGCGGGTTATCAGCCCACAAAATGTCTCCGCTCAGGAAGAGCAGCTGGAGCGTGCATTACGGCCGCGCGCATTAACAGACTATATCGGCCAGCACAAAGCTAAAGAACAGCTTTCTATCTTTATACAGGCGGCCAAAATACGAAAAGAGGCACTGGATCACACCCTTTTATTTGGCCCACCCGGTTTGGGCAAGACTACTCTTGCTCATATCATTGCCCATGAGCTTAGCGTAAGTTTGCGCCAGACATCAGGCCCTGTGCTGGAACGCGCAGGCGATCTCGCTGCCATTCTGACTAATCTCGAGCCACACGATGTCCTTTTTATAGATGAAATCCATCGCTTAAACCCTGTAGTAGAAGAAATACTGTATCCCGCACTGGAAGACTACCAATTGGACATCATGATTGGTGAAGGGCCGGCAGCACGTTCGGTGAAAATAGACTTGCCTCCTTTCACTCTGGTAGGTGCCACCACGCGCGCAGGGATGCTTACAAATCCATTGCGCGATCGTTTCGGTATCGTTTCTCGTCTAGAGTTTTATAATAATAATGACTTAACAACAATTGTGACCCGTTCTGCACAGCTATTACAACTTCATATCGACAATACAGGTGCAGCTGAAATTGCCAGACGCAGCCGTGGCACACCTCGCATTGCTAATCGCCTGTTGCGCCGCGTACGCGATTATGCCGAAGTGAAACATGAAGGAAAAATCAATGCAGAAATTGCAGATGCCGCGTTAAAAATGCTGGATATCGATCAATCTGGACTTGATGTAATGGATTGCAAATATCTTGAAGCGATTCTCTATAAATTTTCTGGTGGACCAGTAGGTCTTGACAATATTGCAGCAGCAATCGGTGAATCAACCGATACCATAGAAGATGTAATAGAGCCCTATTTAATTCAGCAGGGTTTTTTACAACGTACACCTCGCGGACGCATGGCAACAGAACTTAGCTACAGCCATTTTGGCTTACCAGCTCCAACCAATAAAACCTGATTCCCAAAATACATTGCACGAATCAGCCATACCAGCATCAGACCTAACTCAGATTAACTGAGCACAATTATTCAGGAAAATACACATGACTTCAAATCAGATAGATGCCAGCATATTCAAAGCCTATGATATCCGCGGTGTAGTTGATGTGTCTTTAAACAAAGATACAGCTGAACTGATTGGCCGCGCCATAGCCACAGTAGCACTAAGCAAAGGCATCAGCCAGATTGCTCTTGGCCGTGACGGCCGGCTTTCAGGTCCAATACTGGCAGCTAGCTTAATTCAAGGCATCACTGCCTGTGGTATCAACGTAATTGATGTAGGAATGGTAGCTACACCCATGCTGTATTTTGCCGCAGTAGAGCATTGTCAGGGCAGCGGCATCATGATCACCGGAAGTCATAATCCACCAGATTATAATGGTTTTAAAATGATGCTAGGTGGCACCACGCTTGCCGGCGACGATATACAAACATTACGCACAATAATTGAGTCCGAACAACTTGCTGCCAATGCAGAACATAGTGGCAATGTGGTTCCTTTGCCTATAGCAAGAGAATACATTACTTACATAAGCAATCAGGTACAGCTTAAGCGCCCAATGAAAATCGTAATTGATGCGGGAAACGGCGTAGCCGGAGCCTTTGCAGGTGACTTGTATCGTGCGCTTGGTTGTGAGGTGAAAGAATTATTCTGCGAAGTAGATGGCCATTTTCCTAATCATCATCCTGATCCTGCCAAGCCAGCTAACCTGCAGGATTTAATTCAAGCATTACACAGCAGCGACGCTGAAATAGGACTGGCTTTTGACGGTGATGGTGATCGTTTAGGTGTAGTCACCAAAGATGGCCAAATCATCTATCCAGACCGGCAGCTAATGTTGTTTGCTGCTGATGTACTAACTCGAAACCCTAAAGCGAAAATTATCTATGATGTAAAATCAACCCGATTATTAAAACCGTGGATTGAACAACATGGTGGTGAAGCCATCATGAGTAAAACCGGACATAGCTTTATTAAAGCCGCTATCAAAGAACACGGTGCATTGCTTGCTGGTGAAATGAGTGGCCATGTATTTTTTAAAGAACGCTGGTTAGGATTTGATGATGGCTTATACGCCGGTGCACGATTACTGGAAATATTATCCGCTACAGAAGATCCATCCGCGGTTTTAAATGCCTTACCTGAAGGTATATCTACGCCTGAAATTAACATTGCCGTACCTGCCGGTCAATCAGGACACGAAATCATATCCAATCTGGCTAAAACAGCTGAGTTCAGCGGAGAAGTAAAACGCATTACCATTGATGGATTAAGAATAGAGTTTGAAAACGGCTTCGGACTAATGCGCGCATCTAATACCACATCTGTCTTAGTCCTGCGTTTTGAGGCTGATGATCAGCAAGCTCTGGACAGCATTATTACTCAATTCAAAGCTGTAATAGCGCAAAATCCTGATTTAGAATGGGCATAAACAAGTTTAAATTCCTATATATATAGATTGCCCGATTTTAAAAATACAGACGGCTACCATTTTGGTAGCCGTTTTGGGAATAGATAAAATATCTACAACACAGCAGAATCAATTAACCTTTTGCCTTACTGCCGGTTTCACGAACGAATATCGTCATAATAAAAGCTAGAATTAATCCGACTACAAACACGATATCAGCATTCTGGAAAACTTTCAGATTCAACTGACCTTCAGCCCCAGCCAAATGATCAATCAATATACTGAAAAGATTCGTCATAATCGCACTAATAACAAACACGAAAAAGTTAATCACGCCTGTAGCCGTACCCTTCACTTCATCTGGATTAACTTCTTTAATCATAGTATAAGGGATCATAGCAGCGCCTGAAGCAACCCCAAATAGAAAACCCATAATATAAGGGGGCATCGCATTAGGCAAATACACAATCAGACCACCGGTAATGCCCATAGCAATTATACTACCCATTACAACAGGTTTACGGCGTCCGATTACATCTGATAAATAGCCCAGAACTGGACAACCAACCACCCAGCCTAAAGGTACCATAGCCAAACGCAACGCCACATCACTACTGGCGCTCAGACCCTCTTGTAAAAACTGATTACCCCAGGCAATATTTCCCACATTAGTAGGCAAGAACATCATAGCCCCAATAAAGGCACAGATATACGATTGAGGATTTTTCAGCACTACCAAATAAGGATGGCTGAGCCCAGTCCAGTCAATTTTTCCTTCCCGTGTACGTGGAGTAATGAACACTGAAGCAAAGAATATTACTGCCAGCACACCAGCGGCCACCATCCAGAACATCTGCCAGGTCAAAATCTGATTTTTTATAATTGGAGAGACTACAGCCTGCCCCATAAAACCGCCCAGCATACCAAAGCATTGTGTCATACCAACGGCAGTAGCCAGCCATTTTTTGGGAAAACCGCGTGTAGCTAAAAATACTGCACTGGTAAAAGCTAGCCCAGAACCCGCACCTTGAAGGAAACGTCCACTCTGAGCAGTAATTACTGTACCCGAGCAAAACAGCACACATCCAATAGCAACTAAAATAATACCCAATGAAGCTGTAAAACGTGGCCCAATTCGATCCAACAATACACCGGATACCAGCGCAAAAAAAGCATAAGAATAGAAATACAGGCCAATAATACCGGCCATTTCAACTTTACTTATTTCCAAAGTGGCAATTATTTCTGTCTGCATAATACTGGGTGCAGAACGCAATGCATATTGGACAAAATAGAAAATGGCACAGATTAACCAAGCTATCACAAATGTTTTATTTAATAGATTGGATTCTTTACCACTGGGAGGAGACACTGAGGCTCTTGATTCTTGATTCATAGCGCTCTCGCTTTCGTTTAATTACGAATGAAATATCACAAAATCATTCTAACAAAAGCCAGCATGCTTGAACAATAAAGTTAACTCATGCGCCAAAAAAGAAATAAAACGCTAAAATTACATTTATTTAAACAATAAAATTGAATATTAATTCAAATTAAACATTATCAGTAAAATAAAATGCCAATAAAATGATATTCCAAAAATATATTCGAATATATTTAACATATATAATCATATTTAACTAAAATGCATTAATATGTTTACAATGTTTTTACACTTAATAGACAACTAAGATAGTATAATTTTTATTATAATTTTCGTTATTTTAAGGATATTAAAAATAAATAATTAAAGTTTTATAAATTTCTTAAATTTAATTGCTATCAAGTCAAATTATACAAAAAAAACTATTTGATTAAAGCGAATATCAAATTATTTATTATCTACAGTATAAATAAATGACAAAAATTTAAAAATTGATTTCAATCTATTCTTGGTTCTATTAAGGCTAATCAATTTTTAGTTTGAGATATATCAATAAATATCACCGGCTAATCAAAGTCGAAGAAATTTATGTCCTTGAATAATGCAGTTCTTATAAGTCAAATAAACAAACTTAAACCATTATTATTATTCAAGGACATAAATAAACAGCAGAAATTAACAACTACAGAGAAGCATTAATAAAAGCTTCTAATTGCCCTTTATTCAAGGCACCAACTTTAGTTGCGACACTGGAACCATTTTTAAAAATCATAAGGGTAGGAATACCACGAACTCCAAATTTTGCAGGCGTTTCCTGATTTTCATCTACATTTAGCTTTACAATTTTCAACTTCCCCTGATATTCGGCAGCCAAATCGTCCAATATCGGGGCAATCATTTTACATGGACCGCACCATGGTGCCCAAAAATCCAACAATACTGGGACATCTGACTGTAAAACTTCATTTGCAAAATTTCCATCGCCTATATGAACAATTAAATCACTACTCATTATGGTTTCCTTTATTATCACATTGTCTATATACCATATAGCCAATCGTCTATCATTGCAATAGATGAATTATACCCAAGGATGAATACAACTCTACACACGCATTAGTTCTCAAATATACTTCTGAAAATTATACTATTATTGTATTACATAGTAATCATTTTCAGAGCATTGGCTAGATCAGCCTTTAAATCCACCGCATGTTCCAGTCCAATCGATAAACGAATCAATCCAGGCTGAATAGCTGCATCTAGTTTAGCTTCAGGAGTCATGCGACCATGCGTAGTCGTCCATGGATGCGTCACAGTAGATTTTACATCTCCGAGATTACCCGTTTTACTAAACAACGTTAAAGCATCAATCACCTGCCATGCTGCCTGCTCTCCACCTTTTACTTCAAAAGCTACCACTATACCGCCACCCTGCTGCTGCTTGCGCACCAAAGCTTTTTGAGGATGATTTGCCAGCCCAGTGTAATGAACAGCCACTACTTGTGGTTGCGTAGACAGGAACTGAGCCACTTCTAATGCATTAGCACATTGTTTTTCCATGCGGACATATAATGTTTCCAATCCACTTAGCAACACCCACGCATTAAAAGGTGACAACACCTCCCCAGTAGTACGTACGTGCTGAAAAATTTCATTAATCAAGGCTTCACTGCCACAAATTACGCCACCCATCACTCGCCCGTGGCCATCAATTGCCTTAGTAGCAGATTGTACGGAAATATCAGCGCCCAGAGCCAAAGGTTGCTGTAATGCGGGAGAAAGAAAACTGTTATCCACCACCAGCAAAGCCTGATTAGTGTGCGCAATTTCTGCTAGTTTTCCAATATCAGCCAATTCATTTAGCGGATTAGATGGTGTTTCCACAAACAGCATACGCGTATTAGGACGCATAGCTGCCTGCCATTCATCAGTATCAGTTTGGCTAACCAATGTTACTTCAATGCCAAAACGAGGCAGAATATTATTCAGTAAACCTATTGTGGTACCAAACAAACTTTTACTAGCAACCAGATGATCACCGGCTTTCAGCAAAGCCAAAAAAACTGCGTTAATAGCAGCCATTCCTGTAGAAGCTGCCAAACCCGCTTCAGCCTGCTCCAGCTGAGCTACTCGTGCCTGAAAAGCGGCAACATTTGGGTTATTGGTACGAGTATAGGTATAACCCGGTACTGAACCAGCAAATAGAGCCGCACCGGCCTCAGCACTATCAAACATAAAACTACTGGTTAAAAACAAAGCAGAATTATGCTCATTATATGTGGTTTGTTCCTTAGCACCCCTGATCGCAATAGTTTCTGGGTGCAAATGCAATGTAGACATAATAATTAAGTTAATCTATAAATATGAGTAAAGAATTGTGCCGTTTTTTTTAGGATTATGCAAATAACCAGCTAATCAGATTCAGGAATGTAGTATTCTTTGTACCAGACTTCCCACACCAGTATATACAGCTAAATTTCTAAACTTTGGAATACAGAATTCTCATATTCACAGTTATATCTAGGCAAAAGGAAAAAATATGTACTTTGTGATTTCACCTGCAAAAAAACTGAATGAAAAAAAAGTAAATTTAACCCGCAAACATACCCAACCTGAGCTACTGACACAGGCCAGACAATTAATACCAGTATTAAAACAGCTGGCTCCGCATGATATCGCCGAATTAATGGGTATTTCGGACAAACTTGCAGTGCAGAATGCCTGGCGTTTTAATGACTGGCAGCCTCCTTTTACTCTAGAAAATGCAAAACAAGCAGTCTATTTGTTTAATGGTGATGTTTATGAAGGCCTTGATGCCACTACATTATCCCCTGAGGCTTTAAATTATATACAACTGCATCTAGGTATACTTTCCGGTCTGTATGGTTTATTAAAGCCTCTGGATCTAATTCAGCCTTATCGGCTGGAAATGGGCACCAAACTGGCAAATGAACACGGTAAGGATTTATATGCATTCTGGGGAAACACTATTACCTATACATTAGAAAAAAATATGCAGGCTGCTCACGACAAAGTATTAATTAATCTGGCGTCACAGGAGTATTTCAAAGCCATTCAGCCACCAGAATTATCTGCACCAGTAATTACACCCGTTTTCAAAGACCAGAAAAACGGTACTTATAAAATAATCAGCTTTTATGCCAAGCGTGCACGTGGTTTATTTGTGCGCTATGCTGCCCAAAACAAGATAAGTGAACCAGAGCAACTTAAAAATTTTGATTGTGAAGGCTACTATTTCGACAAAGCATCATCTACAGATAAAGAATGGGTATTCTTAAGGGATGAAATACATCACTCATAAAATTTAATTAAAAATAAAAATAATGATTTAGCAGATAACAGTAAATTATTAAGATAAAAAACTTGGCAAATGCGCATTTATCGTCTAATATGCGCATCTTCAAAGACGGAAGCGTGGCAGAGCGGTTTAATGCAACGGTCTTGAAAACCGTCGAGGGTTGATAGCCCTCCGTGAGTTCGAATCTCACCGCTTCCGCCAAATAATAAATATAATAAACTCGTTACTAAGAATCTTTTAGCCTATTTAACTACTGTAAAGCCAAAACTAAACGAGCGTTGTCGTTACAAGAAATTATGGCAACAGTTCGATTTATACAGGCCTGCCCGAATTGACATTTGCAACAACCGCAGCAGACGTTTATCCCGAATGTAGAGAAGCATTCGGTGCGCAATATGGCGATGCAACCATTACACAATGCCCGAATTGCAGTTCATCGATACTGTGTGACTACCAAATTGAAGGCGTATTATTCTTACTTAGGTAGCCAATACAAGCCACCAGTGTTATTGTTGCTATTGATAGTTTTGAGCGCATCTGCCAAGAAGACGATTTGGGTTTGAACAGCTCTAGCTAGGTATTCACAGCACATCAAGCTGTTACTTCGTAAACTTTGTTTAATGGGACTATTCTTCAAGTCTTGTACAAGACTATTTCACCTCTCACCTGCCCTCAGCATCTCTTTTCTTCACTTGCTCTGCTGATAAGTAAGCTCCATACGTTGGAGTTCCTCTTTTTTCCATATATTGCTCGTACATGGTTTGATTCCATACACTATTTGGGAATATAGTTTTATGGGTCATAGTTTTATGGCCTTTAATTGTTATATTACCCTACAGACCCATCAAATTACTATTCCGACATCTTTGCCCTTCATTCTATCTTTGCTACCTATTTTTTCTTTCTGGACATTTATGAGAATAAGTATTTAACCATTTTTTCTCTGTCGAACTTAAATCAGATAACAATTTATATGTATTAGGATACAGATGAATATTTATATTATTTTCTAATTTATTTTTTTTTAGATTTATTTTACCCAAATATAAATTTTTATCGTAATAACAAAATCCATCATCAAAAGTACCATTTACATAGGTAAAGAATATATCTTCCCCTTCTTTTACATAGTCATGAACAAGTGCATGAACATATACATAATTATGGATATCACTATCATCCAAAAGTTCATACTCGAAAACAGAATCTCCATAATAATCGTACCTAAATATATATTTGCCATATTTATCATCAGTTATTCCAGTAAATAAAAATGCAAACCAAATGATATAGCCAATTATTAAAAATAATAATAGCATAAATATGCTAAATATTTTATGTTTCCAAAACCAATTCATTTTATTTCCTAATTTACTATAAATTACATTTTTCCTGTTTTTAATATAAATTTAATAACTTATACCTTTACCTGGACCCTTTGATACAAAACCACAGAACTGGCTGTGGCTGCCAATATGCCCCCTACGCTATTGGTTGGTGCGGCCAATCCTGCTCCGGTGGCGTTCAGCAGTAAGCCGCCTGTGTTTCATTGCGACAGTTCTTTTTCGTATTGTTCCCGCTCTGATAAGGTCAGGTTTTCGTCTTTCAGTTTTTCTTTCAGGCTATCCTTTTTGCTGTTTATCATTGCTGAGGTAGCCTGTATATTGGCGCGGAATTCCTGTGTTACTTCACGCTGTGTATCCAGCTCTTTCTGAACTTTGTCTTTGTCAAAGTTGTTGCTTAGATAGCCGGCTTTATCCGCATAGTTGTCGCTGCTGGTATCGGTATGAATTCCAGCTATGGTTTCGGCTACGCTTTTGCCGGTTTTCTGCTGCTGGGCAGCAGCATCCGTGATGATGATATTGCTCGTATTGATGCCGCTGTGGGTGGTACTGCTGCTATGGCCACTATCGTGTCCGAAGCCAAGGGACTTGCTGGCACCCGTTTCACCTTGATTAGCCAGATTAATCTTGTCGTTACCTGTAGGCTGTTTTTGTCCCAGTGTTGATCCACTAATGCTGCCACTGGCACCGATACCAATACTACTACCACTGTAATCACTATGATTATGAATATCGCTGCTCGTCAGGCTGCCGGTAATTACTTGGTTTTTGCCTGCCGCTTCGGCTGCTGCGGTAGAGGTGATGATGGCACCTTTGAGGTCGGTATTACCTTTGATGTTGAGCTGGTAGCCATTGTCACCGGCAATGATGCCGCTTTGTTCTGTTACAGCAGCATAATCGGCTTTGATTTTGCTTTTACTGAAGCTGGCAGAGGCAGAGGCGCCATAGCCTACGGTGACCTGCCCGCTGATATTCTGCTGTTTGCTGTTGTATTTGGCGGTGTCCTGCAAGCTTTCGATATTTAGTTCGGCTGCATCAATCTGTACGCCTTTACCTGCTACCTGTGCGCCTTTGATGTTGGTGGCTCCGCCGCTGGTGAGGCTGGTGTTGCCGCTGCTGCTTCCAATATGGCTGTTGCGGTAGCTGGTTTCGTCGCCGTTGCCATGTCCTTTGCCACGGTTGGCACCTGCGGTGATCTCGCATTAACCATAATATCTTTTTCACATAAAAAACCCACCTATATTAAGGTGGGTTGGTGCGGATAAATGGCCATGTTCCTTTTCATCGGCAGTTTAATCTGGCGACGTTTTACCATCTAGCCCTTACTTGTCGATAACGGTACCCTGTATAGTTCCTATTGTTTTAATATGGAACTATTTCACCTCGTGCTCTACGCTCAGCATCACGTTGTTTCGCACGATTCGATTGATAGGTTTCAAACGTGGGTGTTCCGCGATTTTCCATACACCTTTGGAACAAAGGTTAATTAAATACACCATTTGGATAACCTTTTTCTTGAAGCCGATTTTCCGGCTTATTTGCCAGCTCTAGGCAATAGTCTTGATTTTTTTTTCTCAGATCTTTTATTTGCGGAGACTCAGCATCATAAAAAGCATTCCTATCTTTTTGGCCTTTGATAATCGCAGCTCCTTCAGCATAATAACCGTTATACCAATCCGATATACTACATCCACCTAATAGCAGACTGATTCCTGTCACAATTAATAAGCGTTTTTTACATAGGCGGTACTGCATGACGTTTTTTACCTCCATTCTTATTGGTGTTCAGGAACTATTTCACCTCGCGCCCTGCGCTCAGCACGACGTTTTTTTTCTAGCATTGAACCATAAGCTTCATATGTCGGAGTTCCACGATTTATCATACAAAGTTCGAACATACCTGAATTAAAAATTCCATTTGGAAATCCAGTTCTTGCAACCCGATTTTCCGGCTTCGATGTTTGCTCTCGACAATAATCTCGATTTTTTCTTCTCAGCTCTTTCATTTGCGGAGACTCAGCATCATAAAAAGCATTCCTATCTTTTTGGCCTTTGATAATCGCAGCCCCTTCAGCATAATAACCGTTATACCAGTCCGATATACTACACCCTTCTAATAACAGACTAACGACTGTCAGAATCACTAACCTTGTTTTACTTAA
>NZ_JBNPBA010000019.1:0-5040 GCF_050310315.1 Snodgrassella sp. CS2 | reverse complement strand
TCAACAGCAGCAATCCCAGCCGGCTCAACGGCTACATCGAAGTAGCCGGCCGACGAGCCGAAGTCATCATGGCCAATCCGTCTGGCATCAGCGTCAATGGCGGCGGCTTTATCAATGCTGCCGGCGTCACCCTAACCACCGGCAGACCCGTACTCAATAACGGCAGCCTGGACGGCTTTCAGGTACGGGGAGGCGACATCAGCATCAACGGACAGGGGCTGGACACAAGCGGCAGCGATTACACCAACATCCTGTCCAAAGCAGCGCAAATCAATGCCGGCATCTGGGCAAATAAACTCAACATCAGTACCGGCAGTAATGACATCAATGCCCAAGGGCAGATCACCGCCAACGTAAACAACAATATATCGGACAAACAAAGCATAGCCATAGACAGCAGCAGCCTAGGTGGCATGTATGCCGGCAAAATCGTACTAATCAGCAACGACAAAGGCGTCGGCATCAACAATGCCGGCCAAATCTTTGCCGGAGCCGGAGGCGTCAGCATCAGTGCCGATGGCAAACTGAGCAACAGCGGCAGCATCGTTGCCGCAGATAAAAACAGTAGCGCCGCAGAAGAGGCCACAGCAGCCATACATGCAGACAGCATCCGCAACAGCGGCACCCTGTCCAGCCAAGGCAAAATGCAATTACAAAGCCAGCAGCTAGACAACAGCGGTTTAATCACCAGTGCTGACGAATTAAACATCCGCAACCGGCAGCTACTGAGCAATCAGGGCGAAATCAACGGCGGCCGGCTTGACATCAGCAGCGGCAGCATCCACAACCAGCAGGGCAAAATCATCCAGAGCGGCCAGCAAAGCCTGAAACTGGATCTGGATAAACTGAATAACAGCAGCAACAGCCTGATCGGTTATGCACCATCAGAACCCCCAACCAGCAACAGCAGCGAATCCGCCACAACAGAACAGCCAGCCAGGCCGCAGAAACCGGCAGAAAACCAGGATACCCCCGTACCGACCAGTGCCACAGGCGCAGGCCAGACCGAAGCAGCGGCGGGCACCCCAAAACAATTTGCCAGCGGCCAAATCATCAGCGAACAAGAAATTCTCAACGACAACGGCCAAATAATTGCCAATGGTGGCATCGACCTAAACGCACATAACGGCCTGACCAACCGTGGCACCCTCAACCTAAACAAATTACAAGTAAGCGGCGAACTACTCGACAACCAGCAAGGAAAACTCAACACCGGCGAAGCCCGCATCATCACAGGCCGGCTGGATAACCGCAGTGGTGAAATCAGCAGCAGCGGACCGTTCCAGTACACAGGCAAAGAACTGGACAACCGCAAAGGCCGGATCCAGTCGACGGAACAAATAGCCATAGAGGCAGAGAACACCGACAACAGTGATAGCGGCGTCATAGCGGCACAGAAACAACTGCAGATACACAGTAGTGGGCAAATTGATAATAGCAAAGGCGGGCAGTTATGGAGTGGAGGTGCGGCTGAAATACAAACGGCCAACCTAAATAACAATAGTGGCTCCATCGATAGTGACAGTCTGCAACTGAAAGCGGATAGCGTAAATAATCAGCTGGGGGCTATTCGCAGCGTCAACGCTCAGCAGCTTACCGTAACCAATCAGCTTAATAACCATACCGGCCAGATAGGCAGCAATGGTCAGCTCACCATTCAAGCCAGTAATATCGATAACACAGCGGGTAAAATCAGTGCTGCACAGCAAGCAGAAATTCACAGCAGCGGATTCAATAACCAACAAGGCACAGTAGACGCAGAAAACATTAAAATTAATGCTGACACACTAAATAACAACCACGGAGCCATACGTGCCAATGGAGAAACGCGCACCAGCATCAACCAAAGCCTGAACAACCAGCAGGGACAGATTAGCTCGCAAAAAGACGTTTATATCAGCGGTAACGCCTTGCAAATAGATAACAGCCAGAACGGACAAATCATTGCCGGCCAGAATCTTACCCTGCAAGCACAAAATCTGAATAACCCGGGCACCATTGCCGCCGGCCACGATGCAGAAATCGCATTAACAGATAACTTCAGCGTCGATGCAGACATCACCGCCGGTCACAACCTGACTATCAGCAGCCAAGGGACGATCAGCAACAGCCATACCCTTAGTGGCGGCGACAGCGTGCGTCTGCAGGCAGCAGATATCGACAATCAGGCCAGCGGCACCATTCAGAGCAACAACCAAACTGAATTACAGGCACAAAGCAAAATCACCAACCGTGGCCTGATAAACAGCAACGGCACCACACTAGTACAGTCCGGAAACAGCATCAACAACATCGGCACCGGCCGCATCTATGGCAACCATGTCGCCATTGGCAGCCATGATTTATACAATCAGGAAGAAACCAGCGGCACCGAAACCAAAGCAGCAGTGATAGCCGCACGCCAGCGGCTGGACATTGGTGCAACTGATATCATTAACAAAGAACACGTCCTGCTTTCCAGCGAGGGTGACATCGCCATCGGTGGCAGCCTAAACCAACAGCATCAGGCTGTGGGCATGGCAGATAATCTGCTCAACAGCAGCGCGCGCATCGAAGCGCAGGGAAATGGCAACATCGCCGTACGGCAACTACAGAATCTGAATAATCATTTTGCTGTAGAAGAATATCTCGACAACAGTAAAAAAATCTTCCAGATACAAGAAAAAGGCAATCCAGCAATCTGGGTAGATGGTGTGGATGGAAAATTCAAAAAAGGAAAAAAAGAACTCAGTTTCAAATTCAATGACGGCACCAATAAAAAATGGAAAAAATACTCAGCTAAAGACGTAAAATGGTGGGACTATAAAAGTGATACCTACAAACAGCGTGTCACCGAAAGCCAGCCAGCAGAAATCATCATCGGCGGCGACCTAACCATCAGTGGCGAACACTGGGTCAATAACAACAGCCGTATCATCATCGGTGGCAATCTGACCGGTGGTGACAGCCTCAATCTGGAAAACCAAGAAACCAAAGGCCAGCAGCGGGTTGAAAATCATGGTCAACAGGGCGGATACAAATATAAAAATCCCAAACTGGGCTCCGGTAAAATTAAAAAAACAGGCGAAAAGCCATATAACGAAACCATCATAACCAGCCATGAATTTGACACACCAGTAAGCGTTGTACAGCAACATGCCGGCATCAGTGCCAATCAAGGCAAAGCCGAACAGGCAAAAACAGGCAATCAGCTGCAACCACAGGATAAAGCGCAGACACAGACAGAAAACCACAACCAAAGCATCCAAAGTCTCAGCCGCTTCAATACCAACTTGCCCAACAGCAGCCTGTACCACATCAATCCCACCAACAGCGGCTATTTAGTTGAAACCGATCCAGCGTTCACCAACATGAAAAAATGGCTCGGCAGCGACTACATGCTCAGCGCATTAGGGCAGAATCCAGACAGAATGCAAAAACGGCTGGGTGATGGCTATTACGAACAAAAACTGATAAACGAACAGATAGCGCAGCTTACCGGCTACCGCCGGCTGGAAGGCTACAGTAATGACGAAGAGCAGTACAAAGCACTCATGAATGCCGGCATCAGCTTTGCACAGCAGTTTCACATCACCCCCGGTGTTGCATTAAGTGCCGAGCAAATGGCACAGCTTACCAGCGACATGGTGTGGCTGGTCAACCAGACCGTCACCCTGGCCGATGGCAGCCAGCAGACCGTACTCGTACCCAGAATCTACCTGAAAGTACGTGATAACGACGTGACCACAGCCGGCGCACTAATCAGTGCGCACAACATCAACCTGCAGAACAGTGGCAACATCAACAATCAGGGCAGCATTGCCGGCCAGAACATCCTCAGTCTGGGGGCACAGAATATCAACAATAGTGGCATGCTTAGCGGCAGCAAAGTAGCCCTTACCGCCAGTGACAGCATCAATTTCAACGGCGGATCCGCAGTAGGTAAAGACCTACTCAGCCTCAAGGCCGATAAAATCAACCTCAACACCACCACAGCCAGCTATGGCGATGAACGCAACGGTGGTACCGTTATCGACCGCACCGCTGGGCTGTATGTCACCGGAGACAAAGACGCTGTTCTCAGCGTAGCCGGTACCCACGGCATCACTACCCGTGGCGCCAGCATCGTCAACAATGCAGATAATGGCACAACACAGCTCAGCAGCAGTGCCGGTAGCATCGACCTCAATACCGTTACTACCCGCCGTGACATGACAGACGGCAGCAGCAGCGACAAAAACCACTGGATAAACCATTATCAAAACGAAAACGGCACCAGCATCAGTGCTGCCGGTGATATACAAATACAGGCTGCAGACCAGCTCAACATCCGGCAGGGCGACATCAACAGCGAAAACGGCAACGTCAGCCTGCACGGCAAAAACGGTGTCAATATCATAGAAGGGCGTCAACAGACCGAGCTAGACCACTCCGTCTACATCAAATCCAGCGGCCTAATGTCCAAAAAAACCAGTCTTGACCAATCGCGGGCCAACTATGATGAAGCTGTAGGCAGCAATATCACCGGCGCCAAAGTCAGCATCAGTAGTGATCAAGATATTAACATCCGTGGCAGCAACATCATCTCCGATAATGGCACAGTGCTGAAAGCCGGCCAGGATGTTAACATCACAGCGGCGTCCAACCAGTATCAAGATCAGGAATACCACAAAGAAACCAAATCCGGCCTAATGGGCAGTGGCGGCATCGGCTTTAGCATCGGGAAACAGAAAGAAACCGATGACACCACCAGCCGCCGCACCATCCACAGCGGCAGCAGCGTTGGCAGCCTCAACGGAGACACCACCATTGTAGCCGGCAACCACTATACCCAAACCGGCAGCAGCGTCTCTTCCCCGCAAGGTAACGTAAACATCATAGCCAAACAGATAGACATCAACGCAGCCGAAGACCAGTACAGCCGAGACAACATCCATACCTTCGAAAAAAGCGGCCTTACCGTAGCCGTCAACGTACCCATAGTCAATGCCATCCAAACAGCCAGCACCGCCGTAAATCGCATAGGCGAAAGCAAAAACGCGCGCGTCAACGCCATGGCAG
>NZ_JBNPBA010000018.1:0-5347 GCF_050310315.1 Snodgrassella sp. CS2 | reverse complement strand
AGACTAATCTGTATAAGAATAAATTGAGTAATGAATATATTTATCGTTATATGACAATTGCACGTTTAAAGGAAACTATATTAATTAAAAAATTAAATTTTTTGTCTGACTATGAAAAAATTCAATTATTTACACTCAAACAATGGGAAATAGACATTAAAGATTGGGAAATAAATATGTATAGTGGAAGAGAAACTTTATATGCAATTTACAGAAGGACATATTTATATAAACGGCTGTACGATAAGGAAAAATTTAAAAATTATTATCTGAATTACAATAAACAAATCGATGAGCTTTATTGTAAATGATAAACCCATAAATTAATTTAATAAAAATCTTAATATAATTATACATATTGTAATGATAATTTATGTTAATTAAATCTTAAGTGTTTATGATATTATTTTAAAAAAATATACTTAGAAAAATTAGCACATTTCATTTACTAACAAATTGAACAAATTAACAGCTATGATGTCTTACAGCGACTAGTACAAAACAAACTTGTCAATAAAGGACAAAACCTGCTCGAACGCCACTACAGCTACGATGCCATCGGCAACCGCACCGGTAGCGCCCAACAACCAGGTGAGTGGTAGTACAACGACCTCAACCAACTCATCAAATGGGGGGAAGGCAAACAAAAGACCAGCCTCAGCTACACCATCAACGGGCAGCTAGCGACAGAAGAAAGCGCCAATAAAAAACTCAGCTATAGCTATAACGCCGCCGAGAGATTGAGTAAAGTCAGTAACGACAGCGGAGAAATAGCCAGCTACCAATACGACCCATTTGGCCGGCGCATCAGCAAAACCGTAAATGGCAAAACCACCTACTACATCTACAGCAGCGAAGGGCTGATAGCTGAACTGGATCAAACTGGACGGATGCAAGTAGCGTACGGCTGGATACCGGACAGCGATTGGGGCACCAGCCCCTTATGGCTGGCGAATCTAAACGAAGGCCAAACCCTAAAAAATGCCAGCTATCACTACCTGATAACAGACCATCTGGGCACCCCACAACTAGCAATAAACAGTGCAGGAGAACAAAGCTGGAAAATTAACAGCGATGCGTTTGGCAACAGCGAACTGGATGCCAATAACCAAATCACCATGAACCTGAGGTTTCCGGGACAGTATTACGACGAAGAGACTGGACTATCGTATAACTACTTCAGGGATTACGACGCGAAGACGGGGAGATATATTCAGAATGACCCGATAGGGTTAGCAGGAGGAGTAAACACGTATGGGTATGTAGGTGGAAATCCGCTGGTATACAGTGATCCGACTGGGGAGATTGCTCCGGCGGTAGTTGCAGGAGCAGGAGTTGCAATAGCAGGGATACGACTATGTGCAGCTAATCCAGCTTGCAGATATCTGGCAAAAGAAGCAATCAGATGGGGCATTAGATGGGGTGCTAAAAGTTTAATTACACCCCCACTATTTAATGATAGATCAGATGATGACTGTAGAGATGAAAATGTAGAAATAAATGATACAAGCAGCCATAATATAATAGGAGGATCACCAAATCCGCCGGACCCGGATGATCAAGATAATGGGAAAGATAAACCTAGAAATTTACAAAAAGTAAAGGATAATTATTTGAAGAAAAAAGGGTATGATGCACATGAACTTAAGTCAGAATATGTAGGTAACAAGGATCTGTCTAAGTGGGATCTTTATATTAATAAAGAAACTAAAGAGTTATGGATATTTAGGAAGGGTGGAGCTGGAAAAGGTATTCCTACTGGTTATTATTTATAGGAGTTTGAAATGGAACAAACGACAGTAATGGTAGAATTCGCAATGTGCGGAGAAGAATTTAATCCTGATGAGGTAACAAAATTGCTAGGAATTTTGCCCACAAAAACTAGAATTAAAGGAAGTATGACAGACGCACAATACCATCCAGCTATAGAAACAACTTGGTGTCTGCGTAATTATGAAAATTCAATAAATGATTTAGATCAGCAATTATGTCAAATAATTAATGGACTTAAAGATAAAACTGAAATATTACTCAAATTAAAGAAAGAATATAATTTATATTATATGTTTATTATAGTTGCTTATATCTATAATGATATTGAATCAGATATTTACCTAAAAAGAAATACTTTAGATTTTATATCTCTTTTAGATGCTAAATTAACTATAGAAATAGATACAGATACAGATACAGATACAGATATATATTAATTAAATATAATCTTATTGTTATTTAAAAAATGCTATAGATATTAAAAAATTTTAGTCAATACGAAATCCCAGCTTTTAAGTTGGGATTTTTGTTAAAAATTCTATTAAAATTAATATAAATATATATTTTATTATATTTTATTGAATTAATTATTCTTTGGAAACAAATTGAAATAATTGATAATTTCAAAAATTAATTTGTTTTGAATAAAAGCTAAAATGCAGTCGAACGCTTGAGTAAAGTCTGCAACGACACTAGAGAAGTAGCCAGCTACGAATATGACCCGTTTGGGCGGCGCATCAGCAAAACCGTAAATGGCAAAACCACCTACTACATCTACAGCAGCGAAGGGCTGATAGCAGAACTGGATCAGACAGGACGGATGCAAGTAGCGTACGGCTGGATACCGGACAGCGATTGGGGCACCAGCCCTTTATGGCAGGCGAATCTAAACGAAGGCCAAACCCTAAAAAATGCCAGCTATCACTACCTGATAACAGACCATCTGGGCACCCCACAACTAGCAATAAACAGTGCAGGAGAACAAAGCTGGAAAATTAATAGCGATGCGTTTGGCAACAGCGAACTGGATGCAAATAACCAAATCACCATGAACCTGAGGTTTCCGGGACAGTATTACGACGAAGAGACCGGACTATCGTATAACTACTTCAGGGATTACGACGCGAAGACGGGGAGATATATTCAGAGTGACCCGATAGGGTTAGCAGGAGGAGTAAACACGTATGGGTATGTAGGTGGAAATCTGCTGGTATATAGTGACCCAACTGGGGAGTTGGCTCAAGTAATAGTTCCAGTATTAATAGGAGCCACTATTTTAAGTGCATGTGTAGTGTTACCAGCATGTAATAAATTTGTAAGTGATTCATTGTATGGTTTATATCAAAATATAAAAAATCGAAATGAAGAATTAGGATCACTTCCATCAATTGCTATCTTAAACAAAACTAAAACTAAAAATAAAAGAAAAAAGGGAAAAGAGTGTAATGAAGTAAATATTGATTTAAATAGTAGTTCTAATTCACCTAATGGAGATTGTGATCCTAAAGACTCTGATTGCAAAAGAGAATTTAAAAAACGAATTTCAAAGCAATCGGGTAAAGAAGCTGCTGACGATACTCCCGACTGGGCAAGAGGAAAACCACCATATAAAGATGAAACTCCTGAACAATATGCTATTAGATTAATTAAAGAAAAATATGGGAAAGATACAGTTTTACCAAAATCAAAGAAAGGTGCAAAATCAGAGTATAGTCAAATTAAAAAGGCATGGAGAGGCTATAAATAAACTATAATTTGAAATAGTTAGTTAATCTACATTTTAAGCATTATTAAGATAGACGCAAGTAAATTTAATTTAAAAAGGATGATTAAATGAAGGAAGTATTTCTATTAAATTACGTAACTTATTCATATCATGGTGATAAAGAAATAGCCCTTGAATCACCTGATTCAGAAGATTTTGATGCTGAGACAGAACAAACATTAGGGGTTTATAGTACTTATGATATAGCTTTGGAAAGGAAAAAAAATTTTTCAAAAAGTTATTATCAAAGTAATTTAAAAAGATTAGAAATTCATGATGCTATTGTAGATGACGATTCGTGGCGTGAAGGATTTGTTACTTTTTAATTGGATAATTAATATTATAAAAGGAGTTAAATATGACTCAAAACAAAGTTTATACATTAATTCATGCCAAGGAAACAAAACAGAAAGGTTTAACTGAATTCGGAATTGGCATTTTTTCTTCTTTAGAAAGAGCACTTGAGGAAAAAAAGAAACGTGAGAATGTCTCAGGTTTTAAAGATTATCCTAAAGGTTTCAGAATAGAGGTGTTTGTAATCGATAAAGATTTTTGTCAAGAAATCATTTATTTATAAAAAAAATTTACTAGTTTGACTGATGAGACCGCTTAGCTCTGGTAAAACTAAAATAGAAATACCAGAGCAGCGGCCATATTTTACAGAATAATGCCATTGACAATTGGACTGGCAGCACCAGATGAATTAGAAAATGGCACTTCAATTAGCAGAATTAATTGATTAAATGGGAGAAAGAAAAAAATAGATCAATGATTTAACCTATACCAGCAATGACCAGCTATTAATCCATATGGCATTCGTACTAGCAAAACTGCAAACGGCAATTCCACCTGCTACATCTAGGGTTAGCAGGAGGAGTAAACACGTATGGATATGTAGGTGGAAATCCGCTTTTATACAGTGACCCGACTGGGGAGATTGCTCCTATAGCTGTTCCATTAATCGTTGCTGTAATAAGGGTAGCAATAAATGGGATACGATTTTGTGCGTTAAATTTTACTTGAAACAGACTGGCAAGCGAAGCGTTGAAATGGGGGATGGTAGGAGAGCAAGCAGCTACTGATAAACATAGGCAAGTGGGTGATAGGAATAGAGTTATAAGAGAATGTAAAAAATATAAAGATAGTGAGGTAGGTTATACTGTACATGTTTAGGAGATAGAGTTGTGATTACAAAATCAAATGGAGAAATACATACTAGTTTCAAAAATTTCAGAGCTAATACCAATATGAGAGTAAAGAAGGGAAAATGGGTTCGACAATGGGACTAAATTTATATAAAGAAAGCAGTATATTAATAAATCAATGTAATAATGATTGTGATAATATATGTAAAGCTAACTTGTTAGAAAGATTGAAAGATAATAAGTTTGCTGTAATATCAATAGATTATTTATACGATGATACTGATTTCGAGAAGGATTGTGTAAGCCAAAAAAAAAATTATTACGAATTAGTTAGAGAAGAATTTAGCTTTTCATATTTAAAATGGTTTAATACTGAACAAGAAGCATTAGACAATTTTTTTTATGATATGGTTTAATAAAAATGTACTTTATTTTATTTGCAATTAACTATAAAGCTATGGATAAGTAAAATAGCGGTAAAATATATTTGGGCTTTAACTAAGATTAAATAGTTAAAGCTTTTTTTAATATATTATTATTTGCAGATGTATAAATTCTGAACTATATAAATTAAAACGAATATTTAAGGAGAAATAGCCAGCTACCAGTACGACCCATTTGGCCGGCGCATCAGCAAAACCGTAAATGGCAAAACTACCTACTA
>NZ_JBNPBA010000017.1:0-5418 GCF_050310315.1 Snodgrassella sp. CS2 | reverse complement strand
TTACTCACCAGCCGGTCGAGGTTGTCGTACTGGTAGCGGCGGTCGGTGAGGATGTCGGGCAGGATGGTGTTGTGGCCGCGCCGGGTCTGTTTGTGTTGCAGGCGGCTGTTGCGGTCGTATCTGAATTCGGTGTTCAGTTGTCCCTGGCTACGCAGGACTTCGCGATGTAGGCGGTCGCGTTCGATGTCGCTGATGGTGGTGCCATCAAGGTTGATTTGGTGCAGATGGCCGGAACCGTAATAGAGGTTGTTGAGGGTACGACCATCGGGCAAGGTGGTGGCAACGTGTTTGACGTGATGGATTTGTTAAATTATGCGTTTAGTCACATTAGTTATAGTTCCATTATTTGCTGAAAGAGATAGACAATATGACATAAACATTTTATTTAATGTGATTCTGTACTAAATAGTAAATATTCTATTTTATTATTGTTCTAGTACTTCTCTTGAATTTATAGGCCATTATTTTTATAATTTTTAATAATATTTAATCTTATAAAAAATTATTATAATCCTTTCCGTATCATGTCTTCAAATATGTCATTGGACATGTTTGCCTAAGTTATAGATATTAGTTGCTTCTTTATCCATTTCCAGAGAACCCAATGCACCTAAATCTAAACTGTATATATAATTTGATTCATTATTTTTTCTTACATAAATAAAATAGCCTATATCACCATCTTGACCTATTAAAAAATAATCAGGTTCAAAGTCTTGTATATTGTATACATTATTTCTTTCTTGAATATTATTAATATTATATATGTATATATATTCTTCTCTTTCATTAATTAATTCATATGGTTCTATATCTTGAACTTCTTCCGACAAAAATTTTACATACAAATCTGGAAAGCTGATATTCATTTCTTTTTCAAGAGCACATAAACATTCAATAATTAATTTTTTTTCCATACAATGTTTACCATTCAATTAATATTTTATAAATCAAAAAAAGGGTTGTTTGCATTAGAGTTTCTAATATTATCAAAATATTTATAAGAACTCTTTAAAGCTTTTTTTGCTTGAGCTTCATGCACACCAGCATTTACCATCTCTCGATAACTTATGTTGAATTCTTGTTTTAAGGTTGTATTCCATCCTCCATTAATTGATCTTCTAGCCCTTTGTGCTTTACTAATATTAGCATGTGGTAAACCAGAAGAAGACTGCAATAATATTGCTGGTGCTGCGTTTCTTTGATAACTAAATATATGTTTTTTAGCCCATGCATCTTGTATTGAATGATGACTTTGTACAAAATTATCCGATCTAATGTTTCTATGACCCGAAGCCCTATTAGCATTAGGAGATAAATTACCATGTTTATCAACATTCCCTTTTTTGTAGCCACTTGGATTTTTGCATATCAAACCCCAAGGATCAACCCACATCAACCCATTAGGCGCATACTGATACAAATTAAACCCACCCAGCAACCCAATCGGGTCCGGCTGCGTGAATCTGCCTATATCCGGGTCATAGTACCTGAAAGTATTGTAATGTAAGCCCGTTTCTCTGTCTAAATACTGTCCCTGATACCTCAGGTTCTGTTGTATCTGGCTGTGTTCGATTTCCTGTATCGGCTTGCCCCACAGCTGATAGCTGCACGCCCATACAATATGACCGGCTTCATCTAGAAGAATATTTTTAGAACCATAGCTGAAATGATGTGTTGGCTTCGGCTACGGTTAATGTAATGGTAATTTGGGAAAGATGATAAATTAAAAGCAGATTTGCCCTTCAAACTTTATCTTGGCAACCTCGTTCTTTTCCTATTTAGTAGACTATAGTTATAACTTGTTCCATCCAAACCTTAATAAAGTTTTTGCATACAAGTTTTTATACTAGTGCAAATAATCTTCTTTGGTTAAAGGTTTTTGGGTAGGTTCTGGCGCTGTTGCTTCAGGAAACGAAAATTTTTTAGATTCATCCCAATTGATGCCAGTTTCATAGAATGTAAGTAGACGTTTTTGGATGTCTTTAGAATCTCCATACATTCCCGCATACTCTTTTGTTTGAATAATATCTAAGTGATCTTTTACAGTTAATTTAGGAATCAAAACTTTATTATCTACGGTGTCATATCTGTCATCCATTTCCACCAGACCTCTTGTACCAGCCAAAATATCTGTTATTGCAATAATTCTAGATTGCTGTGGGCGTACATTTTTTCGTACATGTTCATCTTGTATAGAAACTAATAACTCTTTAAGTCTGTGTGCTGCCACTGAATAGGTAAATAAGATATTAACCTTATTCAGGTCTACCCCATCCCATTCATCTTTATCATTAAATATATTAAAAAACTCCATCCAATGGTTTTTTCTGGATTGCGCTAATGAATACAACCCATCTTTTATATAGACACCGAATACTGTATTTTCTTGACTGCGTTGTTTTTTGATTAACATTTCTTTCCACTTGTTTTAGATTTGGTTTTATTTTTTAAATGCTCCTACGCCTCAGTTAAGTATTCCTACTGCTTTGAAATATATAGTTAAAGCGTACGAAGTTTTGGTTTTCAATGCGGCTGTCTTGGTTTCGTCTTTGGCCTCGTAGGTTAGCAATCGCATCGTATTATAGTAGTATTTATATTATTCCAAAGAGTTATTTTTGTTTACAAATAACTTTCCACCGACTGATAAATTTTTAGGCAATCTTTTAACATTTGTATTGACTAAATTTAAATTTCCATCAACTGACAAATTGTCAGGCAATATATCGATTGAAGTGTTAGTTAAATTCAAATAACCAGCAATTTTTAAATTTTCTGGTAATTTTTTTATATTAGAAAATCCCAAATCTAAACTGCCGTTGATAGAAAAATCTTCAGGTAAAATTTCGATTGGAGTATGTCTTAGAATTATATCACCATTAACAATAATATTTTTTGATACAAACTCAATTTTTGAAAACTCACAGTTTAAAGAGCCACTAACAAATAAATTTTCCGGCAATGTTCTTATATCACTATAGCTCAGATCTAAATTGCCACCAATAAACAAATTTTTGGGTAAAAATTTAATTTTAGTATTTCTTAGATTTAAATTTCCTTGAAGGGAAAAATTTTCAGGTAATAATTCAATATTACTATATTTCAAATCTAAATTGCCAAGAATAATTAAATCATGAGGTAAAATTTTAATTTGAGTGTGACTTAAATCTAAATTACCTTTAATTAACATTTTTTTTGGTAATATTTTTATTTTTTTTGATTTTACATTTAAATTACCTCCAATTGTTAAATTATCAGGCAATGTTTCTATTTCTGTGTTTATTAATTCTAAACTTCCACCAATAAAAAAATTGTCAGGTAAATTTTTAATTTTCGTGTTTTTTATGAATAGATCACCACCAATTAATAAACTTTTAGGCAACTGTTCAATATCTGTATTATCTAGACTTAGAAATCCCTTAATTGATAAATTTTCTGGCAAAATTTTTATATTAGATGAATTCAAAATTAAAAAACCATTAATAATAAAATTATCTGGTAATGTTTTTATTTTTGTAAATGCTAAATCTAGACTTCCTTTAACATTTAAATCATCAGGTAACATATATATTTCTGTATGATTTAAACTTAAAAAACCACCAACAGATAAATTATTAGGTAAAATCTTAACGTTAGAATATTCTAAATATAAATCACCCTTTATAGATAAATTATCAGGCAATGTTTCTATTTTCGTATGAGCAAGTAATAAATTACCATTCACACATAGATTTTTAGGTAATACATTAATTTTTGTATATCTTAAATCTAAACTACCACCAACATCCAAATTTTGGGGTAACATTTTAATTTTTGTATTTCTTAAATACAAATTACCATCAACATGTATTTTATTAGGTAATGACTTAATTTTAGTATATGCTAAATTTAAATTTTTCTTAACAAATAAATTTTCTGGTAGTATATTAATATTTAGGTATTCTAAATTTAGATTACCGTTAACAATCAAATTATTAGGCAATGTTTTAATTTTAGTATATCTTAAATCTAAATCATTATGAATATAAATATATTGGTTTCTTATATTAAATTTAATTTTTTTCTCATTGAGAAAATCAAAAAAAGCATTCAAAACATATATCCTTTAACTAATACCATGTTAATTTTTTATACATAAATGAAAATAATAATAAATTTTAAGTAATGTATGTTTATAGATGCACTAGCTGTTCCTAACTATAACGGTGTGGATAAATTTTTTATATAATATAGAGTATTATTGCAATTTAAAATAAGTAATAAAGATCTAATTAATACGTTTTTTATGGGTAGAGTTGTTCTTCATAACCATTAGAATATTTACTCGTTATTTTAACTAATTCCCCTTTGTTGTATTCAAAAAAATTGGTAAAGCATGTACACTCATTTGTTTCATGTTGTCTGATTTTAACATTTATCTCTGTAAGCTTATCATTACTATAAATATATTCCGAAACTCCATATCCATATTCAGAATAATTTATCCAATATTTTGCTTGCTTTTTTTCATTTATCAAAAATGAAATATTACGTACATCATTTGTACCACTTTCAAAATAGATTGATTCAATATGATTTTCATCATAAAAATAGTACTCTTTATCAACAATATTTTCTGCTTGACCATAAATTTCAGTTAAAAGCAAATTATTATTATTATCAAAGTAATATACATGTGTATAATCGATATTTTTTGGTAATGCCTTTAATTCTCTACCCTTTTTGAAACCATCTAGCTGAAAATCAAATGGCTTAATATTAACACTTGGACCTTTAGATATTTTTTTATATGCAAATTCTGACAAAGCATTTTGATAATATTCATCATTTATTTTTTTGGGGGACAACATAATATTTTCATATTTTTTCTTAAGGATATTTATTATGTTAACTAAATTCAATTTCCCTAGTTTAATATTCAAATGTTCCATTTAATAGCTCCTTACCTATCTTTTTCAATTCATTTTTGAATTCATTACTTTCATTTATATTTATAAGTCTATTATAAACATTCTCCATATATATTTCAGTATGAACTTTAGAATGAGCAATTGCTTTAGTTTGTGCCTTTGCTTTATCTTTAGAAGAAGTCGGTAAATATACCCCATTTACAATTGAATTTTTATTCACTTCTAGCACTTTCATCTTCTTTCTAAGTTTTACCATTCTTACATCTTGTGAATTAGACATAACAATATGGTGTGCTGAATAATTATAGTTTGGAACAGGTACATGCCCATTTTTCATATTAGTACGTAATTTTTTAGCATCTGTACCACAACTCCAACCCCAAGGATCAATCCAAGTCAACCCATTAGGCGCATACTGATACAGATTAAATCCACCCAACAACCCAATCGGGTCCGGCTGCGTGAATCTGCCTATATCAGGGTCATAGTACCTGAAAGTATTGTAATG
>NZ_JBNPBA010000016.1:0-5655 GCF_050310315.1 Snodgrassella sp. CS2 | reverse complement strand
AGGGGCGTATAGTTCGCCTTCTTCGCTGAGACGCGAGCCGAAACGAACGAAACAGTTTAAAGTAGAACGCAGTCGAAAGCAACGCTCTTTAACAGAACAGATTACCGATAAGTGTGAGTGCGGATAAGCCTCACACTGATTCAGAGGGACAGGATAGTAATAAATCTTGTCAATAACTTTGAAGCAGACCAGTGATACTGAAGGGAACTTCAGGATTACAACAAGCTAAGATTAAACATAAGAGTTTGATCCTGGCTCAGATTGAACGCTGGCGGCATGCTTTACACATGCAAGTCGAACGGCAGCACGGAGAGCTTGCTCTCTGGTGGCGAGTGGCGAACGGGTGAGTAATGCATCGGAACGTACCGAGTAATGGGGGATAACTGTCCGAAAGGATGGCTAATACCGCATACGCCCTGAGGGGGAAAGCGGGGGATCTTAGGACCTCGCGTTATTTGAGCGGCCGATGTTGGATTAGCTAGTTGGTGGGGTAAAGGCCTACCAAGGCGACGATCCATAGCGGGTCTGAGAGGATGATCCGCCACATTGGGACTGAGACACGGCCCAAACTCCTACGGGAGGCAGCAGTGGGGAATTTTGGACAATGGGGGGAACCCTGATCCAGCCATGCCGCGTGTCTGAAGAAGGCCTTCGGGTTGTAAAGGACTTTTGTTAGGGAAGAAAAGCCGGGTGCTAATACCACCTGGTGCTGACGGTACCTAAAGAATAAGCACCGGCTAACTACGTGCCAGCAGCCGCGGTAATACGTAGGGTGCGAGCGTTAATCGGAATTACTGGGCGTAAAGCGAGCGCAGACGGTTAGATAAGTCAGATGTGAAATCCCCGAGCTCAACTTGGGACGTGCATTTGAAACTGTCTAACTAGAGTGTGTCAGAGGGAGGTAGAATTCCACGTGTAGCAGTGAAATGCGTAGAGATGTGGAGGAATACCGATGGCGAAGGCAGCCTCCTGGGATAACACTGACGTTCATGCTCGAAAGCGTGGGTAGCAAACAGGATTAGATACCCTGGTAGTCCACGCCCTAAACGATGACAATTAGCTGTTGGGGCACTAGATGTCTTAGTAGCGAAGCTAACGCGAGAAATTGTCCGCCTGGGGAGTACGGTCGCAAGATTAAAACTCAAAGGAATTGACGGGGACCCGCACAAGCGGTGGATGATGTGGATTAATTCGATGCAACGCGAAGAACCTTACCTGGTCTTGACATGTACGGAATCTCTTAGAGATAGGAGAGTGCCTTCGGGAACCGTAACACAGGTGCTGCATGGCTGTCGTCAGCTCGTGTCGTGAGATGTTGGGTTAAGTCCCGCAACGAGCGCAACCCTTGTCATTAGTTGCCATCATTAAGTTGGGCACTCTAATGAGACTGCCGGTGACAAACCGGAGGAAGGTGGGGATGACGTCAAGTCCTCATGGCCCTTATGACCAGGGCTTCACACGTCATACAATGGTCGGTACAGAGGGTAGCGAAGCCGCGAGGTGAAGCCAATCTCAGAAAGCCGATCGTAGTCCGGATTGCACTCTGCAACTCGAGTGCATGAAGTCGGAATCGCTAGTAATCGCAGGTCAGCATACTGCGGTGAATACGTTCCCGGGTCTTGTACACACCGCCCGTCACACCATGGGAGTGGGGGATACCAGAATTGGGTAGACTAACCGCAAGGGGGTCGCTTAACACGGTATGCTTCATGACTGGGGTGAAGTCGTAACAAGGTAGCCGTAGGGGAACCTGCGGCTGGATCACCTCCTTTCTAGAGAAAAGAAGAGGGTTATTCGCATTCACACTTATCGGTAAACTGAAAAGATGCGAGAAGAGACTGAATAAACTGGGTTTGTAGCTCAGCTGGTTAGAGCACACGCTTGATAAGCGTGGGGTCGGAGGTTCAAGTCCTCCCAGACCCACCACTTATTTAAGAAGAGAGGGGGCATAGCTCAGTTGGTAGAGCACCTGCTTTGCAAGCAGGGGGTCATCGGTTCGATCCCGTTTGCCTCCACCACACTTTGGAAATTAAATTGAGTTTATCTGGAAGCAGATGAAGCGGAAGCTGAATTTAATTTGCGAAGTAACGCATCGATCTTTAACAAATTGGAAAGCCGAAATCAACAAACAAAGATTGAGGCATGGAAGCTGAGTCTGGAGACGGATGAAGTGGAAGTGCTGAAAGAATTGGGTGATGATTGTATCGCTGAGCAACGAAGACAAAAGGCGTTGTTCAGACAACCAAGAAGTAAGCTTTATGAGAGTAGGGAGCTTAAGTCATGATTACAGGTCAACGGTAGTTGTGATGAAGTCAAGAGGTTCTTGAAATGATAGAGTCAAGTGAATAAGTGCATCAGGTGGATGCCTTGGCGATGATAGGCGAAGAAGGACGTGTAAGCCTGCGAAAAGCGTGGGGGAGCTGGCAATAGAGCTGTGATCCCGCGATATCCGAATGGGGAAACCCACCATGTAAAAGCATGGTATCCTAAACTGAATACATAGGTTTAGAGAAGCGAACCTGGAGAACTGAACCATCTAAGTACCCAGAGGAAAAGAAATCAACCGAGATTGCGCAAGTAGTGGCGAGCGAACGCGTAAGAGCCTGTATATGATAGTCACTGAGATAGAAGAACAAGCTGGGAAGCTTGGCCACAGAGGGTGATAGCCCCGTATTTGAAATTTCAGAGATGGTACTAAGTATACGAGAAGTAGGGCGGGACACGAGAAATCCTGTCTGAATATGGGGGGACCATCCTCCAAGGCTAAATACTCATCATCGACCGATAGTGAACCAGTACCGTGAGGGAAAGGCGAAAAGAACCCCGGGAGGGGAGTGAAATAGAACCTGAAACCTGATGCATACAAACAGTGGGAGCGGAGTAATCCGTGACTGCGTACCTTTTGTATAATGGGTCAACGACTTACATTCAGTAGCGAGCTTAACCGATTAGGGGAGGCGCAGGGAAACCGAGTCTTAATAGGGCGACGAGTTGCTGGGTGTAGACCCGAAACCGAGTGATCTATCCATGGCCAGGTTGAAGGTGCCGTAACAGGTACTGGAGGACCGAACCCACGCATGTTGCAAAATGCGGGGATGAGCTGTGGATAGGGGTGAAAGGCTAAACAAACTCGGAGATAGCTGGTTCTCCCCGAAAACTATTTAGGTAGTGCCTCGAGCAAGACACTGATGGGGGTAAAGCACTGTTATGGCTAGGGGGTCATTGCGACTTACCAACCCATGGCAAACTAAGAATACCATCAAGTGGTTCCTCGGGAGACAGACATCGGGTGCTAACGTCCGGTGTCAAGAGGGAAACAACCCAGACCGCCAGCTAAGGTCCCAAATGACAGATTAAGTGGTAAACGAAGTGGGAAGGCCCAGACAGCCAGGATGTTGGCTTAGAAGCAGCCATCATTTAAAGAAAGCGTAATAGCTCACTGGTCGAGTCGTCCTGCGCGGAAGATGTAACGGGGCTCAAATCTGTAACCGAAGCTGCGGATGTCAGGCAACTGACATGGTAGGGGAGCGTTCTGTAGGCCGAAGAAGGTGTGTTGAGAAGCATGCTGGAGGTATCAGAAGTGCGAATGTTGACATGAGTAGCGATAAACAGGGTGAAAAGCCCTGTCGCCGAAAACCCAAGGTTTCCTACGCAACGTTCATCGGCGTAGGGTGAGTCGGCCCCTAAGGCAAGGCAGAGATGCGTAGTCGATGGGAAACAGGTTAATATTCCTGTACTTGATTCAAATGCGATGTGGGGACGGAGAAGGTTAGGTCATCGATCTGTTGGAATAGATCGTTTAAGCCGGTAGGTGGAGCACTTAGGCAAATCCGGGTGCTTAACGCCGAGAAGTGATGACGAGTGTCTAAGGACACGAAGTGACTGATACCACGCTTCCAGGAAAAGCCACTAAGCTTCAGTTTGAATGAAACCGTACCGCAAACCGACACAGGTGGGTAGGATGAGAATTCTAAGGCGCTTGAGAGAACTCAGGAGAAGGAACTCGGCAAATTGATACCGTAACTTCGGGAGAAGGTATGCCTCTGATGGTGAAAGATTAACTCTGTAAGCTATTAGAGGTCGCAGAGAATAGGTGGCTGCGACTGTTTAATAAAAACACAGCACTCTGCAAACACGAAAGTGGACGTATAGGGTGTGACGCCTGCCCGGTGCTGGAAGGTTAATTGAAGATGTGCAAGCATCGGATCGAAGCCCCAGTAAACGGCGGCCGTAACTATAACGGTCCTAAGGTAGCGAAATTCCTTGTCGGGTAAGTTCCGACCCGCACGAATGGCGTAACGATGGCCACACTGTCTCCTCCTGAGACTCAGCGAAGTTGAAATGGTTGTGAAGATGCAATCTCCCCGCTGCTAGACGGAAAGACCCCGTGAACCTTTACTGTAGCTTTGCATTGGACTTTGAAGTCACTTGTGTAGGATAGGTGGGAGGCTAAGAAGCAGGAACGCTAGTTTCTGTGGAGCCGTCCTTGAAATACCACCCTGGTGACTTTGAGGTTCTAACCCGGATCCATTATCTGGATCGGGGACCGTGCATGGTAGGCAGTTTGACTGGGGCGGTCTCCTCCCAAAGAGTAACGGAGGAGTTCGAAGGTTACCTAGGTCCGGTCGGAAATCGGACTGATAGTACAATGGCACAAGGTAGCTTAACTGCGAGACCGACAAGTCGAGCAGGTGCGAAAGCAGGACATAGTGATCCGGTGGTTCTGAATGGAAGGGCCATCGCTCAACGGATAAAAGGTACTCCGGGGATAACAGGCTGATTCCGCCCAAGAGTTCATATCGACGGCGGAGTTTGGCACCTCGATGTCGGCTCATCACATCCTGGGGCTGTAGTCGGTCCCAAGGGTATGGCTGTTCGCCATTTAAAGTGGTACGTGAGCTGGGTTTAAAACGTCGTGAGACAGTTTGGTCCCTATCTGCAGTGGGCGTTGGAAGTTTGACGGGGGCTGCTCCTAGTACGAGAGGACCGGAGTGGACGAACCTCTGGTGTACCGGTTGTGACGCCAGTCGCATCGCCGGGTAGCTAAGTTCGGAAGAGATAAACGCTGAAAGCATCTAAGCGTGAAACTCGCCTGAAGATGAGACTTCCCTAGGGATTTAATCCCTCTAAAGAGACGTTCGAGACCAGGACGTTGATAGGTCGGGTGTGGAAGAGTGGTAACACTTGGAGCTAACCGATACTAATTGCTCGTGAGGCTTGACTCTATCATTTGAAGGACTTCGCACACAGAAGGTGTGCAAGGTAAATGATAAAGCTTACTGATGAGAATACAAGCATCACCAAGATTAAGGCTTTCTGATTTGACAGTTTAAAGTCTGGCGGCCATAGCGGGTTGGTCCCACGCCTTCCCATCCCGAACAGGACCGTGAAACGACCTAGCGCCGATGATAGTATGGATGCCCATGTGAAAGTAGGACACCGCCAGACACCCATTAAGAAGAACCCAGTAGATAGTCTACTGGGTTTTTTGCTTTGTGCTGAATGAGAAACTGGTTAAGACAAACCGGCGAACCCCTGCTGCCGTAGAGCTTCGTACACTACGATGGCCGCTGCGTTGGATAGATTCAGTGAGCGGATATGGGAAGTCTGAGGGATACGCAGGCAGTGATCTGCTCTGGCCTGTGCGAACTCCTG
>NZ_JBNPBA010000015.1:0-5776 GCF_050310315.1 Snodgrassella sp. CS2 | reverse complement strand
TGCGGAGACTCAGCATCATAAAAAGCATTCCTATCTTTTTGGCCTTTGATAATCGCAGCTCCTTCAGCATAATAACCTTTATACCAATCCGATATACTACATCCTTCTAATAACAGATTGATACTAATCAAAATTAATAAGCGTTTTTTACTTGGTCAGTAGTACTGCATGACGTTTTTTACCTTCATAGTTAAGAAAATGTCTGCTTGGGGAAATGCTTGGTTTATTCTTTGGCTAAATGGTCTAGGGGTATTTATCGGTACAGTAAAAGGCATCAGAGTATCTGCTGACGTTCTCATACACTGACACCCGTTAATTAGCTATAGGTGAAACAACTTAGTAATTACATGTCTTATTGGTTTTCAGGAACTATTTCACCACGAGCCCTACGCTCAGCACGACGTTTCTCTTCTAGTATTGATTCATAAGCATCAAATGAGGGTGTTCCGCGTTTTTGCATACATTGCTCGTACATGGGTTGATTCTATACACCATTTAGAAATCCTATTCTTGCTACTCGATTTTCCGGTTTTGAAGCCATTTCTAAGCAATAAGCATTATTCTGTTCTCTCAGTGCTTTCATTTGCGGCGATTCTGCATTATAAAAAGCCTTTCTTTTTTTTTGTTCTTTTACAACTGCTGACCTTTCTACATAAAAGCCGTTATACCAGTCCGATATACTACACCCTTCTAATAACAGACTAAGGACTGTCAGAATCACTAACCTTGTTTTACTTAAACGGGTCTGCATAGTATTTCTTACCTTCATAGTTAAAGCGGTAGCTGGTTTCGTCGCCATTGCCATGTCCTTTGACGGCATTCACTCCGGCAGTAATACCTAACTTTGGACCACCTGAACCAATGCTGATGGATAACTTGGTCTACTTTGTCCTGCGGACTGATAATGCTCAGTTTGCCGCCAATGTCTGCATTGATACTGTTGACAGTGGCCTGTGACTACTATCAGTGTGGCTGGAGCAGGTAGGCTTTTATGTGGGATGCCCTGTTATCATTCAGATTGAACAGGGCAAGTTGGTAGTAGAGATTGATTTGCTGCTTTAGAACGATATTAAAGAACTCTATTAATTTTTAATTGGTTATTTTCATGATTTATTTAATTATGATCTTAATTCTAAATTTTAACTAATAAACTATTTAATCTCCATTAATCCATACTTGTTCTATCCAATCTGCAAGATCTTCCCAAGAATCATTGCTATAGCCATCTGGTGTCCAATAATGTACTTTACCATTTGGAAGTAAACAATAATAGCTACCATTATCCTCACATATTGGTAGCCAATCTTCAGGTAAACCTAGCTCCCTTGCTTCATTCAATACTATTGATAATTCAGAAGGATATTTTTTTTCTTTTGTTACTAATAGTAATTCAATTGTTCCATAAAAAATATTATCTGCTTCTTTAAGAAGCTTTCTGTAATCTTCTGGAAAACAAAGTTAATTTCTTTCTCATAATTATCAAGCAAATTATCATCAGGAAGAGCGACATTAATTACCTCTCCATTTGATAATTTTTTTAAATGTTCAATAACGTTATTTAGATCACTCATTGATACTCCTATTATTTAAAATCATTTGCTCTATTTTTCCAATAATTAGAGCGCCATTTGTTAAACTGATTACGATTTATTCCCGAAAGAAATAGTGTTTGGATTAATATGAATATTTGAATGATTTTCCTTATGAAACGATTGTGTAATTTCTGATATAGTACCATCTTGTCTTTGAGTCATATTTTGTACTACTGTTTTTTTCAGCGTTTCATTTATTTTTCTTTCCTGTGCATTAAGCTTGCTTTCTCCTTTACTGTTAATTAAGGCATTATTCTCTACTGCATTTTGCCCAAGCTCTCCCGCTATCTGCGCATTGCTCAGTGATCCTCCGCTTAGTCCCCCTGCTACTGTCCTTATCGCTGACGATAGGTCTTTTATGCTTCCTTTTACGTTTTCCTGCAGATGGTAGATTTTCCCGCTACAATGTGGGAATTATTCAGGAAATAAATATGAGCAAACAACTAGATAAAATAAGTAAATTTTTAAGCTATATTTTGAGACATCAACCAGAAGCTATTGGAATCACAATAGATTCTGATGGTTGGGTCAATATCGATAGTCTAATCATGCAAGCTAATCAACATGGAGAACCTCTAACTAGAGAGTTGATTGAGCAAATTGTTAAAACAAGTGATAAAAAACGTTTTACGATTTCGGATGATGGTCTAAAAATACGTGCAGCACAAGGACATTCAACTCAACAAGTAAAAATTAACCATGTAGAACAAATACCTCCAGAGTTTTTATATCATGGCACTGCAACCCGATTTATTGATTCCATTAAAAAACAAGGATTAGTTGCTGGTAGTCGTCATTATGTTCATTTATCTGGTGATGAGAAGACAGCTAATAAAGTCGGAGAAAGACATGGGAAACCGATAGTATTAAAAGTAAAAACCTTGCAGATGTATCAACAAGGTTTTAAATTTTATTTGGCTGATAACGGTGTTTGGTTAACTAATACTGTTCCTAATACTTTTTTAATATTTGATTAAATCTTATCTAATTCAGCCATTTCAGCTTTATATTGGGCTGATTCTTCTTTGGCTTGTTTTAACCATTCATCAAAATTACAAACACTACCTCTGTTTTCCCATCCAGAAGAAGCAAAAGCATGAACAAAGTATACTTTAGGATTTCCTGATTTATCCGAGCCATCAAAACAAACAATATCATCAGTATTAGACGCCTTGGCAAATGGTATCAATTTTCTAGTTGGATATTGTTTTTTTAATTCAAATAACCATTGTTTAGCAAAATTTTCAAATTCATATAAAAACCACCATGGCTCTAAATCAAGAACGTCTTGTTTAGAACAAATTTTTAAAAAAGACAAAGGATATTTAAACCCTTCAGGTAATTCTTCTTTCGAATACAAGTAATGAGCCATATTTATTATTCTTTAGGTTTACCACTAATGCGAGGGGGAGCATTTGAACCAAATGGATTATTTTTACTAAATCCACCTGACTGTTTATTAAGCCTTCCAGTTATTGCTTTTCTCCAAGTTATAGGTATAAACCCTTTTTTGGGATCAGAAAATCTATTTACTTCAGATGGTGAAAGCTTATCATTAAAATTTCTATCATTAGCTTTAATATCTATACCAGCTTCTCTAGCTGCTGCTATTCTTGTGTTATCCATACTTGTAAATTTGCCGTCAGGCATTTTAATTACATTAACTGGATCTCTTTTCCAACCATTAGTTTTCAAGTTTGTAACAAGATCGTCATAAGTATATTTCATATCAGTTCCTCGTTCTACTTTATTATAAGAAACCGTATTCTGTAAGAATCTAATTTCATTAGGATTTAGATTAGATATATTATTGACTGCCCCCTTTCCAGCATTCCCACCCACTCCTTTTCTAATTTTATCTTCCTTTATTAGATTAGCCACATTTTCTTTTTGCTTAACCATTTCTGCTACATTTCCTGCCTCTTTCGCTTTTTCATAGGCTTTTTGTGCAGTATGCATTTTTTTAGCCAAATCACCAACAAGTGGCACTACTCCAATTGCGGCAAATACATAATCCCCAACCGTCTCTGCTTCATACAATCCCTTTATATCTCCTATTATTGGTATAAAATCTATTACATTGCTTATAATAAACTTAGCTCCATCCTTTTGAACTTCTTCTCTTTTTCTTTGACATTCGCTTGAATTTAAGTTTTTACAAATTAATTTGATAAATTTTTCTTCATTCAGCTTTATAGTTTTTTCAGGAGTTGTTCCAAAATAAGGCCAATCATTATTGTTTAGGTTATTGTCCACAGCCGTATGCGCAGCCTGATTACCCTGTGCTGCATTTACCATACTGTCGCTCCTGTCGCTGCAGCGATCAGGCCTGCTATGGCTGAAATTGTGGCTTTTTCATCAGCGGTTAAATCCACTGTTTTTTTGCCATATAGCCATTGTGACAGTATTGGAGTAATTGCCTCTGCCCCAGCTGTCGCCAAGTCTCCAGCAAGGCCATCATTTCCTCCGGCTGCGGCTACTGCTATTCCTAACATGGCATTATGTGCTGTTTCATGACCGGCGGTTAACTCATCTTTAACTCCTGTAATCTGGTTTTTATGAGCCTAAATTTTGATGTACTGTCCAATTTGATACGAAAGTACTATGCTGGCCGTAGCGCAGATAATGCCTCTTAATTAATCGTCAGGTACGCAATCATCAAATCCGAACCCTTTTATTCTACAAAATGGTAGTCCTCTTTGTCTTTTTTCTTCATAAATAATTACTCTATTAATAAAATCAGTATTAAATCCATTTGCCAGCATATAGTTTCCAAAGAGTCGTCCAATATATTTGGTTTTTAGAATAGATGGTGGTACCGGATTTGTTGTACACAAATTACTTATATCTTTAATATTCGCCTGTTTTACTGAAAATATATTATCTTTATGACAATCTTTCTTATCTGAGTACAAATCTGTACATGAAGCCTTAAGCAATCTTAAAAGTTCATCTGGTGAGTAATATCCCGGTTTAAAAATGGTAATAACATTGTTATTAATAATATCTATATAATCAAAATAATTATTTTTAAAATTTATTTTGATCGTATAACTTCGATGATTATCTCTCATTATGCCATAATAGATTCCATCTAAATCTTTATTTTTATTAGATACGTTTAAATCAGTAATGTAATGGAAGTCACCATTTATTTTCGAACATATATTAGCTGTAGCGTTGTCTTTATAAAGTATAGCTTCTGTAACTAAGTCATGTGCCAAGACATTTTCTGCATAAACAAATATCAACATCATTGTAAAAACATAAATTCTTTTCATTTTTGCTCTCCAATTAGGCTTTATTTTTAAATTCAGTTTCGTTTTGTGTTTTTATCCTCGATAACTGTGGCAATCGGCTTTAGGGGATATTCATATTTTTTTGTACTATCCTGTTCATAAGTATAGTATGTTTTTACAACTTTATCTCCAAAATCATGTGTGAACTGAATGACATCCATTCCTTTCCATTTGGTTACAAAAGGTTTTGTTTCTTTGTCAGGATGAATTACGTTATCTGGGTATTTCTCTTTCAGATATTGATACTCTGCATTTCTCGCTAGATTATGAGATGGCATGAAGATATTTTCTTTTTATATTCATTTTTTATAGTACCATCATCATTAAATATCTCAGATTTAATTTGCTCATAATTTTCTGTTTCAAATCTTTCTTTTGTTAAATGTAGTATAAATAAATACAATGCTTCAGTATCTGAATTATAAAAAAATTCCTTTGTGACATTTACATCACCAGTAGAATAATCATCAACTGTCGTGTGATTTTTAACTATATATTTTGGATCAGAAATCAATCTTAAATATATATCCTCATTCTTATTGATTGCATCTATTATTGTTTTATTCGCCACATCTGTGGGGTTTAGAGTACCTCCTTTAGGGTTATCCGATACTAATACAGGTGGATTTTGAGTATCATCATAATGATAACCATCAATTACGATTCTATTCTTTTCGTCTAATTTATACTTATACTGTTTTTGTGCTTTATTTAATAAATCCAGATAACGTTTTTTAGCGGCTTTGTCACCGGTAACTATCAGCCGATTATTATCCACAGCCGCATGCGCAGCCTGATTACCCTGCGTTGCATCTGCCATACTTCCACCCGCTACCGCTCCCGTAGCCGCTCCTGCCAGTCCTGATATTGCTGATACAGTTGCTT
>NZ_JBNPBA010000014.1:0-5840 GCF_050310315.1 Snodgrassella sp. CS2 | reverse complement strand
AAAACCAACGCAGAATTGAAAGAATTGGCCAAAGAAACCGGTACACCAATTATGTTTAACAACCACAGCCGCGGTTCATTGACAGACAAAGTCAGCACGGCTTATCTGCAAAATGTAAAAGGATTAACCGATATACCAATTGAAAAAACCAAATATCTAGGGCCGGCAGCCAATATCGTAGGCGAATTTGACATGCTGAACAAAAATGGCTACGTTGATGAAAATGGTATTAATAGCACATTATTTCTGGGCAATAACAATACTGACTTTGTTGGTAGACTGGTAGGCCTGAATCCAGTAACCGCAGGGAACTGTACTGGTAATCCGTTAGGCTCCTGCTACAGTCACAGCAGTTATAATGGTGCTTATTATCTTGATAAAAATTTAACTGATGCAAATGGTAAAGAATACATCAATAAAAAAACAGGATTACCAATTCCAAATCCAGAATTTGGAAAAATTAAAGATACTGTATTTGAACCTAAACTTGACCAAAATGGACAATATATTAATCCAACACTTGCTCAAGCAGTAGTGATAGGAGAAGACGGTAATATCAATCTGGTAGACCGCCAAGGTAACATGACAACTTATGACAAAAAAACACTAAAACCAATTAAAATTACACAAATACCGATTCATGTGATTGATGGCAAACGCTACTTTAATTATGGAGGAAAGAAATACTATGCAGATCCACCCAAGTAGAAAAAAGTTATTAATTCTGACAGGAATAAGTCTGGTATTAGGTGGTTGCAGTATATCGGACTGGTACAATGGTTATTATGTTGATAGGTCATCGATGAAACATTATCTTGAAGAAAGAAGTGCTTATTATGATGCTGAGTCCCAAGAAATTAAGCAACTGAGAAACATGAATGATGTTTTTTGCAGAAATTTAGCATCAAAACCTGAAAATTTAATATCACGTGCGGGTTATCCAAACGGAGTTTATAATTCACCTATGTATGAAATTTGTATGAAAGAAAATGGAACACCAACTTTTGATGCTTATTCCTCTATTCAGGCAGAAAAACGTCGAGCTGAGCGTAGGGCTCGTGGTGAAATAGTTCCTGAAAACCAATAAGACATGTATTACTAAGTTGTTTTACCTATAGCTAATTAACGGGCGTCAGTACCGATAAATACCCCTAGACCATTTAGCCAAAGAATAAATCAAGCATTTGCCCAAGCAGACATTTTCTTAATTATGAAGGTAAAAAACGTCATGCAGTACTACCGCCCAAGTAAAAAACGCTTATTAATTGTGACAGGAATCAGTCTGCTAGTAGGTGGTTGCAGTTTATCGGACTGGTATAACGGTTATTATGTGGATAGGTCATCATGGAAAAGCTATCAGAAAGATAGTGATGCTTATTATGATGCTGAGTCTCCGCAAATGAAAGAACTGAGAAAAAAAAATCAAGACTATTGCCTAGAGCTGGCAAATAAGCCGGAAAATCGACTTCAAGAAAAAGGTTACCCAAATGGTGTATGGAATCAACCTTTGTTTGGAAGGTGTATGGAAAATCGCGGAACACCCACGTTTCAAACCTATCAATCGAATCGGGCGAAACAACGTGATGCTGAGCGTAGAGCACGAGGTGAAATAGTCCTTTAATTAAGATTGCTGCTACCATACAGAGTATCGTTAGCGACGGGTAAGGGCTAGATATGGTAAAACGTCGCCAGATTAAACTGCCGATGAAAAGGAACATGGCCATTTATCCGCACCAACCCACCTTAATACAGGTGGGTTTTTTATGTGAAAAAGATATTATGGTTAATGCGAGATCACCGCGGGAGCCAACCGCGGCAAAGGACATGGCAATGGCGACGAAACCAGCTACCGCAACAGCCATATTGGAAGCAGCAGCGGCAACACCTGCCTCACCAGCGGCGGAGCTACCAACATCAAAGGCGCACAGGTAGCAGGTAAAGGCGTACAGATTGATGCAGCCGAACTAAATATCGAAAGCTTACAGGACACAGCCAAATACAACAGCAAACAGCAGAATATCAGCGGGCAGGTCACCGTAGGCTATGGCGCATCCGCCTCTGCCAGCTTTAGTAAAAGCAAAATTAAAGCCGATTATGCTGCTGTAACAGAACAAAGCGGCATCATTGCCGGTGACAATGGCTACCAGCTCAACATCAAAGGCAATACCGACCTCAAAGGTGCCATCATCACCTCTACTGCAGCAGCCGAAGCGGCAGGCAAAAACCAAGTAATTACCGGCAGCCTGACGAGCAGCGATATCCAAAATCATAGTGATTATAGTGGTAGTAGTATTGGTATCGGTGCCAGTGGCAGCGTTAGTGGATCAACACTGGGACAAAAACAGCCTACTGGTAACGACAAGATTAATCTGGCTAATCAGGGGGAAACGAGTGCCAGCAAGTCCCTTGGCTTCGGACACGATAGTGGCCATAGCAGCAGTACCACCCACAGCGGCATCAATACTGGCAACATCATCATCACGGATGCTGCTGCCCAGCAGCAGAAAACCGGCAAAAGTGTAGCCGAAACCATAGCTGGAATTCATACCGATACCAGCAGCGACAACTATGCGGATAAAGCCGGCTACCTGAGCAACAACTTTGACAAAGACAAAGTTCAGAAAGAGCTGGATACACAGCGTGAAGTCACACAGTAATTCAGCGCCAATATACAGGCTACCTCAGCAATGATAAACAGCAAAAAGGATAGCCTGAAAGAAAAACTGAAAGACGAAAACCTGACCTTATCAGAGCGGGAACAATACGAAAAAGAACTGTCGCAATGGAACACAGGCGGCTTACTGCTGAATGCCATCGGAGCAGGATTGGCCGCACCAACCAATAGCGTAGGGGGCATATTGGCAGCCACAGCCAGTCCGGTGGTTTCGTATCAGATAGGCCAATACTTTAAAGGCAAAGAAGCTGAAGGCAGCACAGCCCATCTGGTGACACATGCAGTATTAGGTGCAGCGGTAGCGGCAGCAGGAGGGAATGATGCATTGGCAGGAGCATTGGCGGCAGGAGGATCAGAGGCTATAGGTCCAGTGGTATCGAAATGGCTGTATGACAAAGAACCAAAGGATTTGACGGCAGAAGAGAAAGCAACTGTATCAGCAATATCAGGACTGGCAGGAGCGGCTACGGGAGCGGTAGCGGGTGGAAGTATGGCAGATGCAGCGCAGGGTAATCAGGCTGCGCATGCGGCTGTGGATAATAATCGATTAATCCTAACTGGGGATAAAGCTGCCAAAGAAAGATATATAAATTTACTGAACAAAACACAAAGTAAATACAAATATAAAATAGATGACAATGATAGAATTATTATTGAAGGTTATCATTACGATGATACACAAAATCCTCCGGTTTTAGTATCCGATAATTTCAATGGAAAGTATTAAATCTAACAGATGTAGTGAATAAAACTATAATAGATGCAATTAACAAAAATGAAGATATATATTTAAGATTGATTTCAGATCCAAACTATATCATCAAAGAAAAGATTTTTATAGATGATGTACACAGTGGTGCAATTGATGCTACTAAAGATTTATTTGAAAATTCTGATCCATATGCTTTAATGCAATCAAGCATACATTATATAAAAGAAAGAGAAAGTATAGATAACTATGAAAAAGAAAAGTTAAATATAATTAATGGTAATGAGCCCATATTTCAATTAGCACATCATAAAGGATTGCAAGCAGAGTTAGATTATCTAAATGAAAAATTTCCTGGAGGAACATATGCGCAAGGACTTGAGTATTCATATATCGGGAAATTTAACGGTAAATATGTAGGAATACGTGATATTCCCTATGGAAGTAAAGAATTACTATATTATTTTTCTCTGGTCCCAACTACTAATAAACAAGGATTGGCGTTAAGACCAATAAATATACAATATAGAAAATAGTATAAATTGCAACTATGATTTTTTATAGGAGACAAATATGTATAAAAAAATTTTAAGCAGCTTATTATCAATTTATATATTAAGCTGTAATCCTATTATAAATGCAAAAGGGGTAAACTCTAAACTAATTACAGTTTCAAACAAAATTCCAGCATTTATAGAATACTCATCAAATAATGTATGTCCTAGTTCCAAAAAAAATACTTATATTACACCTTTAAATCTTAACAAAAACTCTAATCTTAATGACGGAATTTTTTATGGAATAATGAAGGATGGTAACAAAAATTATTCTATAAAATTAGTTTTAAATAAAAATTATTTTGAATCATTAGAGGTGTATGACAACACGTTATCTCTTGGATTAAGAGGTAATACTAAGATTTTAAATTTTTCTTGTTCAATGCTATCTATAACTTCTGATTTAACAAACGATAAAAATTTATGTAATTTGAACCATATCTTTTCTTATAATAATAATTATTATGATGATTTAAAATATTTATGTTCTAATAATAATCGTAATCCCAATATTCGACCTTCTTATTATTTAGGTAATAAATTTAGTAATTATCTTTTAATAAACGGATTTAATATTGATTTTATAAATCAATTAATTAAATATAAAGATTTAAAAAATCATGGGTTATTAGATTTTTAAATACTTTTAATTTACTTCTAAAATTATTTATTTGTACCAACATGATGATACAAATAATCTGCCGGTATTAATTAATTAGTAAATGATTATATCTCTGGAAATATTGGTACTAGTAAAATTTTTTCATGATTCTGATCTATAATCCAGAGTATAATGTTGGTATATTGACAGAACTTAATTATTTGCAAAATATATTTTGATTATGTAGAAGATTCCAAAGGTAATAAGATACCCATAAGACCTATTGGAATAACATTTTAAACCTATATGTTTTTGTTGAGAAGATACTTTATGAAAATTGTAGGGTTTAGATTAATGAAAAAATTCTTTTTTTTGATATTTTATTTATTTGCGTCTTTTGCGTTAGCAAATGAACATGATGAAATAATAGATTTTATAAAAAATCCAAAAAATGTTTGTGAAGTTTCAAAAAGTAAAAGCGTAATAACAATGTTAAATTACGATAAAAATTATGAATATTTGGATGGATATTACTATGGAACTATAAAAAAAATAAAAATAATTTTTTTATAATACTAAATTTTAAAGATAACTATCTAAAAAGGATAGAAATACAAGATAAAACATTGCATTTGGGAATTAAATATAATCCCCAAAAAATAGTTTTAAATATTAATTGCCAAGATATATATAATTCAAAAAAATTATGCTATAAAGATTTTGTATTATTCAATAATCCCAATAAAGAAAGTAGTTTGAATCAATTATGTTATTCAAAATTGAAATACAAAAATATACCTAAAACATCTTATTTGCCAGATGATGTTGTTGAATATTTGTTTGCTAACGGTTTTAATATTCCATTTTTAAAAGATTTATTTAAATACCAAAGCCAAATAACTAATGGAATTGTAGATACTTTTTAATCTTAAAATAAAAAATAATATAAAAAATAATCCATTAAGTAATGGTGGCTAAATTCCATTTAGTTATTTTGTATCAAATATAATTTTACGAATTATTAGATAAAGCCGTACATGGAGACTTACAGGCAAAAGAATCTGCAGAAGAACTGTAGGCAGCTATGTTGATAGAGAAAAAACTAAGCTAAAAAAGGTATAGCCTGAAAGAAAAACTGAAAGACGAAAACCTGACCTTATCAGAGCGGGAACAATATGAAAAAGAACTGTCGCAATGGAACACTGGCGGCTTACTGCTGAACGCCATCGGAGCAGGATTGGCCGCACCAACCAATAGCGTAGGGGGCATATTGGCAGCCACAGCCAGTCCGGTGGTTTC
>NZ_JBNPBA010000013.1:0-10583 GCF_050310315.1 Snodgrassella sp. CS2 | reverse complement strand
ATACTTTCAGGTACTATGACCCGGATATAGGCAGATTCACGCAGCCGGACCCGATTGGGTTGCTGGGTGGGTTTAATTTGTATCAGTATGTGCCTAACTCACTGATGTGGATCGATCCGTGGGGATTAGAATGTAATTTTCTCAATCGACGACAAGCTTTAAATAAAGCTAAAGATCTTGCTAAAATTCCTCATTCTCAACAGCCAGAGAGACAGTGGATAGTTGGAAATATCCCCGTGAAAAAAGGGCAAAAAAATTATAAATATTCGGAGGATTTTGGTTCACATGGTCGATATTATGAATATAGAAATGCTCAAGGACATAAACGTGTTATTGTTGATCATACAAATGACCCAAGAGCGAAAGGAATACATACACATGCAGGAAAGCCAAAAACTGGTGCAGACTCAAGAAACTATGATTTTAAAGAAGAAAGATATTTAAAAATTATCAACCCATCAACAAATGACCATCATATTTATTATGAATAATATTCTTGAAAAAAAATTACTTTATTTGAAAATAAAAAAATATGCCGAAAACCTAGAAGGAATTCAATCATTTAAAATATCATTTATTGAGGATAAAGATTTTGTTTGGTTTAAAAAACAAATGAAATTTTTTTTCAAAATTGAACAAAATAATGCTGATATAATACTGGAACATGACATATGTAAAAAGAAAGTAATTCAAGTAATTCATAATATTTTAAAAACCAACACTGGTATAAATTGTATTCAATTATTTGAAGAAAAAATTGCTGTTTATTTAAATATCAAAAATCTTGATTTCTTCTTAGATAGTGTATTTAAATATAATCAGTGTTATGATTTATCCTTATTATTTTTAGAACCTGAAAGAATAATAATTATTAATGATGATGAGTATAAAATATATATACATTATTCTATAAATAACTAACATACTTTTAGATAAAACTTAATAAAATAGAAACAGAAAACTCAGTCTACGGCGCCTTAGGCAGACGTATCGAAAAACACCAGATAGACCGGGCGGGCAAAGCCTGCAACCGTACCCGTTTCCTGTGGGACGGGCTGAGAATGATTCAGGAAACCCGTACTGACAGAAGCAAAAGCATCTATATCTACACTGATGAAAGCGGCTATGAACCCTTAGCCAGAGTGGAGACCACTACCGGTACGGAACAGAAAGTGCTGTACTACCACACCGATGTCAACGGTGCCCCGGAAGAACTCACTGATGAAGGCGGTCATATTGTATGGGCATGCAGCTATCAGCTGTGGGGCAAACCGATACAGGAAATCGAACACAGCCAGATACAACAGAACCTAAGGTATCAGGGGCAGTATTTAGACAGAGAAACGGGCTTACATTACAATACTTTCAGGTATTATGACCCAGATATAGGCAGATTCACGCAGCCGGACCCGATTGGGTTGGGGGTGGGTTTAATTTGTATCAGTATTCGCCTTAAGAGTTGACTTGGATTGATCCATTATGTGTAGCTGCATGTAATGCTAAATTTCCATCAAGAAAAGCTGCATTAAGAGCAGCAAAAAGAGATGCAGGAATAGCTATGAACCAGCATCCAATAACAGTTAAAAAAGTTCCATTAACTGATTGAGAAAGGCATATCATAAAAGATGGTAATTTTAATATAATAACATCAAGAGAATATCATTATGTACAACCGAATGGCTCAAAAATAGTTATTCAGGAGCACTCGGCAGGACATGTGTATGGACCCCCAGGAACAGCTGGAAATCAGGGACCGCATTTTAATCCTAGACCTTTTGACCCTAAAACAGGCAATGGTTCAAGAAATCGTTCTGTCAAAGGTACATATGATCATTATGAATTTCCGTAAGGTAGATGAATATGTGGTTTGATTTTATGCATGGACGCGAAAAAATTAAATTTATGTTTAACAATGAATTATCTCTTGATGATTCAGAGTTTGAAAATTTACTTTTTTACGATATTTCAAGAGTGAGATTAAGTTTTAATATAAAAAAAATACCAAAAAAAATACCTGATAAGTGGAAAAAAATAAAATTTAATGGTTTATCCATGACTTTGGAACTAATAGGTATTCATAATTTGACATTGAATGGAAATCAAGTAGGCTTTATATGTTCTCCATCAATAAATAAAAATAATAATAATTTAATATTTACAATTACAAATAAAGAAGAATTTTTTTTATCATGTACAACTGAGTTGATTATTATTGATTCAATTAAACCTTACTTAGATCAAAGATGGAAATAAAATAATGTTTTGTGATTTTCAATTGTTTTTAGAAAAAAAATAATTTATTTTGCTATAAAGAGAAATTTAAGCCAAGTATATATAAAAAACCTAGACGAAGATGATACAGATATAATGTATTTATCTACACCGATAAAAGCGGCTATGAGCCTTTAGCTAGAGTAGAGACACCACTGGTATAGAACAAAAAGTGCTGTATTACCACACCGACGTCAACAAACCGCCAGCGGTACCCAGTATTACCATTACGATGCCGAACACCGCCTAATCGAAGTTCGTATCGAAAAATTAAACCGTACCAGATGTCAACGGTGCCCCGGAAGAACTCACTGATGAAGACGGTCACATTAGCAACTGAAAGATCATGATTTACTTAAAGCGGCTGGCATGAATATTCATTCAATTAAAAATATAATTTATCTGCCTACTTCAGCTGATGCGCATTCTACTAGAACTATTCACAACGGTTCACACGTTGTATACACACGGGATATAGAATGGCAAATGAATGAAATTAATAAAAGAGGTCAAAAAGAAAATTGGACACAAACGCAATACAAAGAAGCTTTAAATAAACTAATAAAAAAAGAAAGAATTGGTTTACGTAGTGGAAAAACTATTTTAAATAAAAATTCAATTAGGCCTTCCAAAGGATGTTGATATGATTTATGAACTTATGATAGGTAATTATCCTAATAGTTATTGGTTCCAATATGACTCAACTGTAGTTGCCAGTTACGAATTTATAGAATTCAAGGAGATTCAATTAAATAAACCATTAGTTTTTAAATTAGAAAATAAAGTCAGTGAAAAACGTTTAGTCTCTTATGATATTTATTTCAGTGATGGTCCTGTTTTTATCTCGCCTAGACTTGCCAATTTACTTTCGAACAACCAAGATTTTTTACATGATGTCCAGCTAATAGATGCAACTATAATTGTTAATGGTCGTAGCTATTCTGGGTATAAGGCATTAAATATTCTTCGTTTAATATCATGTATTGATATGAATAAATCTGAATATATACCATTATTAGAGAGTTTGCCTGATGGACCAAAAGAATTTTATAAAATGGTCTTTAAAGAAAATATAAATGAGCAATTTTGTATGGCAAGGTGTGAAGAATCTAAAGGGCGAATTGTGATTTCAGAGTCATTACGACAGTTTTTTATTAAAAATAAAGTAAAAGGAATAGATTGATCCATATAATTTAATTTAGTAAACCTGCCTATTGAAAATAGTCAGCAAAGACATCTAATAAACGAAACGTCAGCTGTGGGACGGGCTAAGAATGATTCAGGAAACTTGTACCAACAGAAGCTAAATTGTCTACAAACCACTGGCAAAGATAGAGACCATAAATAAGCAAAATCCCATAGCCAAGAATAATTCACGGCGGCAAATATACTTAGCTGCTGCGGATAAGCAAAAAATAAAATCAAACCTCAAGCCGTTGGAAAGAAATATTAACTAAAAACAACGTAGTCAAGAAAATGCAGTATACGGCTACTATATAAAAGAGGGGCTATAATCACCAGCGAACTCCAGAAAAATCATTGGATAGTATTTTTTAATATATTTAATGATAAAAATGAATGAGATGAAGTAGACATTGGTAAGGTTAACATCTTGTTTACTATTCAGTAGCAGCACACAGACTCAAAGAGTTATTGGTTGTTCACAAGATTAAGCATGTGCGTAAAAATGTACGTCCACAACAGTCTAAAATAACACCAATCACAGTTAGTCAGCCTGCTGTAGCGAAAATTAAACCTGAAAGTTTTATTTCAAATGAATTATTTTTGCTTAGTTAAAAATTAATTACATTGTTATATTAAACTAGCATTTAACTCAGTATTAATATATTATTTTAATCTGAAAAGCGAAAGGCTGTGCTACCCAAAACTGTTTCTAAAATATTAAATAAGTCTTAGTGATTTATTTGGTTATATTAAATCAACACAATAAACTGTTGCAAAAAATATTCAATAAAAATTTTAAATTTGTAAACTTTTAATTTTTATAAGCAAATTGAAATTAGTTTTATTAAACATTCCATTTCAGGCGATATGATCATATTGGTGTCGTTATATTCTAAGATGAAATCAATATGGAAAAAAACTACCAATCAAAATTCACTAAATCAAAAAAAGCCTCAGTAGCCACTTCTGATGTATTATCCCAAGCGTGCAGAGTAATCGCTCCCAGTATTTTTCCCGATGCCACATGGAATGAAGCGGAAGTAATCGGGGCTATGATATGGTTATGGAGCAAACATCCTGATTACAAAAACACTGCTATTAACTCTGCCTTAGAGAATTTAATTCCCATTATCCGTTCGAAAAACTTCGCCCTAATCATCACTCAACAGCGCCCTATCGGCTATATCAACTGGGCATATTTGAACCACGAGGAAGAAATTCAGTATTTGAATCAATCAAAAGACTATCTAACTTTTGTCAATTGCATGCAACCAGATCAAGACAAAAATTTATGGATATTATCATTTTTCTGTCCATTTGGTTTACATGATGCTTTACTAACTAAATCAATCTGTAAAAAAGTTCTGCATAATCATTTGTGTTATTTTGGCTACCATAAATCAAAACAACAAACTGTTGTAAAAAATATTCAATGTTAATTTTAAATTTGTAATATTATGATTTTATTAAGTAAATAAAAAAATAGTTTTATAAATCCAATAATTATAAGCGATAAGATCATCTTAGTTTCACCCTTGACTAAGAGGAAATCAGTATGAACAAAATCTACCAAACAAAGTTTAATAAAATAACGGGTACAACGGTAGCCTGTTCAGAACTGGTACGTAGAGCGTGCAAAGTTACAGCTACTTTAACTGTTTTAGCCGCATCGACAACCGCATTTGCTCAGGATTGCATACCCAATGCAGACGGATCAATCTTAGTTGGCGGCGGTGGACCGAATGATGGATGTAATAACGTAAAGGCCGCAACAGTTAATCAAAGTGGTAACGCCGGTTTTTATATTTTGACTCGTAACCATCTACGTGAACCACTTAATGTTGGGGACACTACCTTAAGAGCTAACATAAATGGTGATTATACGGCTTTGGGAAATCAATACTCTTATGGTTATTCTAATGCCGCCATTAATGCCGGTAACATAGATTTTACCGTCAACAGCAATGGCAATTTATCCGGCATTGCCTCATATCACAATGTTGACATAACAGCTAAAAATGTAGAGTTAAATATTAATAATAATTACTCCCGCGGCGGTAACTCAAGTGGTTCCGTCTCCTCCTATGGTATTTTAGCTGGTTCGGCTGCAAATGCTGGCGAAAGAAAAACATTCAATGGTAAATACACCACCATAACAGTGGATAAATTAACCATGAATCAGACAGCCACAGGGGGTAAAACCCAGCCAATATTAAATAATGGTATTCGAGCAATTCAGGGCGCTTTCGATAATTCAGGAGACGGCTCTACTGGGCGCGTTATTGTCAACGATGATTTAGATATGACCTTAACCGGTAATCGATCTATCGGTATTTATGTTTCCGGAAATCAAACCAATCATAAAGCTGCTGAAGATACCGGAGTTGAAGGGCAACTGACCCCAATAGTGGTTTTAAATGGCAAAAACAACAAAATCATCATTAATCAGGGCAGTGACACGTCAACATTAAACTGGGACAGTAACGGCATAAAATTAGGTAAAACGCGTAATACAGGGGAAGGCCCGGGAATATTTGAATCCCATGGAAATTTAACAATTGATACAACAAACGCGAGAAGTGGTAATGGCATAAAAATGGTGCGTAATTCTCTATTTAAAGCCAATTATGAGAATAGCGCCACCACTATTAAAACCAACGGTTATGCATTAGAAATTGGTACTCACGACGATGCAACCAAAGATGGTAAATACGAACAAGCAGCTGCTCATGGTGTTAGAGCCAGCTTTAAAGATGCCGTTTTCACCACCACCGGTACCAGTGCCGATCCGGTAGTTGAGGGCTCTGTGGGTCGGAAAGATTTAATCTTTGTCGATCAGGGGCAGGTTGATACAAACTTATCTTTTTCAGGCGATAAAACCAACCTGACTGCTCATAATGAAGGATATATAGTTAATGTCAGTGGCAACTACACAGGGCCTAACTATCAGTACTTTTCAAACACATATGACGATAGCGGAAATGAGCAAGGGCACGAAGCGTATGAAGCTTCTTCAGTAACCTTTAATGCCACAGGTAAAGGCAGTATGACTGGGCTAGTCACCAAAGGAACGGTCAAAACTGAAGAAAAACAAGTGCTGGATGAAAGTTACAAACCTATTCTTAACATCAATTTAGATAATGGTTTTACTTGGAACTTAAAGAAAAGTGGCACCAACAATACCGCAAAATTTGATACCCTGAATCTAACTCACGGCTCTATTTTAAATGCTGCTTTTGATGATGCAGGTGGTAATGAATTCATACTGCAAGGCAACGTGAATAATGATGAAAGTATCATCAATCTCGATAATGCTTCCCATGCTAAATACAATGATATGCTAACCATTGTGGGTAATTACTCCGCAATCAATAATGCAATGGTTAAAATGAATACGCTGTGGAATCAACCGGGCGATGCTGAAGGAAATAATTCTCAATCTGATGTTTTAAAAATCACTGGTACGGCCACTGGTGTAACCCGTGTTATACCCTTGAATGCAGACGGCAATGAAAATGTAATTGACGGTAACGTGCAGCAAGTTAATAAAGTTATCAATACCGTACCAGTGGTATATGTTGGTACCAGCAACAACCTTAGTACCTATAGTAGCCAAAATGCCTTTACGGGCACTGCGCATACAACAGGAGCAACAGAAGTACAATTAGCCAAACGTTCAAGTACAGATGGTGATGTATATTACTGGACAATGCAGGCTAAAGAAGAAACAGGCGGCGGAAATGGAGGTGGTGGTAATAGCGGAGGAGGTGAGGCCACCAAACCTAAAAAGCCAACACCGATATATTCCCATGCCGTTGCCGGTTATGTCGTTATACCACATATTAATCAGGAACAAGGATTTGCCAGTATAAGTACCCTGCATGAACGTCGCGGAGAACACCTGACTTCAGATTTAACAGATTGTGCAAAATGTGACAGCCAGAATGAAAATTTCATCAGTGGACAGACATGGGGGCGAGTATTGGGCAAACATCTGAAACAAGATGGTAAAAACCGTTTAAATGCTGATTCTGATATCGCAGGTTTTCAGATAGGGCATGATTTTTTCAGCCAGTTGCATAAAAATAGTAGCCACAATCATATTGGCACTTATATCGCTTACAGTAGAGCTAGTACCGATTTTTCTGATCAATACCGTGCGGTAAATGGTGTCATCACAGGTGATAAATATACCGGTAAAGGTAAATCAGATGCCATTAGTCTGGGTATCACCAACACTTATTACAATAGTAATAACAGCTATATCGATCTAGTAGGCCAGTTGTCTTATCTGCATAATAAATACGAAGCACGTGATGGAATGAATCCCGATAGCCAAAATGGCTGGGGTTTCGCAATTTCTGTGGAAGCGGGCCAACCATTTGGGCTGACAAAATCAGTAAATACACAAGGTAATTGGAAGATTGAACCACAAGCACAACTGATATACCAATATATCAATCTAAATAGTTTTAATGACCGTTACCGACATGTCGATCAAAACGGTCAGGATGCGCTACGTGGCCGTGTGGGCGTGCGTGTGGCCTATGATGGCTACACTGCTGTTACCAAACCAGCCACTTTTTATGCTCTAGGCAATGTATGGCATGATTTTTTAAATCCAAGTCGTGTAGACATTGGTAGAGATAATCTACGCGAAAAATTTGCCAAAACATGGGGAGAATTAGGTATAGGTCTTAAAATTGCGCTAAAGAATAATAGCTTTATTTATAGCGATGTCCGCTACGAGCATGATTTTGGTAGCACAAAACGCGAAGGATACCGCGGTAGCCTTTCTTTTGAGCACAAATGGAAGTGATGAGAACGAAAGAATGAGTGCTTAGAATTTTATTCTATTGCAAATATTTTCACTAATGTACAACGTGGTCAGGCTAGACGCTCAACCACGTTTTTTTCAGAAATAAATATGCTTGTTTAATCTAAAATGATGTAAGAAAAAGATATTCGTACCAATAAAAATTTATTAATGATTCTGCATAAACGCTTTCATCCTTAATTCATTAGTGGATTTTTATTTTAAAAAATACTCCAATAATATTTATTTTTATCTTTTTTCAAAAAACGCTTTGAATAATTTTAAAAATTTATACAATTAGGGTAATGTTTAATATTTAATATCCTATAGTGGATTTATTCTATTGGTATTCTCTTCAATTATCTGAAACAAATTTCAAACATTCTTTCCAACCTATGCCACTTCTTTCTTGGACGCATTAACTACCAGGGCTGCCGCTTTTTTCGCCTGCCGCTTTTTTCGCCTGCTGCTTTTCTTTGTCCGCTTTGTTTGCCATATCTGTGCTTAGTGTTCGTACGCTTTGCATGATGGTGGCGGTGGCATCAGCTACAGCCTGCTGTTTGTCCATAATCTGCTGTAAATCCGGCAGTTCATTTACTTTGCTGTGTGCTGTGTTGATGTCGCTGTGGATGCCCAGTTCTTCTACGCTGGTTTCTTTGCCGTTTATGATTATCTGCCCCGGGCTTAGGGTGGCATGTGTGGTGGTATGGTCGCTGCCGCTTTCGTATTGTGGCAGGCCGGGGGTATAACTCGGATTGCCCACTGGCCCTGGGCCGTCTCCGGAAAAACCACCTCCTATCGATGCATTGCTGGCATGAAAGTCGGAGTGGTTTTCGATGTCCTTGAAGGTGAGACTGTTGGTGGTAAGCTGGTTGTGTTCTTTGTCTGCAGTGGATCCGATGGCTCCTCCCTGCAAATCTACGCTATCGGCTTTGATGTGGTAACCATCTTTACCGGCAAATAATCCAGATTGTTGGTTGACGCCATTAAGGTGACCAGAAGCATTGCTGCTGCTAAAATTACCTGAGGCTTCCCATACGCTACCCAATCCGCCCTGTACATGCAGGCTGGCTCCGCTGTTTTTGATGACTTGGTCTATTTTGTCCTGCGGACTGATTATGCTTAGTTTGCCGCCAATTTCTGCATTGATACTGTTGGCAGTGGCCTGTGACTACTATCAGTGTGGCTGGAGCAGGTAGGCTTTTATGTGGGATGCCCTGTTATCATTCAGATTGAACAGGGCAAGTTAGTGATAGAGATTGATTTACGAGTCTAAAAAAACTATAACTTATAAATAATCTTTAATTCTTTTATATAAAAATTCATAAAAATTAGTAGCATAAAACTTACATTCAGCAGATGGGAGCATAATGTATATTGGACATTCCCAATTATCAAATTTAGTATAATCAAAATAATACACATCACCAAAATCTGTTTGGCTAACAACAAGTTGTGTGTTTTTCATAATATTATTTTTCATATCAATGATATGATGATAAACAATATCCCCACCATTAACCGATTCAAAATCTAATCCGTAAATGCTGTATATTTCCTCTCCACATATTTCACCACCACGGTATTCCCGTAAAAACCATTTATAAGAGTTAGCTAAAGGAAAACCTAAATATTTTTCGGCCTTTAAAATCCATGATTCATCAACCGCATCTTCCGGGGTACCGAAATTAACTATATTCTCATTTTTATTAATGAATTCAATTAGTCCTTTTTTTGTTATTTCATTCATAATTTTTACCTATATGTTTTTGCTCTCTCGATCCAGTATTAAGTTTTCATTTATTGAACTCATATCTATTAATTCCAGAAGGAATTGTATTAGGATTAACATGAATCGCTTTTTTTTATTTTGTTGATGAAATGTTTGCGTAACTTCAGCAATAGCCCCATTTTGATTTTGTGTCATATGGTGAAAATTAATCGAATTTCCATCATGACCAATAGGTGCTCGACCAGATGCCATTCTTTCTAAATTTGTTCTTTTAATTATTTTCCCTTTATCTGTCCAAGTTGTCATTAAATTCGGATCAAACAAATCATTACGTTGATAAACTTTATTACCATTAAATTCTATAGGATCTTTGCTCCAATATTTTCGCTCTTGCCCAAAATATTTTGTTGCATCAGCCAGTGTGGCTCCTGTCATCCCCTTTCCAGCATTCCCACCCTCTTTTCTAATTTTATCCTCCTTTATTAGATTAGCCACATTTTCTGTTTGCTTAACCATTTCTGCTACATTTCCTGCTTCTTTCGCTTTTTCATAGGCTTTTTGTGCAGTATGCATTTTTTT
>NZ_JBNPBA010000012.1:0-13957 GCF_050310315.1 Snodgrassella sp. CS2 | reverse complement strand
CATTTCATTTACTAACAAATTGAACAAATTAACAGCTATGATGTCTTACAGCGACTAGTACAAAACAAACTTGTCAACAAAGGACAAACCCTACTCGAACGCCACTACAGTTACGATGCCATCGGCAACCGCACCGGTAGCGCCCAACAACCAGGTGAGTGGCAGTACAACGACCTCAACCAACTCATCAAATGGGGGGAAGGCAAACAACAGACCAGCCTAAGCTACACCATCAACGGGCAGCTAGCGACAGAAGAAAACGCCAATAAAAAACTCAACTATAGCTACAACGCTGCCGAGAGACTAAGTAAAGTCAGCAACGACAGCGGAGAAATAGCCAGCTATCAATACGACCCATTTGGCCGGCGCATCAGCAAAACCGTAAATGGCAAAACCACCTACTACATCTACAGCAGTGAAGGACTAATAGCCGAACTGGATCAAACAGGACGGATGCAAGTAGCGTACGGGTGGGAACCAGACAGCGATTGGGGCACCAGCCCCTTATGGCAGGCGAATCTAAACGAAGGCCAAACCCTAAAAAATGCCAGCTATCACTACCTGATAACAGACCATCTGGGCACCCCACAACTAGCAATAAACAGTGCAGGAGAATAGAGCTGGAAGATTAACAGTGATGCATTTGGTAACAGCGAACTGGATGCAAATAACCAAATCACCATGAACCTGAGGTTTCCGGGACAGTATTACGACGAAGAGACTGGACTATCGTATAACTACTTCAGAGATTACGACGCAAAGACTGGAAGGTATATCCAGAATGACACGATAGGGTTAGCTGGGGGGATCAATACGTATGGATATGTAGGTGGAAATCCTATAGAATTTAGAGATTCAATTGGATTGATGAAAAAAAATAAAGATTTGAAAGAAATGGACAAGAAAGGTTGTGAAGAGCTTAAAAAATTAATAGAATATGACGATAAATGCAAAAGTCCTCGTTGCGTAATATTCTCAAAAAATTATCATGCTTTCAGTTTTCAAGAATCAATGTTGGGTTTAAATAGACCTTATCCAAGTATTGGAGGGGATGTTGACATTGATTGGATGTTAAGATCATCATTTTATGGTTATGGATGAATACCTGGAATGTCAATTTTGGTATATAACGTAGGTAAAATGAGTTGGAATATTATGAATAGAGTTAAACCAAGGCAAAATATGGATATTGAGCGACATCAAAATGCCGCTAAAGCTGCTTACTTTTGGTTAAGAGAAGGCTTGACATTACGTGAAATATTAGAACCAGCAATAAATACTTGTGATTGCAAGTATAATGTGAAGATATAATTAAAGGTCACTTGGATTATATTTTTATAATCCAAGTAGATTCGGAGATATTGCGTGAAGCAACTACTATATACTATTATAAAAAAAATATGTATTTATATAATAAATTTTTTTATATTTTTTTTATTTATAAAATTTTTTGTATTACTTATTTCATACTATGATACAAGATATGCTAAAAATGGTAAATTGCACGATGATTTCACAATTGTCGTATTTGAAAATAAATCATTTTTTCCGCTAGAGCTGAGTAAACTTAAAAATATTCGAACCAATGATAAATTGTTTATCTCAGACATAGATAGTGCTGAAAAAAAATGGAATATTAATGGAGAAACTTATCTTACTTTTTCATATACAATAACTAAAGGAAAAAATGAGGATCAAATAGAAACAGTACTTAAAGATCCTGACAGAACCGTGTGGTCAACTTATAAAATTGTAAATGAAACTATTATACCAATAAAATCTAGATTATATACTTTTGATTATCTACCGTTAGCTACTTTTTTAGCATTCATAACCACATGGTTTTTAAATTCTATGTTCAAATATTTAAAAATAAATAAATTTTTTGAAAATTATTGTAATAATAAATAATTTATTAAAATTAAATAACAACTTAGATTGCTGTCAACTTTTTTATTTTAATAAGACTTTGTTAATTAGGAAATTAAAATGAATTATCCGAATGGTGATGAAATAAGGGCAGGAGATAAACTTAGTTTAGAAGGAGGAATGACAGGTTTAGTATTATGCTCTTTTGATTCAAAAGATTATCTTCCTGAATTTGATTATGAATCTTGGATAGATACATGTAAAACTGGAATAATGGTAGATACTGATGTTGCCGGTTTAATTCATTATTCTGAACCAAATTCTAATTTTAAATTGTTAAAAAGAAAAAAGTAAGAATTGCTTAAATACATGTATATTTTAGTTAAAAATTGAATTTAATTATCTCGCCATTTATTATATTGCGGGATATTTTTTGAATATTTAATTCAATGTAAATACTTTAGCTACAACGCCCCCGAGAGACTAAGTAAAGTCAGCAACGACAGCGGAGAAATAGCCAGCTATCAATACGACCCATTTGGCCGGCGCATCAGCAAAACCGTAAATGGCAAAACTACCTACTACATCTACAACAGCGAAGGACTAATAGCCGAACTGGATCAGACAGGACAGATGCAAGTAGCGAACGGCTGGATACCGGACAGCGATTGGGGCACCAGAGGCCCTTATGGCAGGCCAATTTAAACTAAGGCCAAACCCTAAAAATTGCCAGCTATCACTACCTAATAACAGACCGTCTAGGCACCCCACAACTAGCAATAAACAGTGCAGGCGAATAAAGTTAAAAATTAACAGTAATGCATTCAGTAACATTAAACTAAATGCGGGTAACCAAATTTCCATGAATCTAAGGTTTCTGGGGCTGGATTACGACCAAGAAAACAACCTGTCGTACAATTACTTCAGGGATAACGACGAAAAAATGGGAAAAGCTATCCAGAAAGATCGATCTCACTAAATGGTAAGATAAACGCATAGGGTTATTTATGTAAAATTATATTGTTATACAGTGACATGATTGAGCAGTTTCTTTCCGTACTTGTTGCTGGGTTAATAAAGATTGGTGTTTTTGGATTGAGATTAGCTTTTTAAAGCAAAAGAGCAAAAATAATAGTTTTAGTTGCTATGCCTAAATAAAGATTATTCTCTTTTAAAAGCACAAAAACATTTATTAAAATTCTAATATTTTCCAAAACATGTATATACAAAATCAGAAGAAAATATTACTGTACTAAAATCCATAATTTGTTAGTGAAAGGTAAAGTGCTGAATTTCTAGATGGAAAAGAAAAACCAGACCGATGCGTTGTATTAAAACAATTAATTGATGAAGGTATAATAACGAAATCAGAAGCCAAATCTACTGAAAAGCATGGGGATGTAGACATTCAAGAGCAAGTAAAGATAAAATGCGTAAAAAAAGGATAGATGATGGCTAGATCTGCATATTGTAGAAAACAAGAAGATATTGAGTTTAAATATTGGCAGAGATGTAGATTTTTACCTGAAGATAAATTAATTGCTTTACTTGGTCATAATAATTTTAAATTGAGTTTAGAGGCTGCAAGAGTATTACTGTTAAAAGGTGGTAGTAGAGTTATCAAAGTTGCTCAAATAAACTGTTTTAGCAATAATTATAGGACTAGAGCATTAGCTGCTTTTATTTTAGGAGAGATCCACTTATCTACTAAAGAAGAAAAACAAGTTATAGATAAACTGTCTGATTTAGCTCTGACAGATAAATCAGCTACAGTAAGGTCGTATGCTGTGGTCTCTTTTGGGCGTCGTTGTAACGAGGCTAAAAAAAATTTTTCAGATTCTTTGATATCACTCGCTGAAAATACTATTTTAGATAAATCCGTAAATGTAAGACAAAGTACAGCCTTTATACTATCAATGTTTGATAATAAGGCCTCAATACCATTATTAATTAAGTTGTTAAAAGATAGTCACAGTGAAGTTAAGGATTGGGCTGCTTTTGCAGTAAATGTTAATGCATATGATACACCTGAAATTCGAAATTGCTTTGTATTATTATTGAATGAAAATAATTTTGATGTACGATATGAAGCCATAATCGGGCTGTCTAAAATGAAGGATAAACGAGTTACTGAGGTGTTAATTAAAGAATTAAGTAAAGACATAGTTTATGATGAAATGGTGGAGGCAGCTGGGTATTTAGGCAATGTTGCCTTACTACCTGTTCTCTATGAAATAAAAAAGAAATGGGGACTTTTTGATGAATTAAATACTTCTATAAAAATATTGGAACATTTGAAATAATTTCAAAGGTATGTTAACAGGATATATTGATGCTGTTGGTAACATAACCGACATGAAACTTATTATTACTATGATAAAGCAGATAATCTGATTCAAGAAAGCCATTTTATTAAAGATAATGCTAATTTAAAGCAAAAGTATGAAATATAGTTATAATGCATTAGGTCAGCTAATTAATGTAATAAAGAAGGGTGATACGCAAACAAAATTTAATTATTTGCTCGACAAACTTGGTCGCAGAATTAAGGAAACTGTTACCTATCAAAACAACAACGAAATAATAACTAAAGAATTGCAGTATAGCTATGATGTGGGTAATCTCCCACTATTACTTATCCTGATGAAAATATAGTTAAGTATACCTATACACAAGGATTATTAAAAGAAGCTTTGTTGCCTAATGGAGAAAAAATAATCTGGGATAGTTATCGCTGGAATCAGCCTGAAAGTATTTTGGCTCCAGGTAGTAAAACTAGTAAAACCTTTAGTGCATTGCAGCAACCATTGAATATTAGAGTAACTAATGCAGACAACAAAGTTTTGTTTCAGCGTAACTACAAATACGCTAAATCAGGCAATATTCTTCAGAGTAAAACTGAGGAAGGCAATATCAATTATCAATACGATGCATTAAATCGTTTGACACAGGTTAATCTAGATCAAAGCTTGCAACAGAAAGGATTACAAGCAGAATCATATATTTATGATTTAACTGATAACCGTATTGGCAGTTTACAGCAACTTAGTGAATGGCAATACAACACCAATGGTCAGCTTATTTTATGGAGTACTTCAAATCAAAAGCATGAAGTCAGCTATGATGCAAACGGAAATTTAATTAAAGAAGTAGTAAATGATAAAGAACGTATTTATCAATACAATGAAAACAATCAATTAAGTAATATTTACGAAGGTGGAACGGAAAAAGCACATTATCAATATGACCCGTTTGGCCGTCGTATTAGTAAAACTGTAAATGGAGAAATTACCTATTACTTATATAGTGCCGAAGGCCTAATAGCAGAATTTGATCAAAATGGAAGAATGCAGGTTGCTTATGGTTGGATGCCGGATAGCATCAGGGGAACAAGCCCTTTGTGGCATGCCAGTTTGAACAATAATCAGACCTTGAAAAATGCAGAATATAATTATCTAATAACTGATTATCTGGGGACGCCACAGTTAGCAATAAACTCAAGAGGACAACAGACTTGGAAGAGTATTGCAGATTCATTTGGTAATACACTACTTAATTCTGACAATCAGATTACCTTAAATCTTCGGTTCCCAGGGCAATACTATGATCAAGAGAGTGGGTTAAATTATAACTTTGCCAGATATTATAATCCTCAAATTGGTCGGTACATTGAGTCTGACCCATTAGGTATACAAGGTGGAATTAACCAATATAGTTATGCAAATGCAAATCCGCTAATTTATGCTGATCCATATGGATTATTTGGTATGGATAATGTAAGGGGATTTATTTACGATACAACAGGTTGGGTGCCTTTTCAAGGACTTGTCAATTGTCTTGCTGGATTTGGAGACTAAATGAGTCTAGGATTAACAGAATGGTTGAAAGACAAAAATAACATAGGCTGTGTAAACAAATGTTCAGATGCATATCGTTATTGTACATTTGTTGGTATTGCACAAAATTTAGTTACACTGCCACACGCAATTATAGGTTTATACAAGAAAGAAAATTCTGCTAAAGTAGCAAGAATAACAGGAAACGAAACTAGGCAATTATCAAATTCAGAAAAATCAGCCGGCTTGGTTCGGAATGTTATCCAAATTATTTATTTCCAGATATAACCCAGAACTGCTTAAATTACTCTAGCGACTGATGCAACGTAAGCAGGCCGACTTGCTTCTGTACATCATTTAAACCAGTAAAGGAACCAAAATGATATAATTAAAGAAATTGCTGAAGTAGGTTCAGGAGCTAGAAGTATTGTCTATATGCATAATGTGTCTGGTGCTGTAGGACATATATTTAAGGTTGCGAACCATAAAGGTGGTATAAATTTTGTGGATGGTCAACAGGTGGTGCTGCAATTACAAGCAGTTATAAACATTATTAATTGATGAGAACTGATTAATGATTACCTTCAAACAAGCTTTAGATTTAGCAAAAAAAAATATAGCGGAAATGGATTCTACATATGAGATTACTTATCTAGATAGATTTTCTGAAGGATGGTTTTTTTGTTATCAATCTGGAGAGTATTTAGAAACAGGTAATACTTCATATCTTTTAGCTGGAAATTCTCCAATTATAATAGATAAAGATAGTGGAGTAATAATTGAAACAGGTACGATTCATCCAATAGAAAAGTATCTTGAGGAATATGTAGAAAAAAAAAGAAATGATATAAAATCAAATTTCAAATAAATTAATTATTGAAATAATATTTTAAAATTCCAATTCCAGTTTTACTGGAATTTTTTAGTATACCCATTATTTTGAAAATTATAAATTAAATTTTAATGCTTTATATTTTATATAAAAATATAAAATATATGCTAAAAAAACTTAAAAACTCAAATTGTTATAGTTTGAAATAATTCTTACATACAAATTTTTCTACTTTAAAATAATTTAAATGAAATGATAAATACAATCTGAATTTAAAAGACAATTAACACGGTTTAAAACTAAATATCTCATTACTTTTAGCGAAATTTGATGAGAATAGAAGAATGCAGGTTGCTTATGGCTGGATGCCGGATAGTATCAGGGGAACAAGCCCTTTGTGGCATGCCTGTTTGAACAATGATCAGAACTTGAAAAATGCAGAATATAATTATCTAATAACTGATTATCTGAAGACACCACAGTTACCAATAAACTCAAAAGAACAAGATACTTGGAAAAGTATTATAGATTCTTTTGGTAGTACCCTACTTAATTCAGACAATCAGATTACCTTAAATCTTCGTTTGCCTGTGCAATACAATGATCAAGAAAGTGCGCTATATATAACTTTTCAAGATATTATATCCGCAAATAAGGGGTTATATTGAGGCAGACCCATTAAGTATTAGAGGTAAAATAAATCAATATGGTTAAGTAAATACTAATACACTAATATATGCTGATCCATGTGGATTGTTTGTAATGGATGATATTTGTGTATTTATTTCTAATAATTTGTGTTGGAAGCCTTCATAGAGATTTAATAATAGTACTGCAACTTTTGTGATTCACTATTTTTTGGATTAACTAGATGGATAAGAAATAGATATGATATATATAATGTAAATTATTGTTATTCAATATATAAATCTGGAAGTTTAATTAGTACTTTATGAGGAATTGGATTGGGTAGAGGTCCTGCTATAGCTTCAGGTATACCTGCTTGAATTTTAGATGCAGGTAAAAGTATTTTTGCTGAAGCCACTTATCAAGGAATTAGAACTAAAATAGATGATTGTTGGTGTTACCATATAGATTTTTATTGAATATTTATCATAATAGTTGGTGTGTATACTTCATGTATAAATTGATTAATATGTATTAATAATAATATTTTTTTAAAAATAAAAATTCAATCTATGGTTGATTTATTGGTGGGATATTATTATTTATTGGTATATCGAACTTGCTGAGCCATATAAACAACTTCCTAACTTTGGGTTTTTATAGATTATTGTTGCATTCCGTGGTTATTAGTTGAATTAATTTTGCAAATTCTAAAATATCATAAATAATTTACTAGACAAGCTTCTTAAAACTAAAATAGATTATATTTATTTTGGTTTTTTATTTAAGAGTGATGGAATTAAAAGCTGAATCATTTACAGTAATGAAATCAACTATAGCGAAATAGAAGCAAATAACCAGATCACTATGAACCTGAGGGTTTCGGGGACAGTATTACGACGAAGAGACTGGACTAGCATATAACTACTTAGGGATTACGAAGCGAAGACGGGGAGATATATCCAGAGTGACCCGATAGAGTTGGCTTGGAGGATAAACACGTATGGATATGTAGGTGGGAATCCGCTTCTATGTATTGATATATTAGGATTAACTTATTGGGATTGCGTTCTGAATAAATCTAAAACTTATGATAGAGGCCATGAATTTGTACTAAGACAGGAACTCATTAGATGCTGATGCCGGTGGTGCGTTAGGCATGGTAGTAGGCGGTAGGTTAAGCGGAGTTGGTTGTACCATTGTATTACCAGTAGTATGTGCTGTTAGTTGTGGAGCTCTTCAGGTGCTGCAATGGGAGGAGCAGCAGGAGCTATTGTAGGTGAAACCATGGGGCCAATAGCAATTGGTGGATTTAACGGTATTGCTGGCGAACTAGCAAGACTTATTTCATGTTCTAGTTCAAATGATGACGTTGAAAAAGATTGCGAAGAAACTGAAGAACAACACTGCTGGAAAGTGAAAAATAAATGTATAGTGGATTGTTCACATAAAGCCATGTTAACTGAAGATCATAGATCTAAATTTTGTAAAATGTGTTAATTCTTGCAAGGAAAGAAAAAGTTGTTAAAAAAAGTATCTGATAGAAATTATCTTTTTGTTTAAGTAATTTTATAGAATATCCCATATTTTTAAATAAAATTTGCTTAATATGAATATATATCATTTTATGAAATTTGGTATTTTAAAAGCAGATAATCAATTATCACTGATTAATCAATTGGAAAATAGAATCATATAAATATACAACCATGTACTATAAAACTTAAAACCATGTAAAATAGTTACATAATTTTGCATATAGAAAATGTTTATGATTAATAACTTAATAAAACAAAATTACTTTGAATTACTTGGAGTATGCCCGGCAGAAAACGATTATTTTAAATCATTTATAATTAATGTTGAAAAGAGTAATAAGAATAACTTTCGAAATATAACTACTGTAGTTTATAGGTTGGATACTTTTGAAGTTTATTCCTATCTACATATATATGATATAGATCATGAAAATAAAGAAGAATCGTTCATTAAAATTCGGCAATATCTTATGCAGTTAGAAAAACCTATTGATTGGAAAAAACCGCATCGCTATTGCATTGCTCAACATGTTTTTAGAATTTTAAGAAATGAAAAATTTAGAATGTTTTTAGAAAAAAAACAAACTAAGTAACGAAAATATTTACCAATATACTTTAAAATCTCAGTTGAAAGAGGCCGCAATAATTAAAAAATTGAATAAATTGTCTGATGAAGAAAAGATTCAATTATTTACTCTAAAAAATTGGGAAATAAAGCTAAAGGACTATGAACAAAATAATTACACTACAAAAGAGATTTTATTTAAGGTTTATAAAAGAACGTATCTTTTTAAACGATTACTTGATAAAGAAAAATTTGAACATTTTTATGATGAGTATACAAAAAAAATTGATCAAATTTATGGGTTAAATGTAAACAATAAATGAATATTAGCTTTATAAATAATTATAAAAAAGTTAAAAATATAAAGATAGTGAGACAGGTTATGCAGTTCATGTTTCAGGAGATAGAGTTGTAATAACAAAATCAAATGGAGAAATACATACTAGTTTCAAAAATTCCAGAGCTAATACCAATATGAGAGTAAAGAAGGGAAAATGGGTTCGAAAATGGGACTAAATTTATATAAAGAAAGCAGTATATTAATAAATCAATGTAATAATGATTGTAATAATATATGTAAAGCTAACTTGTTAGAAAGATTGAAAGATAATAAGTTTGCTGTAATATCAATAGATTATTTATACAATGATGCTAATTTCGAAAAGGATTGTGTAAGCCAAAAAAGAAATTATTACGAATTAGTGAGAGAAGAATTTAGCCTTTCATATTTAAAATGGTTTAATACTGAACAAGAAGCATTAGAAAATTTTTTTTATGATATGGATTAATAAAAATGTACTATATTTTATTTGAAATTAACTATAAGGCTATGGATAAATAAATTAGCGCCAAAATATATTTGGGGTTTAACTAAGATTAAATAGTTAAAGCTTTTTTTAAAATTTATTATTATTTGCAGATGTTTAAATTTTTAACTATATAAATTTAAATAACTATTTAAGGAGAAATAGCCAGGTACCTATACGACCTATTCAACCAGCGCATCAGCAAAACCGTAAATGGCTAAACTTCTTACTACATCTAGAATAGCGCAGGAGTAATAGCCCAACTGGATCAACAGGACGGATGCAAGTAGCGTACGGCTGGGCACCAGCCAGCGATTGGGACACTAGACCATTATGGCTGGCCAATCTAAACGAAGGCCAAACCCAAAAAAATACCAGCTATCACAACCTAATATCAGATTATCTAGGCACCCTACAACTGGTGATAAATAATGCAAGAAAGCAAAGCTAGAAAATCAATAGCGATGCATTTGGCAACAGCGGACTAAATGGAGTAAACCAGATAACCATGGACCTGAGGTTTCTGGGACAGTATTACGACGGAGAGACTGGTCTTTCATTCAACTACTCATGGATTACGACGCGAAAACGGGAAGATATATCCAGAGTGACTCAATAGGGTTGGCTCGGGAGATGAAAACTTATGGATATGTAGGTGGGAATCCGCTGGTATAAAGTGACCCAACTGGGAGTTTGGTTTAGTATTTTTGATAGTAAATGAAATTGCTATAACTTGATTAAGACTCAGTGCCATTAATCCTTCCTGCAGATATTTTGTGGGAACATTAATAAGTTTGGATATTCGAACACTACTTCATCCAATACCCACATTACCTTCGCTACGTGACAATAAAAGTCAAGATAAGAAAGACTATGATACTAAAGAAATTGAAATAAGTGATGTAAATATTCAAAATACGGTAGTAGGTTCACCAGATCCTGATAATCAGAATAATGACCCAAAATATTTAAAAAATGTTAATGACAATTATTTGAAATAATTAGGTTATGATGGTAATGAATAAAATAGGAATTTTTAGGGGACAGAGCAGAGATTAGATATTATGATATATATATGTTGATAAAAAACTGGATAAATGTGGATTTTCAGAAAAAAGGAATTAAAGGAAATGGTATACCTACAGGTTATTATTTATAAGAGAGTTTAGATATGGAAATGACATCGGTTAGAGTGGCTTTTTTCATTTATGGTGAAGATTTTGACCCAAATTATATAACGAAACTTTTAAATATTCTTCCTAATAATACAACAATCAAAGGAATCATTCCTCCAAGAAAAAGTCGGTCAGCAGTAGAAACAACATGGTGCATTGAAACAGGCTATGAAGAATTAGACGATATTGATATTCATTTAAAAAAATAATTAATTTAATACAAGGTAAGGAAGATATTCTGAATCGAATCAGTTCTGAGCTAAATATTGATATGCTTTTTGATGTAGTTATCCATTTAGGAAATAATGAATATCCAGTAATGCGATTGAAACCTGATGTATTGAAATTTATAGCAAGTATTAGTGCTGAAATAGATTTCAATACATATTAAAAATATTATATATATCACAAATTAATAAACTAATTGCCTCAATTTTTTACAATAAGGCAATTGGTTAAGGCTATGTTGAAAAGTTGCTGCAAATATTGGAACCTACTCTGCCGAAACTGAAAATAAATCAAAAGATAAACATCTTAATGATGGTTTAAAGCATATTCAATATCTGATATCTGACAAAGATCATCGGCTCATCCAGATAGAGGTTAGTTTGCAAAGTTACGACAACAACAGCAGAATCAGCCTGCGGTGGGCAACAGTATCCTGTTAACCAGCACAGCCGCTAAAGGTAGTGGGGTCAGTAAAATATCCGAGCCAATGCCGCTAATCGCACCAGCCAAAGCGAATACAATGAACTGGAGAATTTTGCTCAAGCATTAAATCCAGAATTAGAAACCACTATTATAAGTGCATGTGTAGTGTCCCAAGCATGTAAAAATTCGTGACTGATTCATGGTATGGTTTATATCAAAATATGCGTGAAAAAATTAAAGGCACAGATGTTTTGCCTACATTAACGGAAAGCAGAGAAGGTGATAAAATAATACAAAATCCTGCGATAGTGATACAGTTAATATAAACGACCAGAATAATATAAGTACTATTGGAGTAGCTCCACCTCCAAATCCAGATAATGATAATGAACAAGATAAAGCTCTAAAGGATATTATTAAAGATTATATTCCTAGTTCAAAAACAAAAGGATTCAGTACACAATATAAACGTAATAAATCTGGTTGAGAGCAAATGCAAAAAAGATTTTGATAATTTAAATCCAGGCAATGCAAAAAATGTAGGTAGAGAAAATGACGTTTTATGTTTACATGGTCTGCTTAAGGATGGCAGGATAGTATTAATATGTTCTAATCGCTCTAGTGGTAGATCCACAATGGAAATAAGACCAGTTGAAGGTAAACTAGTAACAAAAATTAGATATTAACAAGGATATGTAATGAACATTTGTGATCAAAATACATCTTTGTATAAAGATAAAATTGAATTTATACAAAGTATTTTAAATACGCACTGTGTGATTTCAAAAGATTTTATTGATAAAAATAATTGGATAGCAATGCCTATTCCTGAAAATCTTGAAATTATTGAGTCTGAATGGTTGTCTAATGCCATTCATAGATTTGGATTTACAAAGTATGAACAATATATTATCGAAAATAATGATAAAATAGAATATTTAGAAATTATTAATAATCAAGAAAATATTTATGATAGCGAATACGGTTTTTTGGATAAACGAGTTATTCTAACTAATAAAAATATTGATTTTATGTATTATAAAAATTTAGATAATTTATATCATATATTTGCTGGAACTTATGATTTTGTTTATAGCTGCATTCAATGTAGTGAGCAAAATTGTAAAGAAATTTATAACGAGTACTATCATCAATTTATGAAAGATTCCAAAGAATTTCGAGAATGCAAATATATATGGGATTTATATCAATAAATTAATTTAGCTTTATTTAGTATTTAATCTTTGCCTTTTGGCAAGGATTTATATATATATAATTTTTAATTAAGCGTAAGTAAATAAATAATGGGGCTAATAATGAGTAATTTAATTTCAAGAAAAGCATTATTTGAGAATAAAGCTAATTTTTCTGAATACTTACTAAATTCAGATAAAGGAATTTCTAAGCAATTTATAAATGATAAAGGATGGGTAGCTATGCCTTGTGCAGGCTATCTATATTCAATAGAGGCTGAGTGGCTTTCTGATGCAATTCATAGGTTAGGGTCTAATAGTTATTATCAATACTTATTCTATGACGATGGATTGGAAGAAATATTACAATTTAATAATAATAATAGTAATATTAATTCTAGTGATTTAAATTATTCATATTGTCATACAATTATAACTAATGAAAATGTTGATTTTGTATATTACAGGCATGAATGGGGTTTATATCATATGTTTGCTGGTACACCTGATTTTGTTTATAGTTGTATTCGTTGTAGTAGAAAAATTAGTAAAAAAATGTTTTTAGAATATTGTTTTAATGATGCGGAAAGTACAGCTGATTATGAAAAATGTAAACGAGCTTGGTTTTTATATCAAGGGGATGATTTGGAAAATTAATTGATTTGTGACACAAGTCAAACCGGAACAAGAAAATTAAGCGCAACGAGTAGAATCCTACAGTTACGATGCCATCGGCAATCGCACCGGTAGCGCCTAACAACCAGGTGAGTGGCAGTACAACGACCTTACAGGTGAGTGGCAGTACAACGACCTTAACCAACTCATCAAGTGGGGAGAAGGCAAACAACAGACCAGCCTCAGCTAC
>NZ_JBNPBA010000011.1:4064-22679 GCF_050310315.1 Snodgrassella sp. CS2 | reverse complement strand
ACTCACTGATGAAGGCGGTCATATTGTATGGGCATGCAGCTATCAGCTGTGGGGCAAACCGATACAGGAAATCGAACGCAGCCAGAGACAAGAGAACCTTAAGGTATCAGGGACAACATTTAGACAGAGAAACCGGCTTACATTACAATACCTTTAGATACTATGACTCTGATATAGGTAGATTCACGCAGCCGAACCCGATTGGGTTGTTGGATAGGTTTAATTTGTATTAGTATGCGCCTAAAGGGTTGACTTGAATTGATCCGTGGGGAATAACTACGGAAAATTAAACTTAACCAATTAAATTAATCTTTCAAACAAATATTGTTGATTTGAAAGATTGCAACTGTAAACTTAAAAAAATGCTTTACCTAAAAAAGGAAAGATAAAACTTCAATTTGCAAATGAAAAATAAATATTATGAAGAAAGATATGGCATATGCAATAGAGCTACCTTATTGGCAGGCTCCAAATGATGATATTGTTTTGAATTCAAAAGGAGATTCATTAACTGCTTTTTTTAAAATATGGAATTCTTCTGCTAAATATTCTGTATTTACTGGTATATTCGATTTTTCTTATGTTTGGGCCATGAGATACGAACGTAATAAAAATTTAAGTTATTATATTCCTCGTGAAGACGATGATTTCCGTGCTTGCTATTGGATTGTCAAAGATTCATCCTGGCTAGAAAAATTGAAGATAGAAAGAAGTTCTTTTTTTCCTGAGTGGGATAAATATGATATTGGAGAATATTATCATTACATTATCCAAAGTGATTCATTTTATGTTGAGATTATTGCTAAAGATTTAAAAATATCAAGAAAAAAATTAACAGGTATTTTTTAAAGTATTCTATAGACTAGATAATATACCTATGCTGTAGGAAAAATGGATTTTAACATAACTATTTTTCACTGATTAAAAATTTGATATCAATTTAAATATTTATAGCTGGCAGTTAAATGTCGCAAAAATCTATAAGCGTGCAGCTATCAGCTGCGGGGCAACACCATACAAGAAATCGAACACAGCCAGATACAACATCACCTAAGGTATTGGGACAGTATTTAGACAAATAAATTTGCCTACATTACAATATTTTAAGGTACAGCGACGTGATATAGGTAGATTCACGCAGCTGGACCCGATTGGGCTGTTGGGTGGGTTTAATTAGTATCAGTATGCGCCTAATGGGTTGATATGGATCGAACCGTGGAACTGGAGCTGTAAACCTTCCGAAGGATTCAAACGTAAAAAAACGGATCTAAATGTTGGTTAAATCGTTTGCAAGTAAAAAGCCAGAAGAAGTTTATGATTACTTGATATCGAAGGGGAGGAAGGTAACGAAATCATAAGCAAAAAATCCGTACGCTATTCAATATACAGTTTATGTTAAAACAACTAAATCTGGTACAACATATAAATTGGATTATCATACAGGTGGTTCTGCATCTCAACCTAATATACACAGTAATGATTATTGGAAAGTCTATAAATCAACAGGCAAAGGGCCAGATGAGGTTTTAGGTAGAATTGGCCATTGGGAATTTAAAAACTATGATCGTATTCAAGATTCACCTGTCTATATTAACGGAATGCTTATGAATGGAAAATGAAAAATGATTGATTTTAATGCAGATATAGTTAGCTATAAATCTTTAGGAAATATTGAATTGGAACGCCATATAGATTTTTATTTAGATGAAATATACAAAAATTTTACGGTCGAAGTAAAAGAATATATGACCCCTTACCCTTTTAATGAAAAAATGTATGCCTTTTTTTTAGAGGCTGGGACAATAATAATTTCTACTAATTCTGAAGGTGACATTATTGCTGTAGGATGTAATGAACATTATCAAGGGAAATACAAGAAAAAATTGTATGCGGGGATTACGATGAAAGAGCTTATCTTGTTAACAAAAAGTCAGCGCATTCTAAATGGTACACTTATTGTTGACGAAGATTACGGTATATCTTTTACACTTCCTTCACCATATGATGAAATGGCTGATTATATTGAATATATTCCTTTAGATTTAAAACTGAATGAGATTTTTGTTTCTGATGATTCTTTTTGGGAACCAAAAGAAAAATAATATTTATTTGAAATAATAATGTAATTTATTTCAAAAAATTAATCTACTCTAGATTGATTAGCACAAATTTTGACGTTATTGTAACACCTAGAATGAGACTTCCAACGGCACCCTGTACTCGATTATGACGTCTAACACCGCCTAATCGACGCCGTATCGAAAAACACCGACTGGGCAAAGCTAGCAACCGTCTTTTGATGCCGCTAGGAAAACTGATGCAAAATATGGAACTAATATTGAAAGTGCTGTTAGGGAGAATATAGATAATAATAGATATGAGGAAATTAAATGAAGCGTGAACAACTTTATCACCTATATTATTCAGGAATGGACACTGTCGATATCGTTCCCGAATGGGAGCGTAAAAACAAAGAGCAATTTTGTCATTATTGCCATTTACTAAAATTACCTCACAGTGGTATGGATGTGATTACGGATGGGAAAATCAGGAAAAATCTAGATATGCCCATGGTAGGTCGTCTTCTGATACCTAGTATTATGTCGCTGCGCTTATTTAGTTTGCTGGGTGAGGAGGCTGAAAAACATTTAAATATAGGTTCTATTTATAATAAAGTGGAAAGTGAAAAGCATAAACAGCCATTTATAACTTTTATTAGTAAATATGATTACGTTGTACTGAGAGGTGAAAAACCATATATTTTTGATGGACAACCTGTTCCTGAAAATGAGCGTCTTTTTGTCTGCCCTGACTGCCATTTTCACTCAAGAAGAGAAAGAGCGCCGTGGTTTTTACTTGAGAGCGAATATCCACCATACCCAATATGCTGTACGGAATTGGGTTTACTTTTATATGAAAGTATTTATGAAAGGCTGAAAAATATCAAATTAGTTGGGGTATGTGTAGAGAAAGTTAAAGTTAAATAGCAAGATACTTATGCTATTGAAAACGCTTTCCAACAACAAAACCAGTAGCGACACTGAAAATTGAGGAGCATTATACAAAAACAGGAAAAATTCCAGTTTGCAATCAAAACAGTGATAAATCGAAAGGACGATGTAAATGAAAATTGATTTTTTATTATTGTGGGCTGAAGTTGGCATTCGCTACGAAATTACAAATACGGTTTTAAATCCGTTGATAGAAAATCTTAATGAATTAAACAAAACTCTACCACATTATGATAAATTATTTAAAACAACAGATTACGAATTAGTATTTACCATATCTGCTACACAAGAACACAAAAATTTAGTCTACGGTCCGACAACATCGTCAAAAAACAAAGTGGTTTATTTCACAATTTTTATACCTTATAAAACGTTTAGTTGTTATAAGCAACAAATGTTCTATGTTCTTGATACCATCGCAGAGGGAATGATTTTTGTATTCAATAAATATAAAGTGGATCCTTCAGGGATAAAAGAAGTGTTTGAAACATTAAAAACATTGATTGCAAAGGATCCAGAAAGATATCAAAAATGGCTAAAAGATCTCGAGGATTGATAATTTTAAAAATTTACAGCGCTTTACTACTTCTCTATATCTTGAGTGGCTTTTGCTGTCGAACATCAAAATCACCTGTTTAGAATAATAGTTTATCAACTTAAATATTAATTTAAATTAATGAGTTGCATCGTAATGGCGTTTAATAATTAAGTATGATATTTTATCAATACAAAATAAAAAAGCTTTTATTATAAAAATAATGCATCAATTTGATTATGTAAGGAATAAGCATGTTTAAATCAAAATATCGTATACCCAAAGATATTGATAAACGTATTACAAAGTTAAATTTAAATACAAAAATAAATCATGCCTATATCGAATTTCTAAAACAATATAATGTGATTACTTTAGATGATGAAGCTGAAATAGACTATTGTATTAATTGCGATGGCGAAGCGTTACCCTTAGAGGTTATTTTTGGTTTTTCAAAAAAAGATAGAGAAGATTTACTGGCAATCAATGACAGCTATTTAGATCGCATTCCAGAAAATTATTTAGCAATAGCTCGCCTTAATTACGGTGACCTACTTTGTTTAAGCCCGAAAGGTAAAATTTATCACTGGGATCACGAAGTTAATGATCTATATTTTGATATGAAAGGGGGGTATTTAGAACAAAATACAAACTTAAAATTGGTCGCCAACGACATTGATGCCTTATTAGCAATGATAACAAGAACAGAAGTCGAAGACGATTATGATCCAGATGAAGATGATTACAATAACCCTAACATTCCTTTTCCAGATGATACCTTAGATTCTTTCATAAAATATCCTAAACGAATTTCAATAATTCCTGAAAACAGGCTGGCTATTTATTTAAAAAAAATGGAACTTTCTGAAAAAGGGCGTGAAGTACTAACTAAATTACGTGAACAAGATTTAATAAAATAAAAAAATATTCATTACCAAAATAGTCAATATGTAAATTGTTTAAAACTGATTTTATAGCTGATATCTTTGCTTTTTCATTTATAGCAGAAAAGTGTTCAGCGTAAGATGTCATTCAAATCGTGATGCCATTTTGTCTATTTGTTACAGTGTCACGATACAACTATTCGATTGAATAAAAACTTATTAAGCAAAGTAACGCAGCAGTAGGGTTAATTAACCAGGGGAAAAACCAAGATAATACCCAACCAACGCTATGGATTTATCATTAGGTGAAAGGGATGTTTGACAAAAATAATTTTTATGAATGCGAAAAGAAGTTAACTATTGATAACCTAACAGAATGTGAAAATAAGTTAGGTATTCAATTACCGTCATCCTTAAAACAGCTGTATCTTACTTGCAATGGTGGCCTTGTATATAAAAGTGTGTATAAGGTAGGTGAGGCAGCTTATATTGTTGAAATTTTAAATTTTATTCCAATAAAATATAATCAAGCATTTAAAAATGATCCCAAATTTGTAATAGAGGGAATTGCATTACAACATTGGAATGAAGACAAATTACCTAAGTTTCTACTACCATTTGCTCGCAGTTACCAGAATGGATTTTTATGTATAAATATTGATACTGGTGCTATATATCAATACCTAAGATCAGTTTGGGATACAACGCTTAGTAAAGAACAAAATTTCGAAAAAAATAGTATTTATTTATCTGAATCTTTAGAATATTTCTTAGGTTGTCTGACCGCAGATGAAGAAGATAACGATTACGCTATCGAATATGAAGATATCAAACCCCGTAAAAGTAACCAATTTTATCATTCTGAAAAATCAATTGATACCAGTGATATTGCTGAGATTGAAAGTGTCTTAAAAATTAAAATCCCCGAACAATTAAAAGCGTTTTTATTAAAACAGAATGGTGGGATGCCCGAAAATAATACTTGGATCGATCCACAAGGCGAATATGATTATGTCACAATTCATGAATTAGTTCCGATAAAATATTATGCAACTTTAAATGATAATAAAGCCTATTTGATGGATCATATTGCCCAACAATTTTGGAATAGAGAATTATTGTCGAAACAATTATTGCCGTTTGCCAACGACGCAGGTGGTAACTATTTTTGTATTAATTTCAACAATGGAAAAATATACTATTGCACTTTCGATACATGGTCTGACAATCTATCTGTATCTGATAATCAAAGTAAAAGTACACTTTTCCTGTGTAACAGCTTTAATGAATTTATGTCTAAATTAATTTGTGATAAGGATCTGGAAGATTTTTAAAAACATCTGATGACTAATAGTACTGCGCAAGATTAATACCGATAACGCATTTAACATAGAAATTGCTTTTGTAATATCGTACACGATAAAATAATACACAATATATTGTGTATTAAGCGTATTGATTATGATTGATTTTTCTTATTTATCCGATTTCGATGGCAATAAACCATTGTTCATTTTACATGATAATATCATTAAAAAATTAGAAAATTCATTTTGCTATTTAAAAGAAAAAACTGGGATTTCTATTGACCCATATGGTAAAACCAGAATTTATCCCGATCATCAAAAAATACTTATTAGCTATTTAGCAAAGAGTAAAGACAGCGACATTATCAACTTTATTAATTTTCTTGTTAAAGCTAGCAATGAAAATGAAATTATCATCGCAGAGGGTGATTAAAAAAAACAGGTCGAGTATTATTCAATACTTGAATTGAAAACAAATACACCGTGTAAGTTATAAAAATAGCGGCTAAAGAATGATTGATAAACAGCCATTATTTGAAAATTATTAAATGGTTAAAGGTATTGGGATAAAAAATGTTAGAAATTAATGCATTTGAAAGATTATTAGACATATTAAAAAAACATGATGATGGTCAGTACTTAGCTAAAAGCCCAAAAGAGTTGGATTCATCCTATTTACATAACAATCAATGTTTAATCGAGTTTTACCGTCAATTTGAGCTACAACAGCTTGTTATAGAGACGGGTGTGTCTTCTTTATCGTTTATTGACTATTTAAATTTACAACAACGAAACACCAATTACTCTTTTTCGAATTTAAAAAAGCAAGATTATATTGTTTTTTTAGAACAGAACGGAGGCGGTGAGCCTATTTTATTTAATTTTCAAGAAGATAACAATAACCCCTCTATTTTTGCTGCATATGACGTTTTAGAACCGTTCAAAATCGCCGATAATTTTCTTCAATTTATACAAGCATTAACCGTAATTGTTGATATTGTCTATAACCAATATAATATTTATGAAATATATACAAATGATGATTGTGATGAAATAAAACCTGAATTTTTACCCAAAATTAAAATGGCGCTTTCTCCGATTTTAGGTGAAAACATTGATCATCTTATGCAATATTTTTATGGTTAATAAGTTTGCCTAAAATGCATTTATTAGTTAACTAAAAATTAATAATTTTTTAAATAGAGTGATGACTAGTCCATTCAAAATAAGTGCAAAAATACAATACTTTGTTTTCAAAAATAGGTGAAAGTGTTAAGTGAAGTCTATTATTATCAACCCAAGCCACCATCTTTATTAAACTTAAGAATTTAAGCGGAAGAAGAAATTCAAGAGGCTACAGGGATATTCAATAAAATGTACATAAATATAATGCCAAGATAGGTTGTCAATAATGAATAAAGAATGGAGCCCAATGTTTCAAATTGAGATAATGGATATTATTGATAGTTTACAAATTAACAAGTTGCGTGTTGGATCACCAGATTCTCTTATCGATGAAACATTGGGTGAACCAGAACTACCAAAAGCAAAATTAAATAAAAAATCTAAAATATACAACTATTTGTATGGTAATGTCAGCATTTTATCTGAAAATAACATTGTAATAAATATAAGTATTGATATGCATGGTATTAGAAAAAAGATGGTGACGCTAGGTAGCGTAAATGACTGGACACTAGATAAATGGCTCGAACTATCTAAATTAAAAAAATGGAATATAAATAAATTTTGCGATGTTGTTAATCTAGAAGGAAAAGGCTTGATTATTTCTTTATCATTGGAAGGCAAATTAACGATGCTCACACTTAATTAAACAGTTTAAAAATAGATTATATAAAATACAGAATATTGTTTATTTTCAGATACCTGAAGATAACCTCCAATTATTTTTTGTTTGTTGGGTTAACGGCGGAATTTCAATTCAAACTAAGGATTTTTGGGGTACAATGGCTCAGTTTGAACAAATGTTAGATAAAAATTATTCTGAAAAGAAAGCTGTAAAATATAAAGAAATTGCAAACAAATGCATGAAAGAATTGATGAATAAGTTAAACAATATATAGTTTTTATTAAATCAGTCTTATTATAGCAATAAATACATAAAAATTATTTCACAGCTATAGTAACCGCGCCGTCGACTTTAACCTTAAACAGCCAGACCCATTTGGGTTACTAACTGGGTTTAACCTCAATTAGTATCATCTTAACTTCATGATATGGATTGAACCATGTGTATTTAAACATTAAACGTAAGGATAGATAGTGATGAGTAACGTTTCAGTTGAAAAAATCATTGCGGCTATAGAGCAGGGTAAGGTTAGAGGTTTTGATGAAATAAAAGAGATAGACGGTGAGCGATTTTTTTTTCAATATGCACTTAAAAAGGAAAATGGTTTATATAATGCCTATATTTTTCATATCATGGAAAAGAAAATGGAAATTATAGAAGATTATGGGGTAGAAGACATTAAGCAATTTACAAATATATCAGATGCGCTAAATTATTTTAAATCATTGGATATAAATGTACAAAAATTCTCTGGTATAAAGGGTGTGTTACCAATTTGAATGATATCGAAATTAATATCTCATCAGCTTTTATTTATGGATGATATTTTTGGAGTTAAAATGTTTACATCAAAATACAGTGTTCCAAATGATATTGATAAACGTATTACAAAGTTAAATTTAAATACAAAAATAAATCATGCCTATATCGAATTTCTAAAACAATATAATGTGATCATTTTAAATGATGAAGCTGAAATAGACTATTGTATTAATTGCGATGGCGAAGCGTTACCCTTAGAGGTTATTTTTGGTTTTTCAAAAAAAGATACAGAAGATTTACTGGCAATCAATGATAGCTATTTAGATCGCATTCCAGAAAATTATTTAGCGATAGCTAGCCTTAATTATGGTGACCTACTTTGTTTAAGCCCGAAGGGTAAAATTTATCACTGGGATCACGAAGTTAATGATCTATATTTTGATATGAAAGGGGGGTATTTAGAACAAAATACAAACTTAAAATTGGTCGCCAACGACATTGATGCCTTATTAGCAATGATAACAAGAACAGAAGTCGAAGACGATTATGATCCAGATGAAGATGATTACAATAACCCTAACATTCCTTTTCCAGATGATACCTTAGATTCTTTTATAGAATATCCTAAACGAATTTCAATAATTCCTGAAAACAGGCTGGCTATTTATTTAAAAAAAATGGAACTTTCTGAAAAAGGGCGTGAAGTACTAACTAAATTACGAGAGCAGGGGGTAATAATCTAATAGATAAATTCAAATCAAACAGAAGTAACTATTATATTATCTAAAGGTGAAAAAGGACTTATGGAAATTGCTGCGCACAGTGGTAAAGGCGTTAGGTTTGGAGGCTATATACGATGTCTAAAGAATTGAGAACCCAATTTGAAAAAGAATTACAAATTTTCTTAAAAGATAAATTAAAATCATATCCTTATATTAAAGTTAATAGGAATAAAATTATTTTAGACAATAAAAAAGGAGCTAAGGCAAATATATTTCTTGAATTTTTTAACAAAGGTTATGAATATGTATTCTATATGCATGTATATTCAGCTGAAATCAAACATTTTATTAATAACATTTCACCTCCTTATCGTACAAATTTACAAAATGAAATTATGGTTTATAGTTCACATTATTTTGATGAAGAAAAAACTGATACAATTTTATTACCCAAAACAGAAAGTGGAAAAAAAAATATTTTTGATGCAATACTTAAAATATTGAATACCATCTATCTTGAAAGAGCCTATAATCTTATCGAAGTAAATAAAAAATTGATTAAGGATATAATGTATAAACCACACGCATACGCTTATCCATTTTTAATAATTTTATATACTATACAAAAAAATAATACCCCCTACAAAGATATTGATTTGGAATATTTATTGAGTGAGGAAATGCTAGGATATATCAATGATAAGGATTTGAAAATTGCATTTAATAAAGAAATAATTGATTATCCTTTGTATAATATTCCTATGTTGCTTACTAAAAATAAAAGCAAAAAACTTCAAGATGCTGTCATTGAAACTGCCACAGCTTTATTCGGTTTTTTAAAAAAACAAAAATTATTAATCGATTTGGAGCCCTTTGATGAACAAGGAAAATTAAAAACCGACACAGTGATTAAAAGGGAAAATGTAACACCAGAAGGCCTAGCATTATTTAATACAGCTGTAGAGGAATGGCTTAAATATTTAAATAGAAGTCAAGCTGCTAACAAATATGAAAATCTTAGTCGTCTTGAAAATGGCTTAGCTCAAATCAGAGAAAGTAAAAAATAATTAACTTTAAATAGGGTATTTTTATAGTCGGTATTGGATTGAGTCCGAACGGCTCATTTAGCATGCTTATTACATCAGTTTTCTGCTAGATCGGATTGGGCTTTTGGGTGGTGTTAACTTGTATCAGTATGTGCCTAAAGCAAGTATAAAAAATTTTATAAAAAGATATAATGAAAAACAGCATCAGGAAATCATTTTGAAAGTGCAAGAGTGTTATTAGTGAGAAATATTTGAACGTTAACAAGCACCCCTCCTAAAATCACCAATAATCCCCTTAAAGAATTAATAGCTAAAAATAAAAAATGTATCCTGAATTAAACAAGGTAAAACATAATAGTAAAAAAGGATGTTAAATGAAAATTTTAAAAAATGATGAATTAGTAGTTAAGTCACTTTTATCTGAATTACTTGATGAAGGGCTTCAATATTATAAAGTAAACTTAAGTGACTCAAGTCAACCAATAAATGAAGCAGATCCTTTTTCAAGATTAAGAAGTATAGTCGTCGGATTATCAAACAACGACCAAGAAACGATTTTTAATTTTTTACGCATAGTAATGGTAGACACAATGTCAACAATTTTTGGAACAATAGATGGCTCACATTTTCCTCCTAATATTAATGGTGATTTTGTCTTAACCTATAATGGCGAAGAAATACAAGGTACGTTGCAAGATGAGTTAATCGGAAAAGCAGAAGAATTAGGTATATATGAGTAAGATTAAAAGCCTTATTGAGAAATTGCATAATGAAGCTGAAGATGAAGTATATTGGCTAGGTTCTTGTGATGAATCTCAAATTAAAATACTTGAAAATAAATTAAAATTGTCATTACCAGCCGAGTTGAAAGAATTTATTTTATTAGTTGGTGGCGGCGGTATTGTAGAAGAAGAGATATCAGGCATAGTGAATAATGATGCATTAACAGAGTCTGAAGGTAGTATTTATTATGATACCTGTCAATGTCGAAATGAATACTCCTTACCGATGAATCTAGCGGTTATCTATTTTAAGGATGACGAAGTATGTTGGTGTGTTGATTGTAGAAAAGATACTTTTGGACAAATTATTAATTATGATCTTTTTTCAAAAAAAATATTAAATGTTCTTGCTCCATCGTTTGAATCTTTTTTTGAAGAATATGTAAATCTACGGACGTAAATATTGAATGAAAATTTTTATAACTGACTAAAAATGATTCAGGAAATTCGTACCAATAGAAGCACGCCAGTTGATGTTAGTGGTTATGACTGGTGTATTCAAAATAAAGAGTAAATCAAATAGACTAAATGAAAAAAAGTAATGACATCATTTATATGGGTTTTTCATGGACATGAAGCTGATTTTTGCTCAGGTGTGTATAGCGAGTTAGAACAGGCAGAAAACTTTATTAAAAAAAATCTTTTAAGTGGCGTTTTAACAAAAATGCCTCTAAATAAAAGTGTCTATGAATGGACGACAGAAAACGGTTTTTTTGAACCCAAAACGGATTATCAGCATAGCAGTAAATTTATTCAAAAATTTACTAGTGCTTATTTGGAACACTATCATTATCAAGATGGTGAGAGAATTTCATATTAAATTAATGGATAAATTAAATAAAGCTACTTCAAAATCGCAAGCTATAATAGACAGTATGCATAGTAAACATATGAAAGCTAAACCCAATTGTCTATAAATAAGGAATATTAGTGATGAGTCATTTAAATTCGGATAAAGTTACTATCCACCTGTGGATAGGTAATAATTTTTCTTCAGATGAAGAATACAAAAATTATTTTCACCAATTTGAAGGAATACAAAAAGATTACCTAAATCTTAAACCAAGCTGTCCGTTTTGTGCAGATATTGGAAATATTGCATACATGACAGAAAATCTAATCATGTTAGAAAAATTTTCTTCCCCTAAAGATATGGATTTTGTTATCAATAAAGTCGAAGTAAATGAAAATGAAAAGAAAAAAATAATAGAAAAATGCAATGAATTAGGCATTAAATCGGCAAATGCAGTATTTTGGTATGTTAATAACGATCCAATATTGGAATTAGAGGTAAAAGAACCTTATAAAGAAAATTACAATGGATTAAAATATATAGGTGAATTTGAAGCTGACTCTAAATATCCCATCATTGAACAAGATGATCTTACAAAAAATTGGCATCTATGGATAGGTACGAATACTATGCCAACTAGAGAATATAATAAATATTTTAAATTGGACTATAAGCATGATATTGATAGTCCTAAATATGTAATCTGTGGTTTTTGTAAAGACACGGGTAATGATTGGTATGATGAAGACTTTATCGGTTATCCTAAACCGTTAAAAAAAAGCGTCAAAATTGATAAACTGATTGATGAATTTGTTACATCAGATTTAGATTGCATACAACAAATTGAAACAAAATGCCATCAATTAGGTATAGAACAAGCTAATGCTGTAGTTTGGTATATAGCAGATGATGAATTAAGTGAATTCAATATCCAAAAACCTCTTAAAGAAAATTATAATGGACTAAAGTATATTGGGATTTTTAGATTTTAATTGGTTAATACTAAAACTATGTCATCAGCGGCAGAATCGAAAACTGCCGCAACTGACCTACTGGATAAAAGCGCAACGAAGACAGCAGTACCCGAAAACCAAAACGTGGTAGGCTTTAACCAACAACTTGATTTACACTGCCTCCAATACACCTACGACAGCAAACAAACTGCCAGTGGTACCCGTAGTATAGCTATGAAAAGTTAATATAGGAAAATTTGGCTCAACTAAACAAAAGCCTATAGGAATGACAACTGTAGATGGAAAAAATGGATCTCATATAATGTGTTTAGTGAAAAAGATAAAGGTGAACACTTTTTATTTGATGCTACTGAATCCGCAGTAATCAAACTTCAAAATCTATTTGTGCATCCATCTCAATCATGGAAAAATTTATGACACTTGATGATGAAATCAAAATACAACTCACTCAATTATTCGATCAACCAAAACTAATAGATAATTGGGGAGAGATTGCAGATAAATTATCAGATTCTTTTGATTGGAAAGGAACAAAGATTGATTGGACAAAAACTATTAACTATAAAAGCAGTCAACTTTTTGGAAACTATTCTAACTGGTTATTCCTGATAAAAAATTTTTTATATAACAATGATATATTTATTGAAATAAAAAAAAGTAGCGTAATTTATTATATCAATGATTCGTCTTTGAATTTTGCAGTGCAGTTAACAAATCAGCAATTTGAGCGTTTTCTTGCATTTGCTATTAAAAATATCCCTCAACATCATTATTTTTTTGATTCATCCAATAAATGGTGTCTTGTTATAAGTTCGGAAGGGTATATTGATTTTGGACTAGCCCAGAAAAATTGATAATTATAAAAAATAGACTATATTTTAATACTCACCTTGATGGTATAAGGCCGGCGAGATATGCTGAAGTTATGGATTTAAATAAACACGCTAAGATAACATAGATTAAAGCAATCAACGTTAGAAAACTATACTAGAGCAGTATAGGAGATAATTTTTTATGAATCGTGTAAAGATTGTATGGCTTCCAGAGTCTAAAGGAGGCAGAAAAACAATTCCACCTGCGGGAAAATACTATGCCGTATCTCGTTTTAAAGAGGATAAAGAATGGCCGAATAATGCATGGAGCGTAGTATTTGAGATAGGTGAGTGCGAAATTAAAAATAATGAGATATGCTCTTTAGGAGCGGTAAGATTTTTAATGGACACAGCACCAGAAAGCCGCTTGGAATCACAAAATAAATTCGAAATTTATGAGGGTCCCCAAAAAGTTGCATATGTGTATTTAATACACAATTAGTTTCAATTTATATAAATATAAGCTATAAAATTAAACTCTTTATTAGTCTAGAATTGTAAAAGAGATTTGTTAATTTTAATTTAACTTTACATTTTGTTTCTATGACCTCACCGGCAGAATCGAAAATTGCCGCAATCACGCCGACAGGGAAACCCTGCAATACAATGCCGTAACCAACCGACTGGATAAAAGACACAAAGAGGACTGTAGTATCCAAAATCAAAACTTGTTACGCTTTAACCAACAGCTTGATTTACACTGCCTCCAATACACCTATGGAGCAAACAGCTCTCCCCACAGCAAACAGACTGCCAGAGGTACCCAGTACTATCGCTATGAGCCGAACACGCCTAACAAAAATACAACAGAACTTAAGCTCTCAAGCACAATATTTAGACAAATAAATTAGCTTACATTACAATACCTTAAGGTACTGCGACCCAGATATAGGTAGATTTACACAGCCGGACTCGATTGGGCTTTTGGATGGGTATAATACTGTATCAGTATGCGCTTAATGGGGTGATGTGGATTGATACAGTCGGTTTAAAATGTATCCTAAAAAATTTATTGAATTATTTAACTCCCTCCCTATGAATATGTTGGAAAAAAATAAAATGTATGAATTGAATAAAATTCAAAATGCTATTAAAGAATGTATTAAATTGCAAGATAGTATGCTTGATAACATTTTTTTATTAGTAAATTCCCCTAAATCTGTAGAATTAATTAGAAAAGATTTAACAGGAGTAGTAAACCCTTTATTATTACATGTAATTAAGCAACTACCAGAAGAAATGAAGGTTAACTTATTGCCAAATATCATAGAAGTAATGAAAAATTTAGATGGAAATACCAAATTATGTCAAGATATTATCCTATCTATAGATAAAAATTGGTTAAAAAAAAATATTTGGTTATACACTAAAGATGCAATTGATGATCAAGATTATCAAAATATTGGAATATTTATCTATTTGTTTAAATCTATCAGTGAAGAATTATCTAATAAACTTGCTCTTTTGGCATTAAAGAGTGATGTTGAAGATGTTCGTGAAATAGGCGAAATGTATTTTGATAAAATGGCTGTGTATTGTGAAGATGATGGTATAGCTGTAGATATAATTTTAAGTTGTTTTGGATCACAAAAAATTTCAGTTGTTTATTTAGAGTCTGAAGAATGTGATGAAAAAATGAAAACAGATATAAATTTTATTATATCTCACCAAATTGAGCTTCTTCATTTAATTGAGCAGGCAACAGCTTCATACATTGATAAAGTTTACAAAAAAAAATTAGATAAACTGACATTAATAAAAATTTATTTATTTCCCGATGTTGAATATCAATATGGTTTTTTATTTGATTGGTTAGGTGATATAGAGCATGGAATAGGGGTTAAAATTAAAAAATTAAAAGTAGAAGATATAGGTGGAGCTGAAATAGCATTTCTCTAAAAATATAATATTTATTTGTATAATCAAACTAAGCTGATACTAGAACGACTACCCCGACCGACTGGTCAGTAAAAAAACAAAGCTTTAGCTTGATTAGAAAAAGGTTCTAAAATTGAGAAAGTTAATATAAAAAATTTGGCTCAACTAAAAAAAAGTTTGTAGGAATGACTACTACAGATAGAAAAATGCGATTTAGCATTAAGTACGATAATCAATGGAAAAGGGTTGGTTAACAGGCAAAAAATCGATGAAATCAACAAAAAGCTGTTAGTTTATTAACAATATATTATTGGATAGAAAATGTTGAATAAAAATAAATTTTTTAAATGCGAAAAACAATAAACTAATGATAATTTAACCGAATGCGAAAATAAATTAGGTATCAAAATTCCTTCATCTTTAAAACAGCTTTATTTAACTTGCAATGGAGGGAATATTTACCAAAATGTTTGTATAATTGATCGTTTTCCATATAAATTTAAAATTTCAAAATTTCTTGCAATTAAATATAATCAAGCATTCAAAAATGACCCTGATTTCTTACTAGAAGGAATTGTATTAGAACATTGGAATGAAAATAAATTACCGAAAACTTTGCTACCTTTTGCACTGGATTATGGTGATGGATTTTATGTATAAATATTGATACTAGTGCTATATATCAATACATTAGATTTGCTTGGGATACTACGCTTAGTAAAGAACAAAATTTTGAAAAAAATAGTATTTATTTGATTCATTGGGAAAATTCTTGGATTGTTTAACTGAAGATGAAGAAAACAAAGATTGCCTTATAGAATATGAAGATATTAAACCTCGTAAAAGCAACAAATTTTACGATTCTCAAAAATCAGTTAACATAAATGATATAAGTGAAATTGAAAATAGTTTAAAAATAAAAATTCCAGAACAATTAAAAGAATTTTTATTAAAACATAATGGTGGTATGCCTGAAAATAATACATGGTTCGATCCTAAGCATGAATATGAATATGTCACAATCCATGAGTTGACTCCAATTAAATATTATAAAAAATTTAATAATGATAAAAACTATTTGATGGACACAATAGCTAAAAATTTATGGGATAGAAATTTATTGGCCAAAAATTTACTACCTTTTGCTAGGGATGCTGGTGGTGATTATTTTTGTATTAATATCAACAATGGAAAAATTTACTATTGCACTTTCGATACATGGTCTGACAATCTATCGGTATCTGATAATCAAAGTAAAAGTACACTTTTCCTGTGTAATAGCTTTAATGAATTTATGTCTAAATTAGTTTGTGAAGATGACTTATGAATTTTTTAATATAATTGTATTACTTTTTGTTTCATCTAATAGTTAACTTATATCGATAACAAAGCTTATACACAATACGAAGTTTTACATAGTCAGCTACAATAATTCAGCTATACTCGCAATAGCCAACCGCAAAGCAAACAGACTGCCAGCGGTAGCTATTACTATCGCTATTATGCCGAACACCACCTAACAAAAATACAACAGAACCTAAGCTCTCAAGGACAATATTTAGATAAATAAATTTGCTTACATTACAATACATTAGATACTACGATCCTGGTATAGGCAGATTTACACAACCGGACTCGATTGGGCTCTTGGCTGGGTTTAACTTGTATCATTATGCGCCTAATGGGTTGATATGGATTGATCCATTAGGCTTTTGTTGTCGCCTAATGGTAAAGAAAATTAAGGATTTATTGGCACCACCATCAGGACTCTGGATATATGCAGCTGATTCACCGTTTACATAATGCAATATGATATTCAGGTGGAATTTTAATAAGTAAAAGGTAATTTATAGTTATGATCATTGGTTCTAGAAAACCGGCAGTATTACAAGATATCTCTGATTTTGAGAAAAAAATACAAAGTATTTTACCAAACGATTATAAAGATTTTTTGATAAAGTTTAATGGAGGAAGACCTTTCCCGGCTTCTTTTAAATTTTTTTCAGATAGAACTGACGCATCTTCTGTTGACCAATTTCTTAGCTTAGGGAAAGAAAAAAATAGCAACCTTGAAAAGTATTATTTTAATTATAAAAATAGGATTCCATCAGGTTTTATTCCCATTGCTCATGATGCAGGAGGTAACCTTGTTATTATGAAACTAAAAAATGAAGACAACCAGATTTATTTTTGGGATCATGAGCTTGAAGCTGATGAGGAAGAAAATCCTAATATGGAAAATGTCTATTTAATTTGTAAATCATTTTCTGATTTTATAAACAACCTTTTTGATGAAGAAATTTAGATAATCCTAAAGGAAATGGTGGACGTTATCTTTGGCGAGTCAGCAAAGAAGACCGACGTGGAAGATTAAATGTATTAACAGGTAAAAAATTATATTAAATTTTATTATGGAGTACTTATACTATGCTGATTAAAGGTAACCTTTATCCAATAAACGATATTATTTCTTATATAAAAAAAACAACAGAAAGAAATGATAATTTTTGTCTTTATGGCGAATTTGATGAAGATTTAAAGAGTAACAAAAGTTATTATATTGGTGACTATCCAAATGTGGATGATGATGGAAAAGAAATCTATCCATCTTTTGTTTTAAAAAAGAAACTATACTTTCTTTATTCAGGAGAGCAATTTGCTGATGTAATCGATTCAGTGATGGAACAGAAACCTTCAGCTACAACAAAAGACTTTATAAAAGCCTTAAATTATTATTCTGAATATGATGATTTTTTAGATTTCTGAATATACCCATTCATATTATCAATACTCATCGGATATGAAAACTTAAATGAATGAAATTCATAACAAGGATCAAAAGGAAAATTGGATACAAAAGCAATTTAAAGAAGCTTTAAATAAACGTATAAAAACAAAAAGAATTGAACCACGTAGTGGAAAACTATTTTAAATAAAAATTCAAGTAAGTATTTTAAAGGATGTTGTTATGATTTATCAACTTATGATAGGTAATTATCCTGATCGTTATTGGTTCCAATATGACTCAACTGTCGTTGCCAATTACGAATTTATAGAATGCAAGGAGATTCAAATAAATAAACCCTTAGTTTTTAAATTAAAAGACAAAGTCAGTGAAAAGCGTTTATTCTCTTATGATTTTTATTTTAGTGATGGTCCTAAATTTATCTCGCCTAGACTTGCCAATTTACTTTCAAACAATCAAGATTTTTTACATGATGTCCAGCTAATAGATGCAA
>NZ_JBNPBA010000011.1:0-3967 GCF_050310315.1 Snodgrassella sp. CS2 | reverse complement strand
AATCTGAATATGAACCAATATTAGATGATTATCCTGATGGACCAATGAGATTTTTTAAAATGGTCTTTAAAGAAGATATCAATGAGCAATTTTGTATGGCAAGGTGTGAAGAATCTATAGGGCGAATTGTGATGTCAGAGTCGTTACGACAGTTTTTTATAAACAATAAAGTAAAAGGAATAGATTTATCCACATCATGTAATCAATCTATCTATGGATAATAGTGAAGCTTAAATAAAAATTCAAGTAATTATTTTAAAGGATGTTGTTATGATTTATGAACTTATGATATCTTCTTGTTATCCTGATCGTTATTGGTTCCAATATGTCTCAACAGGAGATGATTATTACGAACTTTTACAATGCAAAAAGATTCAATCGAATAACCCAATAGTTTTTAAATTAGAAAAAAAAGTAAGTGAAAAACGTTTACTCTCTTATGATTTCTATTTTAGTGATGGTCCTGAATTTATCTCGCCTAGACTTGCCAATTTACTTTCAAACAATCAAGATTTTTTACATGATGTCCAGCTAATAGATGCAACTATAATTGTTAATGGTCGCAGCTATTCTGGTTATAAGGTATTAAATTTTCTTCGTTTAATATCCTGTATTGATATGAATAAATCTGAATATGTACCAATATTAGATTATTTGCCAGATGGACCCAAAAAATTTTATAAAATGGTCTTAAAAGAAAATATAAATGAGCAATTTTGTATGGCAAGATGTGAAGAATCTATAGGGCGAATTATGATGTCAGAGTCGTTACGACAGTTTTTTATAAAAAATAAAGTAAAAGGAATAAATTTATCCAAACAGTATATTGATAATGACTTCATATTTTCGTACTGATATAGACATATTCACGTAGCCTGACCCGATAGTTAACTGTTAGTGAAATAAAATAATGAACGAAATTGATTATACTTTACATAATTTACCAATGTTGCTTACTAGAAATAAAAACAAATGGTGGCAAGATAGCGTTATGCAAAGCTCAACAGCTTTATTTGGTTTTTTAAAAAACATGAATTGTTAATCGATGTTGAACCGTTTGATGAAAAAGGAAATTTAAAAACCGATACGGTTCTTAAAAAATCAAACCTTACACCAGAAGGTCAGGAGTTATTTGATATTGCTGTTGATGGATGGTTTGATTATTTAGCTAGAAGTACAGTTACAAACAAATATCAAAATGTTAGTCGGCTTGAAAAAGCTTTAGCTAAAATTCGAGAAAGTAAAAATAATGAAGTAAGATAAACATCTCACAATAGATAATAATTAAAATATGAGGTATTTATGGCTTTGGATTTTATAGCATCAAGTAATCAAAAAGAAATAGATGAAAATTCACCGATATTTTCACTTGAAAAATTTGATTACGATGAATTATTCAATAAAGCAAAACCATTAAATCAGTATTCAATAATAAAAAAACTTGATGATTATTATGCTGATACAATTATTCTATATGGGGAAATTCAGCCGTTAATAAAAGAACTTGAAAATCTTATTAAAATAAAAAAATTCCAACCGCAATCAATTATTGATTTTATTAATTTTTTAAAAGAATCTTTTAATGATGGATTAAATATATATATCAATAGTGACTAAAGGGATTGAGTGGTAGACTTTATTTTATCTGTGCTGTGATCTTAATATTGACCGATTTAATGAGTAACACTATACGGCATCGATTGAACGGCAAAAATTACATGTATCACACCGTGTCGTTGTTTTGTATGATACCTGATGGATTAAAGCGCTAAAAAATGGATGTCAAATATGAGTATGGTAGATTTAGATATCGTAGATGTTATAAAAAAGGTGGTTTTTAGCGTGTTTTTCAACTCCAGAAAATAGACATTTATTAATGATTGTCAATTAAGTGTGATGAAATCAGCTTTTTTGTATACGGCAACTTTAAATCTTTTTAATATAGAAATATGCATTCCCAAAAAACAGCGAAATGGGTATGAAACAATCGATAATAAATTGTCCAAAAACATCAATTATATAAACTATATCAATTTAAGTGATTATCACGGGATAATGAAAACAACATTTAATGATCTATTACAATCTAATACGATCTTACTGTTACCAGAATATACAATAAAACAAGAAACGGATATTGAACAAATTGAAATAGAATTTAATAGCGGCACTACTATCATTTATCAAAATAGCAATTTGCCTCCTGCAATTATATCGAATAAATTAAAAAATCTCATTTTAGAATAAACGACAAGCTTACTGGGTAGCCCACAATACCATGCCACATCAACCTACAGGATAGCGAGTTTAGACCGATCGAGTATTGAGGATGTAGTGAGTTATGCCAAACAGCAATTAGATAGCGTGACACAAGAGTGAATAAAACTTAAGCCATTATTTACCTTACTTAGCATATAAAACGCCACCAGCTTTTTCACTGAATCTCCCATTAAAAAAATTTAATTGTGCTGAATATATATTGTTGTTTAAATGGAAAATAGCACTTAAAATCAAAACAGTGATAAATCGAAAGGACGATGTAAATGAAGATTGATTTTTTATTTTTGTGGGCTGAAGTTGGCGTTTATTATGAAATTACAAATACGGTTTTAAATCCGTGGAGATCAAATCTCAATAAATTAAACAAAACGCTTCCACATTATGACAAATTGTTTAAAACAACAGATTATGAATTAGTATTTACCATATCTGCTACACAAGAACACAAAAATTTAGTGTATGGCCCGTTAGCCTCGTCAAAACGCAAAGTGGTTCATTTCTCAATCTTTATACCCTATAAAACGTTTAATTGCTATACGCAACAAATGTTCTATGTTCTTGATACCATCGCAGAGGGAATTATTTTTGTATTTAATAAATATAAAGTGGATCCTTTAGGAATAAAAGAAGTGTTTGAAACATTAAAAACATTGATTGCAAAGGATCCAGATAGATATCAAAAATGGCTAAAAGATCTCGAGGACTGAAAATTTTAAAAATTTACAGCGCTTAAGGCGTTATTGCCTTAGATAGATTGCAAAAGTAGCTAACCATTTGATAAAAGTTCTTATCGAAAAACACAAAACTAATGCACAAAACAATACGAATATTGAAAGTGCTGTTTGGAAAAATATAAATAATGGTAAATTTAAGGAATATCCATGAAGCGTGAGCCACTTTATCACCTGTATTGTTCAGGAATGGTTACTGTCGATCTCATTCCCGAATGGGAACATAAAAACAGAGAGCAATTTTGTCATTATTGCCATACACTAAAACTACCTCACGGTGGTATGGATGTGATTACGGATGGGAAAATCAGGAAAAACCTAGATATGGCTAATACAGGCTATTTTCTGATACCTAGTATTATGTCGCTGCGCTTATTGAATTTGCTGGGTGAAGAGGCTGAAAAACATTTAAATATAGGTTCTATTTATAATAAAGTGGAAAGTGAAAAGCATAAACAGCCATTTATAACTTTTATTAGTAAATATGATTACGTTGTACTTAGAGGTGAAAAACCATATATTTTTGATGGACAACCTATTCCTGAAAATGAGCGTCTTTTTGTCTGCCCTGAATGCCATTTTCACTCAAGACTAGAAAGAGCGCCGAGGTTTTTACTTGAAAGCGAATATCCAAAATATCCAATATGCTGTACGGAATTTGGTTTACTTTTATATGAAAGTATTTATGAAAGGCTGAAAACTATCAAATTAGTTGGGGTACTTGTAGAGAAAGTCAAAGTTAAATAGCAAGATACTGATTCTATTGAAAACATAATAGCATGCCGAAAAGCCTTTCCCGATCTTTCCGGCTATCCTACCGAACGTGCGCACCCTCAAAACCTTTGTTACGGTTCCAGCCATCTGCACCAAATCAACCTAGACGGCACCACCATCACCGACATCGAACGCGACCGCCTACATCGCGAAGTCCTGCGTAGCCAGGGACAACTGAACAC
>NZ_JBNPBA010000010.1:0-39021 GCF_050310315.1 Snodgrassella sp. CS2 | reverse complement strand
AGTGATCTGCTCTGGCCTGTGCGAACTCCTGCGGCAGGCCGGTGGTTTCGCGGCCGAAGAGGAAATAGATTGCTTGCTTGCTGTTGCTGTAGTCAAATCCTGTGTAATTACGCGTGCCATACGTTTCGATTAGATACACTTGTGCATTGGCTTGCGCTTCGGTCATTTCAATAAAAGCTTCTAGGCTGTCATGATAATGAATATCGACATAAGGCCAGTAATCAAGACCGGCACGTTTAAGCATACGGTCGTCTGTTGAAAAGCCAAGAGGGTGAATTAAATGCAGGCTGGTACCAGTACCAGCACAGGTACGGGCAATGTTGCCTGTATTGGCAGGTATTTGAGGTTGATATAAAACTATGTTCAGGCTCATTTAAATGAATCAATAAATAATATGACCCTTAGTTTATATCAGATAAGACAGATGTTGTATTGCTAAATAATAATTGGTTTGTATTTCTATGATTGATGATATTATTTGACTGATTTCAATATCAATAGATAATTATTTGAAATAAAAACAGAAAAATGGAACAAACTTAATGATTAATGTAAATGGTATTAATATCAATTATAAAAAATCAGGAAGTGGGGAGGCTTTAATACTATTGCATGGGAACGGTGAAGATCACAGTATTTTTGCTCCACTGATTCAAAAATTTCACCATGATTATACCGTGTATGCAGTGGATAGCCGTAATCATGGTTTAAGTGAAAAAACTGCTATCTATGATTATAAAGTGATGGCAGATGATATTTATGCATTGATTATGGCTTTGGCCATTGATCCGGTTAATATTATTGGCTTTAGTGATGGTGCAATTATTTCTTTATTACTTGCTCTATACGATCAGTCTGTGATTTCCAAGATGGCATTATTGGGAGTGAATCTTTCGCTTGCGGATTTTAATGCTGAAACTTTTGAGTTTATGCAGCAGTACTATGAACAAACAGGTGATCCGTTATATAAAATGATGTTGGAGCAGCCACATATTGATATATCTTCTCTGAAGGATGTCACTGTGCCAGCTTTTGTGATTGGGGCGGAAAATGATATTTATCATCCTGAGGTATTTAGCTCAATTGCTGAAGCTTTGCCCCATTCCAAATTAAAAGTTGTGCCAGATCATGATCATGGCAGCTATATCATCAATAATGATTTATTGTATTCTGAACTTGCTGATTTTTTTAGTAATTCAGTATAAAACCAATTTTATAAATGTGTTGTAACATTCCTGTAAGTCAGTTTTATTGCACCTTCATGCCAAATGATAACGCTTGGATAGATGTGACAAAAAATGGTGGAGCATGAAACGGTACATAATGAAGATAAATATTTATAAGATAAGAATAATTGCTTTGATTAACTTGGCAACCTAGTATGAAATTTTCTATATGCCTGGGTGTAAAACTGGGCAGTGATAAGCGTAGTAAAAGTCTATAAGCATATAAAGCATGTCTGGAGTCGCAGTAAAACTTGCTTTAATTCGGATATAAGGGGAGCGACAAAAATAAGGATTTGCATAAGAAAATTGCCACTTCAGTTGAATAAATGCTTAGAAGAAAAAAATTGTGTTTTCATGCGAAAATCATTTTTCTGTAAGAATTCGTACGGTCATAAATTGATTAATTTTTCTTAGGGGGAAAAAATAGATAATTTATCAGGTTTCTGTCTGCTAAATTATTTATCATTTTGGTTTATGAATGTGAGGTAGAACCATAAAAAACTAAAATATTCCATTCATTAATATTTAATAATTTTTTAAGAAGTTGCTTCGATGGCCAGTAATTTTATTTCTCTCTAAACCATATTATGCATAATCTATTCTGGCAAGTTTGCAACTAAAGAGTCATTTTGGATAGTGAGTGCCACGGGTGATTGATGCCATCACAAAATCCGTTATGGTAGCAGTTAAATTGCTTCAGGATGTGCGTAGTAAATTGCTGTTGGAGGAATGTTCATGTAGATCGTTTACACGAAACCCAGTGTGGATTTGAATGTTGGTGTACTTAAATATTCCTAATTAAGACCTCACTGATTTGAAAGTGAGCTTTTTTATTTAAACCCTAAGCAGCTATCTTCTGTGGCCTGATATTGTTCAGTCGTCGAAATCTTTTTTGCTGTATTGAGGACGCAATGCTAATAAATGGTTTAATAGCTCTGTTTTAAATTGTTCTTTGTCAGGCTGGAAATACATTGGTGTGCCGATATTGACATCGATAAACAGCGGCAAGGGAATGCGATTTCCTTTTGCCATAATCTGTTCAGTGCCTTGCAACCATACCGGAATAATTGGTACGTCAGGCATGGTGGCACTTAAATACCATAAACCTGATTTTAATGGCTGCATTTTGCCAGGTTCACCACGGGAGCCTTCTGGAAATAAAATCAGAATTTTGTTTTTGCGTAAGGCTTCTTCACAGCCTTGCAAGGGATTACCCTGACCGTTATTCTGGCGTGTAACCGGAATAATATTCAGGACATTGAGCGCAAACCATGCCATCCATTTATTGCTGAGAAAGTAATCTGCTGCTGCAGCTGGATGAATCTGACGCTGTTGCATGGGAGAATACAGTGACATTAATGCAAACACATCCATGTGGCTATTATGATTGGCAACGAGAATAGCCGGCCCTTGTTTAGGCAGATTCTGGTGCTGGTGGATACGTAAACCCAGCCATAAACGCATAACTGGCCATACGATGCATAAGGCAAATAATGGTTTGAGTAATGATTTCAGCATGGCTTAGTAGTAAAAGTATCGGACAAAATGAAAAAATACTGGTGCCGTAAATATCAATGAATCAAGGCGGTCAAGAATGCCGCCGTGCCCAGGTAGTAGTGTGCCACTGTCTTTGATACCGATATCACGTTTGATGGCTGACATCACAATGTCTCCACAAAAGCCACTGACACTGATAATCAATCCGGCCAGTATGGCCATACTCCAGTTCAAAGGTGTCAGTATAGGGCCTAATAACATGGCTGCTATAGTGGTGCTACCTATGCCGCCAACCAAACCGGCCAGTGTTTTGTTCGGACTAACTTTTGGGGTGATTTTGATTTTCCCAAGTGATTTACCCCATAGATATTGGGTAATATCGTTGAATTCTGTCAGTCCAACGAGAAACAGAACTAATAAAGCTCCAGTCTGCAGCTTATCATTGGGTAATACCAGCAGACAGGCAACATGGCTGAAAGCAAATACTGTCGTCATTAACCCCCATTGCAGCTGAGAAACGGTACGCAAAAATTGTCTGGTATCGCCAGCAATAACCATACGAGCTGGTAAGAATAGAAACATATATACTGGTATGAATACGATAAACAATCCGTACCAGTCGATACCGATTAACCAGTAGTTAATCGGAATGGTAATAAACATCCATAATATGGGCATTCTGTCTGCATGGCGGGCGGGAACCAAAGTTAAATATTCTTTTAAAGCTATAAAGCTCACTAAAGCAAAAAAACTTAATCCAAGCCAGCAGGGGCTGATCAGTGCTAGTGAAAACAAAATAACAATTACCCACCATGTGCGGATACGCAGGGTGAGTTCGTGCCAATCTTTATTTTTTTGCAGGCAAACTAGTAATCCGTTGATTATCGTTGCCAACAGTAAAAGGCTGAAGATAACCAATAGGGATTTTTGTAGCAGCATATTAACGGCCTCCGTGTATGGCGCTGCGACAACGGTTAATGCAAGTCCAAATCAATAAGAGGATAGAGGCACACCAGATAAAGTTATTCCAAATGGTTAAATTTGGCCAGATAGCTATCAGTAAAGACCAGCTACCAAAAATCAGCGCACGGTCACTTTTTCCCATCGGGCCAGCATAGCTGCGAATGCCGTTAATGGTTTGCGCGAGAATGCCACTGAATTCAGTTAAGGCTGCACAGAACAGCATAACGAGAACGATGGCAGTATTGCTGTGTGGTAATAATATGAATGGTAAATACAACGCAATATCAGATAATACATCGCCAAGCTCGTTTAATACCGCACCAAGCCGGCTTTGTTGATTACATTCGCGTGCCAGCATACCATCCAGTGCATTTAACGCCATGCGGATAAACAAAGTAATCGGCAACAGCCAAAATAATTTTGGATAAGGAAACAGAGCGAGGATGGCACCTATTAAAACTGAAAGGCCGATAGCAGTTAGTGTAATGTGGTTGGCTGTAATGCCTTTTCTGTACAGCCAAAACATTAGTGGACGTAGCAATTTTTGAAAAGCCGGTTTGATGCTATAGAGAGTCATGCTTGTGCAGATAAGTTTTGTAATCTTTATATTATAAAATGTATTTAAATTTAATGTTATGTTGTTTTAAGAATTGAATTTGCCTTCAGGCTGATAAAAAATGGTGCTACGATTCTGTATCGTGGCAAATAGCAATAAAATAGATAACCGGTAATACTTGTAAAGTATTACCGGTTATCTTCAGAAAAGAAGTATTATCAGGCAGCTTATTCAGCCTGTGGCATTACCCACATTTGGTTCTGATTGTATTTCTGCATAAATTGTTTAAATTCATCTGACTGATAAGCTGCTTTTAAATCTTTTGCCCATTGTGTATCCTTGTTTTTTTCATTGATGGTGACCACCATTTCCATTTCCGGAATCACCTTTTCACGCAGAACAGCTTTTTTCGGATCCAGTTTGGACTGATAGGCAATGCCCCCTGAGGCGAACCCGAAGTCCACTTCATTTAATGTGCGCGGAATCATAACTGAATCAATTTCTTTGATTTTTAGTAGTTTAGGATTGCTGGCAATGTCTCGTGTGGTTGCGAGTATTGGATTGGTGTTGGGTTTTAACTGAATTAAGTGGTTATCGGTCAGAATACGTAACGCACGTGAGGTATTAGCCGGATCGCTTGGAATCAGTACGCTGGCACCGTTGGGTGCCTGCTGGATGGAGGTGTATTTATTTGAATAAATGGCAGCTGGTACGGTTGGAATATGCACTAGCGGATATAGATGTGTGCCTTTTTCACGGTTGAAAACATTCAGATAGGCAGTATGCTGATCCAGATTGAAATCAACCTGTCCATTATTTACAGATTGATTATTCACTTCCAGCGTGGAAAAATTCAAGGTTTTAATTTTATAACCCTGTTTTTCCAGAATTGGTTTAACGCCTTGCTCAAATATGGTGGTGTAGGGCATGGCGGATGCACCGAACACGAGTTCTTTTTTAGTAGCCGTTGCGGCGGATGCGTTATCCTGTTGTGTTTTGGAGCAGGCTATCAAGCCTGTGGCTACCAGACAGGTTATAACAAGATAAATAATTTTGTTCATGATGGACCTGCTGAAATTTAATATGGAATATCAGTATATAATTGGAATTACGTTGCGAATATACTGATTTTAAATAACTTTACTACTAAATAGAATAAGTGTTTATGTCATTTGCTTTTGTCTGACTAGTTATGCTCACAGATTTAGAAAAAAACGCGATACGCGAACATTACCAGAATATCGCCAAAAGTCTGCCTAATTTCCGGCCACGTCAGGCACAGCGGGAGATGGTGGCCGCGATTGCCAATGCATTTTCACGTACTCAACAGCAGGAGGATGGTGGAGAAGCATCACAGCGCAATGGAGAATCAATTGTGGTGGTGGAGGGGCCTACAGGTGTAGGCAAAAGTCTGGCTTACCTGTTGGCCGGCGGGATTATGGCGCAGACGCGCGGCAAAATTCTGGTGGTCAGCAGTGCTACTGTGGCTTTACAAGAGCAGCTGGTAGGGCGTGATTTACCCTTTGTGGTCAGACACAGTGGTCTGAATCTCAGCTTTGCACTCGCCAAAGGGCGTGGTCGCTATTTGTGTCCCTATAAACTGTATCAATTAACCCAATTGAACGCACAGGATAGTTTACAAGGGTTCGAACCACAGCAGGCGTTGTGGGACCGGAAACCTAAAAGTGAGGAGCTGGCGGTATTACGTGATATGGCCGACCAGTTTGCTGACCGTACTTTTAATGGAGATCGAGATACGTGGCCGCAACAGATTGATGATGGTCTGTGGCAGAAAGTTACCAATGACCGCCACGGCTGTTTGAAAGCTGGGTGTCCCAATCGACCGGAGTGTCCGTTTTTTTTGGCGCGAGAAACGCTGGAAACTGTAAATGTGGTGGTGGCTAACCATGATTTATTGTTGGCTGATATCGGTATGGGCGGTGGGGTTATTTTGCCATCACCTTCCAATAGCTTTTATTGTATAGATGAGGCGCACCATTTGCCACACAAAGCTTTGCAGCAGTTTGCGGCTGAACACAGCTTGAATCAAGCATTATGGTTTTTAGAACGCACTGGTAATGTTGTGGATAAGGTAGCTGGTGTGCTCGATAAGAGTGAACTTGCTGTAATGGCTACAGAGGCAGCCTCCGCTTTGCAGGAAAATTTGCAGGAATGGATGATGCATTTGGCTGATGAACCCAGCCTAGCGGCACAAGATGGCCATGATGAAAGTAGCTGGTTGTGGCCGGATGGCGTCATCCCAGCTACATTGAAAATATTGGTTGATAATACCGCTTTGGCCGCACGCATGCTGCTTAAACACATCAATAGTCTGAATGAGGCTTTATCGGCCGCACGACGTGATAAAAATCAGGATAGCAGTTTGCTTGACCGGCTTAGCGGTGATCTGGGTATGTTGCTGGCGCGTATAGAGCAAGTGGTTGATGTTTGGGATTTACTCGCAACTGAAAATGTTGAAGGGGAAGCACCACTGGCTAAATGGATTACCCGAACGAGTAAAGATAAAGTTGATTACAGTTTTAATGCTTCTCCCATTACCAGCGCTGGCAAACTGGCCAGTGGTCTATGGCGACGTGCGGCAGGCGCTTTACTGACCTCGGCAACGTTACGCTCGTTGGGTACTTTTGATTTGCTGCTAAAACAAACTGGCCTAAATTGGTTAACTGATACCACTATGCTGGCACTAGATAGCCCGTTTCATTTTGCCGAGCAAGGGGAGCTATATATACCTGCACTGACTGCCAGTCCGAAAGATGCAGCTGCTCATACCAGCGAAATTGTACAGTGGCTTCCAAAACTGATTAATGAAAACGAAGCCATTGGAACGTTGGTTCTGTTTTCTTCCCGCCGGCAGATGCAAGAAGTGGCATTGAAATTACCCGACAGCCATTTACCTTTGTTACTGGTGCAGGGAGAACTACCTAAGCAAGTTCTCTTGCAGCGCCATCATCAGGCTATTACCGATGGAAAACCCAGCATTATATTTGGACTCGACAGTTTTGCTGAAGGGTTAGATTTACCGGGTGAAATGTGTGTACAGGTGATCATTGCTAAGTTACCTTTTGCGATGCCGGATAATCCGATTGAAAAAACCCGTAATCAATGGATAGAAGCTCGTGGCGGCAATCCTTTTATGGAAATCACTGTGCCTGAAGCTAGTATTAAGCTGATACAGGCCGTTGGACGGCTGATTCGTACCGAAACAGATTATGGCCGTGTGACTATTCTGGATAACCGTATTCTGACAGCGCGCTATGGCAAGCAATTACTGGCATGTTTGCCGCCCTTCAGGCGCATTGGTTAAACAGGCTGACAAGCGTGAAAAGCACAGCCTGCCTATGTTGCTGAGGATAGAGAGATTGTTGTATGACCAAGCTTAGCAATTGACAATCACTTGATTAATCTTTAATATTAGAAGCTTTCGTATATTTATCTGGATTAGCTCCTATGAAAACCTTTTCAGCTAAGCCGCATGAGGTGAAGCGCGATTGGTATGTGGTTGATGCTCAAGACAAAGTTCTGGGTCGTCTGGCTGCTGAAATCGCTCGCCGTCTGCGTGGCAAACATAAGCCAGAATACACGCCACATGTTGATACTGGCGATTACATCATTGTAATCAATGCTGACAAACTGCGTGTAACTGGTCAGAAACAGACTGACAAAAAATACTATCGCCACTCAGGCTTCCCGGGTGGTATCTACGAGCGTACTTTTGCAGAAATGCAAAACCAGTTCCCTGGTCGTGCGCTGGAAAAAGCCATTAAAGGTATGTTGCCTAAAGGTCCGTTGGGCTACGCTATGATTAAAAAACTGAAAGTATATGCAACTTCAGAACATGGCCATGCTGCTCAACAACCTAAAGTTTTGGAAATCTAAGGACACGCAATGAACGGTAAATATTACTACGGCACGGGTCGCCGCAAAAGTTCAGTGGCTCGTGTTTTCCTGCAAAAAGGTAGCGGTCAGATTATTGTGAATGGCCGTCCGCTGGATGAATTCTTTGGTCGTGAAACCGGCCGCATGATTGTACGTCAGCCATTAGTGTTGACCGAAAATCTAGAATCTTTCGACATTAAAGTAAACGTTGTAGGCGGCGGTGAAACCGGCCAGTCTGGTGCGATTCGTCACGGTATTACCCGTGCATTGATTGACTACGATGCAGCGCTGAAACCAACTCTGTCTGCTGCTGGTCTGGTTACTCGTGATGCACGTGAAGTTGAACGTAAAAAATTCGGTCTGCGCAAAGCACGCCGTGCGAAACAGTTCTCAAAACGTTAATCTGTATTGCCACTGCCAACACAGTTTACAAATACAAAAAAAGAGCCGGATGGCTCTTTTTTTTTGTTTAAATTTAATTAGTAATTAATGATTACGTAAGGCACTATTTAGAGTAGACAGTTGACTGACACAATGGCGTAAGTTGCAGGTGATGATAAGTATACTGCTTGAGAATATATTATATTTCCTTTGTTGACTGAGTAAAGCGGCTTTATGTGGATTTCGATACTGTGCTAGTGGATTGTCGATTGATTGGCTAGTAGGTTGGGTTGAATACGAAGAGAGTAAGTAGTATTAAAAAATCTTGGTGATAACCTTATATGCTGAGTATTATGCTTTTTAATGTTCTAATTCGATTGTGTATATTACATTATAATAATTTTAGAGGTTATTTTGATTAGGGTTATTTTGCTCTTATACAGACCGATGGGTATTTTGTTCATGATTTAAAGTGAATCTCTCTTATTGACAATATTAATTCAGTATTTTCAGAAATACTTTCAATTTGCGGAATGAAAGTATGCGTTTTTCTTTTAGGTGAAATGCTATGCAAATAACGATCATGGGTAAATGCGCAGTTAGTAAAGCTACGAAATTGTGACTGAAACTATACCCTATATAGATTTAAATTCTTTCCATCAAAAATAATTTTGTTTATCACAAGGATGATAGAAAATTAATCCACAACAGAAAATCACAGTAATGAGGTGATAGATATTTTTGAGGTTTTATAATGTGAGCTAAAATATATCTATCAATTTAGTTTTCATTTCGCATATATTAGCGTCATTAGATTAGAATATTAATTTTAGATTTTTGTGAATGCTTTTTATAATATATAAGATTGTGATTTTATAATTTTCTTAGAATAACTATATATAAATGTAATACTATATCTATATTTTTGGGCGGTATTAATTCATTAAAATTAAATAATTTAGCTTTAATGTCATTCTCTGAATAATTTATATTTGCTTATGTTTTGCAGATATATGTGATGTATGAAATCCTATCAATATATTTGTAATTCATTTAATTTTTATACCATTGTTACTAAGATTAAAATATTGCTATAACTTGAGTATTATTGTTGTTCAGTAAATTAATAAAATATTTTATTTCTATAATAATAATCGTAAACATATGCTGGACAAGCAGTATTTTTAAGCTATGTCTGTATCTATTCAATATTGATTTATTTAAGAAAGAATATTACTGCTAAAAGTGCCATTGTATAAAGCTTATTGATAATTAAAGGTGTTTAAAGCATATTTATATTCAGGATTATTTGAACGTTATTCTAAGAAAAAAGGGGATAAAGTAGAATTTTTACTCAATCAATAATGTAATTGTCATTATTTTTTAGGTCAACAATAAGCTATATCAGTTTTTAAAATTTATTTATATAAATAAATTTACCTAGGGAAGAGGTATGTTCTTGCGTTTTTTGTAACGATTGTAGCCAAATAGGTATTGGCTGGGAAAACGTTTAACCCACTCTTCGACATTGTTATTGATGATTTGTGCATCATGTTCTCTGTTGCCGGTGAGTGTGCCAGTAAGTGGGGCGATGTGCAGGGCAAAGCCGCGGCCATAAGGTAGGCGTTCGCCGCAAAAGAATAGGGCTGTTACATTAGGCATGATGGCAAGCCGTGAAGCCAGTGTCATGGTATAGGCTGGCCGGTCAAAAAAGTTGGCCCAGACGCCTTCACCTTCTCCAGGCACCTGATCAGGCAAGATGATGGTGGCTTCTTTGTTTTTTAATGCCCGTACTACTTGTTTAACGCCTTGCATGTTGGCTGGTGCGGTGTAGCCGTTGTCACGCACGCGGCCGTTATTCATGACGCTTTCCAGCCAGCTTATTTTGGGTGGCCGGTACATGGCAGTGAGAGGGAATGGTAGTTTTTCGCTCAAGTAGCGGCCGGCAAGGTCGTAATTGCCTAGATGCGGGGTAATAAGGAGCAGCCCGTGTTTATTTGCAATGGCTTCTTCAATGTGTTTCCAGCCGTGCACTTCTTTGAACAAGGATACGATGTGGTTGCTGGAGCGGGTCCATGCGATGGACAGCTCTAATCCGCTCTTGGCAGTTTCAGCAAAAATGGATTTGACTAGTTTTTCTGCTTGTTGGTCGTTGGCAGCAATTTTGCTAAAATGCAGATTTTTGGTTGTGCGTTCACGTTCACTGGTGGCGAAGTAAAAGCCAAGGCGCCCCAGTATTGAGCCGATGCCCTGTAAAACTGGCAAGGGGATTAACGCCAATAAGGAAAATACGAAATAAACCAGCTTTTGCATCTGTTCTGTATCTCAAATCAAAATTTGGGCGACATTGTAACAAAAGCATCTATAACTGCCCATAAAGCAATATTAGCATCAGAAAGTATCCGCCAATTATGAGTGAATTTCTGTTTACTTCTGAGTCGGTTTCGGAAGGACATCCGGATAAAGTTGCCGACCAGATATCCGATTCTATTTTAGACGCTATCCTGACGCAGGATCCTTCAGCGCGCGTAGCTGCTGAAACGTTGGTTAATACCGGTTTGTGTGTGTTGGCCGGCGAAGTGTCCACACGCGCACATATTAATTATATACAAGTTGCCCGCGATACGATTAAGCGTATCGGTTATAACTCATCCGAGCTGGGTTTTGATGCCAGTGGCTGTGCGGTCATGGTTTGTTATGACGAACAGTCGCCTGACATTGCGCAGGGTGTGAATGAGGGTGAGGGGTTGGATCTGGATATGGGTGCCGGTGATCAGGGGCTGATGTTTGGTTATGCCTGTGATGAAACCCCGACGCTGATGCCGTTTGCGATTTATTATGCGCATCGTCTCATGCAGCGCCAGAGTGAAGTACGTAAAAGCGGTGAACTGCCGTGGCTCCGTCCGGATGCAAAGGCGCAGCTGACTTGTGTATATGATAGTGAAACCGGTAAGGTGAAGCGCATTGATACGGTGGTGCTGTCTACGCAGCATGATCCCGAAATCGGGCGTGAAGAACTGGTTGAGGCGGTGAAGGAACTGATTATTAAGCCGGTATTACCTGCTGAAATGCTAACTGAAGATACTCAGTATCTGATTAATCCGACCGGACGTTTTGTGATTGGTGGGCCGCAGGGCGACTGTGGATTAACTGGACGCAAAATTATTGTGGACACATACGGCGGTGCAGCGCCGCATGGAGGTGGTGCATTTTCGGGTAAGGATCCCACCAAGGTAGACCGTTCTGCTGCTTATGCTTGCCGTTATGTGGCGAAAAATATTGTGGCTGCCGGTCTGGCTAGCCAGTGTCAAATTCAGATTTCCTATGCTATCGGTATTGCGCAGCCGACTTCGATTGCAATCGATACTTTCGGTACCGGTAAGATTGAGGAAAGTCGGCTTATTGAGATTGTGCAACAGCATTTTGATTTGCGTCCGAAAGGAATTATTAAAATGCTGGATTTACAGCGCCCTATTTATGCTAAAACAGCAGCATATGGCCATTTTGGACGTGAAGAGCCGGAATTTACTTGGGAGCGTACGGATAAAGCTCAGTTGCTGCGTGAGGCTGCGGGTATCTGATTTAGATGGGTTGATACAAACAGGTTGCTTTTAAGCAGCCTGTTTTTTATTGTATGCAGCTGATAAGGATATTTGTATAAAAGAGAAAAATAATGCTTAAAGCAGGCTGACGATTGGTCGTGAAATGAGCTGAAGTGACAGTTTGTGTGCGTATTGGTGGTTGGTTTGCTAAGAAAACGAGAGTTTTGTACATAGTGTATGGTGCAATTTTGTTGCCGACTGGTGTGAAAGGTTGTTGACACTAGCCAGAAAAAGCCGGTATCTGGTTAATACGGCGTAAAAAATTTCAAAAACTCTAAATATTTAATCTGTTATTAAATATAATTATGGTCTTAACGATTTAGGGTGGTTTGGGGTGATTGTTTTTTATTTTGTTTAGGAAACACTTATCCGATTGATGTCTGTAGCGGTTTATTAATAAGTTGCATTTGCGAATTGGATAATTTTATTCGGGCTGCTGTTTGGTGTGGTTGAATAGCTTGATGTTTCTTTTCTGCAACGATACAGCTGACGGCAGATGGTTTTTGCTAGTGTTGTCTGGTGGTTCAGTTTGTTGAGCTACTGATTATGCTGATGTAACGGAAAATAACGTTGGTATGGGATGGGTGGTGTAAATTAATTTTGTAGCATGCAGATTGATAAGCAAAAAATTTTAAAATTTTGATGCTTTAGTAACTATTTTGGGGTTGGAATATTCTCTGCCAAACTATAAGCTCCATTTATAATAAGAGATAAATTTATTATAATGGCTTATTTTATGGACTTTGAGGTGCTCTGAAATGGGTTTTTCTCTTCCTGCTGCCGAACTGGAAGCTACTTTGGGGGTGCTGGCAGTGAAAATGCCGAGCATGAATGTTCAGCTGGTAATGCTAAGCCGTCTGGTGCGTTTGGTGCATGCAACGATTCACAATCAGCTGAATGAGCGTTTGCATAAACACCATTTGTCCGAAAGCTTGTGGCATGCGCTGCTGGCTGTGTATGCGCGGCCAAATCATGAGATTTTACCTTCGGAACTAAGCAATATTCTTAATCTCACCCGTACTAGTGCTACGCGTTTATCTGATGATCTGGTTGTAAATGGCTGGGCTACTCGTTCAACTCATCCTTTAGATCGGCGCAAAATTACGCTGAAATTAACTAAGGCCGGTGAGGATTTGATTCAACGTGTCAGTCCGGAAACCAATGAGGTGCACCGGAGGGTATGGTCAGCCCTGAGTGAACCAGAATATGAACAATTGCAGCAGCTTTTAACAAAGTTATTAACTGCTGCTTAACTTTTTGCTGAGATTTGCATGAAATTAACTGTATCTGCGCGCCGATTGCGTCAGTTATCTCTTGTCAGCCCACTGGCTTTGCTGTTGTTGTCTGCCTGTGCCAATTTTGGCCGCCAGCCTGAGTTACAAAGCCCGCAGGATGCAGCCCAGCTGCATTTGCCAGCCGGTCAAACCATACAGTCAAAGCAGAGCTGGTGGCTTGGTCTGAATCAGCCGTTGCTGAACCAGTTGATGGATATGGGGCTAGCCAGTGCACCGGATTTACGCATGGCCGCTGCTCGTTTTGCTGAGGCTGAAGCGCAATGGCGTGGAGCCAAAGGGGAGGCTGGCGTACAGGTAGCTTTGCAGGCTAATGGTGTGGCCGCTTACCTAAATCCGAAACCAGATTCAAACAGAGCGGGTGATGACCCGAATCATGTGTTCAGTAATGAAATGGCTGCGCTGGCAGTTAATTATACTTTTGATTTTTGGGGTAAGCAGCGTAATTTGATTAAGTCAGCACTAGGTGCGCGTGTGGCTGCTGCTTATCAGCAAGAGCAGGCACGGTTGCTACTAAGCCAAAGTATTGTGTCGCAATATACGCAATGGCAATTGTTGCAGGAGCAGGCTAATGTGTTGCAAAAGCGTATTTCGGTGAATCAAGCGTTGCAGAAACTGGTGGCGAATCGGATTCGTGCTGGTCTTCAACCAGCAAGTGATGAATATGCTGTGTCGCAAAATGTACTGGCTATGCAAAGCGCTTTGCGCCAGACGCAGGCGGATATAGAGCGTGCCCGGCACAGTATGGCTGCGCTGATAGGTGTTTCACCTACTCAGATGCCAGCGGTGGTACCGCAGCCGCTGGGGAAAGTGCCAGAAGTGGCGGTAAATGGTTTACATGCCGATATTCTGGGGCAGCGACCGGATATTGCGGCGCAACGAGCTTTACTGCAATCGGATTATTTTGGAATTAAAGCGGCACAAGCAGCGTTTTATCCGAATATAGAAATTCAAGGACTGGCAGGTTTGGCGCATGTTGATGCGTTTGACTTGGTGCATTCTTCTTCACGCATGCTGGGTATTGTGCCGGCTATTTCGTTGCCAATATTTACGTCAGGCAGTTTGCAGGCTGCTTTGGCTGGTAAACGTTCTGCTTACAATGAGCAGGTGGCGCAATACGATAAAACGGTGCTGACGGCTTTGCAGCAGGCAGCCGATGCTGTCAGTGACTATCAGCGTAGTTCTGAAGCCTTGCCTTTACAGCAGCAGGCGTGGCAAGTGGCGCAGAAAAATGCTGTATCCAGCAGTAGACGCCATGCAGCTGGTCTGGAGAATGCGCTTACCAAGTTGCAACGCGAGGATGCAGCTTTAAGTGCTCAGGCAGATTTAGCAAAAACCGCTGCGTGGCGGCAACAGAGCTGGAATAACCTGCATGCTGCGCTTGGTGGTGGTTTTAAAATTCCTGCAAGTGGCAATAATCAGTAACTGAGTGTTAATTTCCTATTTTCTTGAGCTATTGACGTATGAGTGAACAAAAGCAAACCAATGAGGCAGTGACTACCTCTCAACCAACGGTACAACCGCAGTCAGAACGTGTGCCCGCCGGACGCAAGCGTAAGCTGGTGTTGCTGACGGTGGTATTTGTGCTGATTGCGCTGGGCTTTCTGCTGATGTATCTGCTGGTATGGCAGCATGAGGAATCCACTGATGATGCATATGTGAATGGCCATCTGGTGCAGATTACGCCGCAAATTACCGGCACGGTGCAAAAGGTAAACGTGGATGATACACAGACTGTTAAGGCAGGCCAGGTGTTGGTAGAGTTGGATAACAGTGATATGCAGCTGGCGTTTGAGCGGGCGCATGATGAGCTGATTAATGCGATTCGTCAGAATAAGCAGCAGACGGCTCAGTCGCATCAGGCCAGTGCACAGGTGGCGGCGCAACAGGCCCAGTTAAAACGTTTGCAAGCTGATTTACAGCGGCGCCAGAGTCTGGCTGGTACCGATGCAATTTCTGCGGAAGAATTAAGTCATGCCCGTGATGCGGTAGTGGAAGCGCAGGCAAACCTGAAGGCCATGCAGGGGCAGGAAAATGCAGCTAAAGCTGTGCTTGGCCACAATGTGCCGTTGCGTCAGCAGCCAGCTGTGATGACCGCGGTTAGCCATCTGAAAAGTGCATGGCTGGATCTACAGCGTACCCAAATCAAGGCTCCGGTGGATGGACAGGTAGCGAAACGCAATGTGCAGGTAGGCCAGAAAGTGGCAACTGGTGCAGCGCTGATGGCGGTGGTGCCACTGAATAATGTCTGGGTAGATGCGAACTTTAAGGAAAGCCAGCTGGCGAAAATACGTATTGGTCAGCCGGTGGAAATTAAAGCGGATGTATATGGCAGTAAAGTGACTTATCACGGTAAGGTGGCTGGTCTGTCTGCCGGTACTGGTGCTGCGTTTTCACTGTTGCCGGCACAGAATGCGACTGGTAACTGGATTAAAGTTGTACAACGTGTGCCGGTGCGGATTGCGCTGGATCCTAAAGAGTTGGCTGCGCATCCGTTGCGGGTAGGTCTGTCTATGGATGTAGAAGTAAATACGCGTAATCAGGATGGTCAGGATTTAACTGCTGCTACGGCGATTCCTACTAATGGCAATATGGCTGCGATTGATTGGACGCCAATCAATAATATGATAGAGCAAATTTTTGCCCAGTACGCGCCCTAATTCTGTTCTGCCTAATTATTATTCGATTGCTGCTGGCGCAGGGTGATTGTTCTCTTGCCAGTGGCGGTTGCCGCGATGGTGATTTGGCTTGATTTTATTCTAATTTCAGAAGCTTTCTCTGGTGAGTAGGAATATTTGTGCTCTGAGGCATGAAATGAGCTGACGCTACACCGAGAAGGTTTTTGTATTAAGGCTTTGCTTGAATGACGCATTCTCCCTTGAAAGGTCCGGCTCTTGCTCTGGTTACGGTGGCGCTGTCACTAGCCGTATTTATGCAGGTACTGGATTCCACTATCGCCAATGTGGCTTTGCCCACCATTACTGGTAATTTGGGTGCAGCCAATAGTCAGGGTACGTGGGTAATTACGGCGTTTGCCGTGGCCAATGCTATTTCGGTACCACTCACAGGCTGGCTGGCACGACGCTTTGGCGAAGTAAAAGTATTTGTGGTGGCGACACTGTCGTTTGTGCTTGCCTCTTTTTTATGTGGTATTGCGCCTAGTCTGGCCTTGCTGGTGTTTTTCCGCGTGGTGCAGGGTGCTGTGGCTGGGCCGATGATTCCGTTGTCACAAAGTCTGCTGATGGCTGCCTATCCACCGGAAAAACGCCCAATGGCGTTGGCGATGTGGTCGATGGTGATTATTGTGGCACCGATTTTTGGGCCGATTCTAGGCGGTATCATCAGTGACAACTGGCATTGGGGCTGGATTTTCTTTATTAATGTACCAATTGGTTTGGTGGCTGCCGGTATTTCTTGGCAGATGCTTAAAAAACGTGAAACCGAAACTGAGCACCAGCCTATTGACCGTATGGGTCTGTCGCTAATGGTAGTCGGTGTGGGTGCATTGCAGATGATGCTTGACCGTGGTCATGAGCTAGACTGGTTTTCATCCAATGAAATCATTACGCTAGCGGTAATCGCAGTAGTGTGCCTGAGCTACTTTATTATCTGGGAATGGTATGCAAAGTATCCAATTGTGGACTTGCGCTTGTTTAAGGACCGTAATTTTACTGTAGGGGTGATTACGCTCAGTACTGCCTATATGACGTATATGGGGGCGATTGTGCTATTGCCGATGCTGTTGCAGATGCAGCTAGGATATACTGCAACATGGGCAGGGCTGGCAACGGCACCGATTGGTATCTTCCCAGTATTGCTGTCGCCGCTAATTGGTAAGTTTGGCAACCGGCTGGATATGCGGGTATTGGTGACCATCAGTTTCACCGTTTACGCCATCTGTTTCTTTTGGCGGACTAATTTTAATGCCGGTATGAGTTTTATGGATGTATTCTGGCCGCAGTTTGTGCAGGGTATTGGAATGGCGATGTTCTTTATGCCGTTAACCCAAATCACGCTGTCGAATATGTCTGGTTCGCAGATTGCCAGTGCTTCCAGTATTTCTAATTTTGTGCGAATTTTAGCCGGCGGTATTGGTACGTCGATGGTTAATGTATTGTGGGATAAACGCGAAGCATTACACCATACACAATTGGTGGAGAACATTCATCCTTATAACAGTACTATGAATGAGTCGATTCAGGGGATGAATCAGCTGGGTATGAGTGGAATACAGCCATTAGGCTCAATCGAGCAGACTATTGGTCAGCAGTCGCATATTATGGGTGCCAATGATTTATTCTGGCTGTATGGCATGACATTTTTAGTTCTGATTGTGCTGGTGTGGTTTGCTAAACCGCCATTTGGCAGTGGCGGAGGTGGCGGAGCTCATTAAGTTAGTTTAAGTTATCTGATACGGCCTGTGTATTTGCGATACAGGCCGTGTTTTTATGAACCGGTTTTGTTTTGCTGTGAGTGATAAGAAAAAGGGCTTAGATACAACTGTGAATGTAAATTGACAGCAGCTTGTGTACAATAGACGGCGTTTAATGCTGGACTGGTTGAAAATAACCAGTAGGTAATATTGTAATGATGATGAAACTGGCTTTTGCTTTTTTATATATGCTGCAGTTGCTGCCATTAGGGGCGATTCATGCGCTGGCACGCTGTGTGGGCTGGCTGAGTTATTATGCAGTTGCTCCACGGCGGCGAATTGGTTTGATTAATCTGCGCCATTGTTTTCCCGAATGGACGGAACAGCAGCGACGTAAAGTATTACGCGAACATTTCTATCATATGTCTATGCTGCTGCTGGAATACGGGCTGTACTGGTATGGTGATGCCGCGCGTTTAAAAAAATTGGTGCGCTATCAAGACAAACATTATCTTGATGAAGCGCTGGCCGCCGGTGAAAAAGTAATTTTACTCTATCCGCACTTTACTGCGTTTGAAGCGGCGGTGTATGCGCTAAACCAAGATGTGCCTTTAATCAGTGTGTATTCACATCAGAAAAATAAACAGATGGATGAGCAGATTCTCAAGGGACGCCATCGCTATAATAATGTGTTTCTGATAGGGCGCACTGAAGGACTGCGTGCGATTATTAAAAAAATCAAAAGCAGTAGTGCACCGTTTTTATATTTGCCCGATCAGGATTTCGGACGAAGAGAATCGATTTTTGTAAACTTTTTCGGTATTCCCACAGCGACGATTGCTGGGCTGAGCCGTATCGCTGCTTTAACCAATGCTAAAGTGGTTCCAGCAATTCCGACACGGGAATCAGATGGCAAGGTTACCTTACGGTTTTATCCTCAATGGGATAATTTCCCCAGTAAAGATATAGTGGCCGATACGCAACGAATGAATGATTTTATCGAAGCACGAGTACGAGAGCAGCCGCCACAGTATTACTGGCTGCATAAACGATTTAAAACCCGCCCCGAGGGTGAAGCGTCGTTTTACCAAAAAATTCACAAATAAAAATCCGATTATCTGTTGTGGCAGACAATTGATTAAAATAAAACTACTGCCAGAGCTTGACTCTGGCAGTAGTTTTTGTATTCATACGCCAGACAAAGCGACAGACTGGCCGATATAGGCATCATCATGTAACGCCTTTAGCATGAAGTGCGCCACATCGGCACGGGCTATGCGGCCACTGCCTGCTGGTATGCCCTGTGCTGCCTCAGTATATTTTCCGGTAAGGGTATCGTGAGTTAGGCCAAGTGGGCGTACGATGGTTGCATCTAAACCGGCTGCCTGAATTTGCGCTATGGAGGCACGATGGTCAGCCAGCGGATGGCGTAAAAACTCCATTGCGGCCTGTCCACGTTCACCTTCTAGTTCATTGTCTACGCCGGCGGAGGCACAATAAACGATGCGTTTAATGCCATGCTGTTGCATTTGTGGGGTGATATTGCTCAGCATACGTTCTAAATCATTGCCTGGCTTTATGCCTTGGTTGGTGTTAAGCGCCGAGGCCACTGCGTCGTAATGGCTGTTGTTTGTAAACAATGCTGCCACATTGGCTTTCTCAAACACGTCACAAAGACGAATATGTAATTTAGGGTGTTGGATATTAAGTTTTTTCTGCGAACGTACTGCTGCTGTCACTTCATCACCGTTTGCCAGTGCCTGTTCGACCAAAGCTTTGCCCACGCCGCCGCTGGCACCGAAAATAAGAATATGCATTAATATTTTCCCGAAAATTAAAAATCAGTTTAATAAACCGATGTTAGTAAAATAATCTTGATAAACCTGTGCTTTGCGCTCAAGTGCGAGTGGATAAGCTCGCGAAGAAGAAGGCAGTCTGGAAAGGGTTAGCTGCCGTCCGTTTAGTATGGTTTCACTGGGATGGCCGATAGTTGGTACCGGAGTTCCTGCCGGGAGCAGTTGCAATAAAGTGGTGGTGGCTTTGTCGCCTGTGGTCATTATGTGCCGACAGTCTGGAATCTGTACCAGTAATGTCGCTAAATCTACTGGTGTTACCACTTCGAGAAATTTATCCGCCGCATTGTTTTGCAGGCGCTTGATTTGATAGGCTGTATCGTTGATGGCAATGCCACGTTGGTTAAGAAAAGCGCGAATTAAAGGCTCATTGAAGCCTTTTAGATCATTACTAAGAAAATAATTTTTATTCTGAAAAAACACCAGCCCGAATATGCGCCACATATCATTTTGCAGATTCGGATAGTAAAAATCCATTTTCCAACGTGTGGCCGGTGGCGGAAAGGACCCCAACATTAGAAGCTTTGCATTGGCTGGCAGAAACGGTGCTAGTGGATGGGTTTCAATAATAATTTCAGTCATAATTTCCAGTTGTGTCATTGGGCATGCTAACAACGGCCAAATAGACAAGCTACCATATGTGCCTGTTCCTCCGTATAGCCGTCCTGACCCAGTCGCGCTGACATGACCCACTCGTTGCTAAAGCCCTGTAGGCTACTGTACTCATGCCACAGACGCTGCTGCTCGGCCTGATTGCCATGTTTAATTGCCAGTTGCAGGCGTTGCTGGATATTTTCCGGTATTGTATCGCTCATCATTACCTCCGTATGCTTCAGATTGATCGTCCTTGACTTTCGTAGCGACGGTGAAACCACAATAGGCAGGCACAGCCGATTAAAGTTAACGGTACCCCGAGCAGTGCCGGATACTGATAACCCCATTGGTGGCTGATGGCCACGCCGCCACTGTATGAACCAATGGCATTGCCTAGATTAAACGCCATCTGTACGCTGGCTGCACCCAGTAGTGCACCACCGGGCGAAAAGCGCAGCAATAGGAGCTGTTGTGGTGCTGATACTGCAAACAGACAGAATGTGCATACACACATCAGTGTGGCCGACAGCCAGCCGACAGAAGAACACACAAAAATCAGTAACAATGACACTGCGGCCAGCCCTTGCAAACTGGCAGCTACCTGGCCGGGGGTATAGCGATCCGCCAGACGGCCGCCACACCAGTTTCCTGCTACCATACCGGCACCAGCCAGTACCATTAGTAGGCTGACCTGATTGCCATTGAAACCGGATACCTGTGTTAATAAGGGACGGATATAGCTGAACCAGCAAAAAATGCCGCCATTACCAAAGGTAGTAGCCGCCAAAATCAACCATGGTGCGGCTGATTTCAGGAAACGAAATTGCCCCAGAATGCCGGTATCAGGTAGCCGTTCCATCTGCGGAATAAAACGCTGTAAGGTGAAAATTAGCACAATTGCCACAACGGCTACCAAAGCAAATACCAGCCGCCAGCTTAAATGCAGACTTAGCCACGTACCTACGGGTACACCAAGTAGATTGGCTACCGTCATGCCCGCAATCATCATCGCTACAGCCTGCGCGGAACGGCCAGGTGGCGCCAGTTTAGTGGCAACAATCGAGCCGATACCAAAGTATGCTCCATGCGGTAGGCCGGAAATAAAACGCGCTACGAGCAGTGTGTTATAGCCGGGTGCAATGGATGCCAGCAGATTGCCGATGGCAATCAGTACCGACAGTGACAGCAAAATAGTTTTCGGCGGTAGGCGGTAACTTAATACCAGCAGCCATGCACCGCAGCATACACCGATCGCATAAGCAGCGATAAAATGCCCGCTCTGTGCAATGCTGATATGCAAAGTAGCAGCTACATCCGGCAAAATACCCATCATACTGAATTCTGCCATGCCCAGCGCAAAAGTACCTAATGACAGCGAAAGTAAACTTTTTAGTAGCATAATTATCTACAGCCATTGTCTGTTCAGCTAAAGTACAAGTTTAGACGTAGGCTGCCTACTTGTCACTTTCCATGCTTTATTACGGGATAATCTGTCTGAATAAATTATGAATTACAATCTTAGCTGCGTGGTGCCATCAAAATCATGGCAGCGCCGAGGAGGCATACCAGTGCGCCGCTGATGTCCCATTTATCTGGCATGGATTTTTCTACTATCCATGACCACAGCAGTGATGAGCAGATGTAGATACCACCATATACTGCATAGGCACGGCCGGCGATATTGCTTTCTACCAAAGTGAGCAGCCATGCGAATAGCAGCAGTGATAACGTGCCCAGTAATGTCCACCATGCAGACTTACCCATACGTTGCCATGCCCAGAAAGAAAAACAGCCATTGATTTCAGCAATAGCGGCGAGAAAAAAATAAATAAAGGTTTTCATTGCTATACCAAAATTAAATTAATTGTTCCAGATACTATCAATATTCGTTAAGAACAATCTATGAAAATAAAACCGCCAATATTTTCCATTATTGACAAAGATATTATGACAATATGTTTATGCTGTGTGGACGAGTTTAGGCTAAATACAGTTAATGCTTCCGTTTAGGTTGCCGGTGAGTGTGGCAACTAGTGCTCGTGTTGGGACAATCGCTAATGATCAAGGAATAGTTTGCAGATTATTTTGATGTTTGTATCGACATTAGTGGGTGTGGACTAACAATAATAGTTGATGGAGGCCAGTTCATAAATACTGAATATTTGTACTTTCTATACGCTGGTTCGATGAAACATACCGGACAGAGGCGTTATGTAATCATGCAGGTGATGTTGTTATTGAGATGCTGTTAGTCTGATATTTGATAGCATTGTTAATAGCTGTTCCCTTCATAAAGCAAACTAATCTGCCGAAAAATATTGAAGAGCGTATTTAAGGAAAAAATCTATGTAGATTGATTTATTGATAATTCATTTTTTCGACAAATGCTTGATGGCTGATATTAGCTATAAACTGCTAAATGGAATACAATTAATTAATATGTAAATAAATTATGCAGGAGAATATACATGCAAAAAGAAATCCGGCAGTTTTCTACGATTAATGCTTTGATGGCAGGCTTGTTCGATGGGGTATTTGCGGTTGGGGAGGTAAAAGAATATGGCAATTTTGGTCTGGGTTGTTCGCACGCGTTAGCAGGTGAGGTAATTATTGATCAGGATTTTCTGGAGGCTGATGGCGATAAAACGGTAAAGGTGATGGGCGATGAGGAGCTGTTGCCATTTGTGCAGGTTACCACGTTTCAACCAGACAAGGTGGTAGATGTGGTGGATATCTGTAAAGACAATCTGTATACCCATCTGTCCAACTACTTGCCTATGGATAATGTGTTTGTCGCGGTGAGAATCAATGCCCGTTTTGATGAACTGAAAATCCGCCGCCCGTATGCGCAGCAGAAACCCTATCCGTCTGTGGTTGAGGTGTTTGAGCAACAGGTGGTGGATACAGTGGAGGCTGTCAGCGGTTCGCTGATTGGGTTCTGGACGCCGGAGTTTTTCAAAGAGCTGTCGGTAGCCGGCTTCCATCTGCATTTTATTGATACCACACGCAAACTAGGTGGACATGTGATTGATTTTCGTGCTGCCAAAGCGGAGCTGGCGTTTGAACGTAAGCAGTCAATAGAAATTGCATTGCCCCAGAGCGAGGAGTATCTGCGTAAAAACCTAAATATGGACGATTTGAATCAGGTGATTAAACAAGTAGAAAATTAGCGCGGACGTGCTACACTGTTTTTTCGTTATCCAATCAATTATAGGGGAGAGGCGGTGCTAGTGTTCGTACAGCCGGATAACGAATTTGCCACTACGGAAAGCGTACCATGAAAAAAATAATTTGCGGGCTGTTTTATCTGTGTCTGCTGGGAGGTTGCCATCAGCAAGCTGTGGATGCTGTGGAAGCTTCTGCCGCCAGCCAGCCGCGGCATATGCCGCTGGTAATCGATCCAGCATTAACCACTTCTGTTGATCAGCAGCTGATGGTGTTGCAAAAAAAATTGCCACAGCAGCATAAGCAGATAAGGTTTAATGCAGCTGTACGCCATAATCACACGATTTATTATTCATATACGATGCTGGACGAAAAGCGTAAGCGAGATAATTTTAATGTTGATTCTGTGAAAAAAGAGCTCATGCACAGCTGTCGTCAGCCTCTGACACGGCGAATGCTGTTGGGTGGATTTGATTTTGTTTATGTGTATACGTTTCAGGATCATTCACAGCAGAGCATCACTTTGTCTGGTAAAGACTGTCGCTAGTTCTGCATTGCTGGCTAGGCTACAAAACAGGGGGGGTATCAATCCCCCTGTTGTTATATGGGTGTGCCAGCTATTGTTTCAGGCGGGCAAATGCTGCGGCCATGGCATTATCTGTGATGCCGCTGTTATGTCCGGTTTTGTCTTGTTGTCTGCGTGTGCGGTCGCTTTTGGTTGCTGCTGGTTTGGTTTCATCGTTTAGGCGCATGGATAAAGCAATGCGTTTACGTGCGACATCGACTTCGACAACTTTTACTTTTACCACATCGCCGGCTTTCACAACGTCACGCGGGTCGGCAACATAGCGGTTGGCCAGTGCCGAAACATGGATCAGACCGTCCTGATGAACGCCGATATCAACAAATGCACCGAATGCAGCTACGTTGCTAACCACACCTTCAAGTATCATGCCGCTTTTTAGATCGGTTATGTCTTCAATACCGTCGGCAAAGGTAGCAGTCTGAAATTCGCCGCGAGGGTCGCGGCCAGGTTTTTCCAGCTCAGCAAGAATGTCGTTGATGGTCGGCAGACCAACGTGGCTGTCGATATAATCGCTCGGTTTCAAGGTTTTGAGGGCGCTGCGGTTGCCAATGAGTTCTTCGGCACGCAGGTGCGTGGTTTGGAGCATTTTGGCGACGATAGGGTAGCTTTCTGGATGCACGGCGCTGGCGTCAAGAGGTTCATCACCACCCTGGATTCTCAGAAAGCCGGCTGCCTGTTCAAAAGTTTTGCTGCCCAGCCGCGGTACGTTCATCAGAGCTCGACGATTTGCAAAGGCGCCATTCTGGTCGCGATAGGTGACAATATTCTGCGCCAGCGTGCTGTTAAGGCCAGAAATGTGTGCCAGCAATGCTACGGAAGCGGTGTTAACATCTACGCCAACGGCATTCACACAGTCTTCAACTACGGCATCCAGACTTCTGGCTAGCTGGGTCTGATTCACATCATGCTGATACTGGCCCACACCGATGGATTTGGGGTCAATTTTCACCAATTCGGCCAACGGGTCTTGCAGGCGACGGGCAATGGATACGGCACCGCGCAGACTAACATCCAGCTCAGGAAACTCTTTGGCAGCCAGTGCGGAAGCGGAATAGACAGAAGCGCCGGCTTCGGAGACAACAATTTTTTGTAGTTTGCGGTCGGACAAGGCGCGTATCAGTTCGCCTGCTAATTTGTCGGTTTCGCGGCTGGCGGTGCCATTCCCAATAGCAATCAGTTGTACATTATGCTGTTTAACCAGATGCATCAAGGTGTTGAGGGCACCCTGCCAGTCGTTACGGGGCTGATGGGGATAGATGGTGGCGGTTTCCAGTAGTTTGCCGGTATCATCTACTACCGCGACTTTAACGCCAGTACGGATACCGGGATCGAGGCCAATGGTGGTGAGACGACCTGCCGGAGCTGCCAACAGTAAATCCTTGAGGTTTTGCGCAAATACGCTGATGGCAGCCTGGTCAGCATTTTCTTTTAGCCGGTTGAGGGCGTCCAATTCCAGCGATAGGAAGATTTTGGCGCGCCAGCTCAGGCGTACGGTGTCGCGCAGCCAACGGTCGGCAGGGCGGCTATTGTCAGCGATACCAAATTGCTCGGCAATCAACTGTTCGTAAATACTTTGTTCGCCGACTGGTTTATCGTCCGGTTGATATTTTAGGTTTAGTGCCAGTATGCCTTCATTGCGTCCGCGTAAAACAGCTAATGCGCGGTGGCTGGGCATACTGTGTATCGGTTCGCGGTGATTAAAATAATCTTTGAATTTTTCGCCAGCGCTTTCCTGTCCTTCGAGTACGGTGGCGTGGATTTCACCTTCTCGCCACAGTTTATCGCGCAGATGGCCAATTAGCGTAGCATCTTCGGCAAACTGCTCCATCAGTATGGCACGCGCACCGTCTAGTGCAGCTTTGCTATCGGCTACATTTTCATTCAGATAGTTTTGCGCCTCTGCTTCTGGATTCAGCTGCGGCTGATTGAGCAGAGCTTCGGCCAGTGGTGCCAGTCCGTGTTCTCGCGCAATTTGTGCTTTGGTACGGCGTTTGGGTTTGTAGGGCAGATAAATATCTTCCAGCGCGGTTTTGTTATCTACTGCAGCAATACTTTGCCGCAGCTCATCAGTGAGTTTTCCTTGTTCTTCGATACTGGACAGGACAGTCTGCTTACGTTCTTGCAATTCGCGCAGGTACTGAAGGCGTTCGGCAAGGGTGCGCAATTGCGTATCATCTAGTCCTCCAGTGGCCTCTTTGCGGTAGCGGGCTACAAACGGTACAGTGGCACCATCATCCAGTAGGTCAATCGCAGCCTGAATTCGTGCCGCAGCTACATTCAGTTCGTCAGCAATTTTCTCAGTGATGTTCATAACAACCTATAGAGCAATAAAAATGCAAGCATAGCCGCCTGTTGTGGCTTTGTCACCTGTTGCTGCTTGTTTGTATGGCGGCAGAATGGTGATAAACATAGATTGATTTATCTGTAACAGCAGAAAAGGCTATTTGTCATAGACAAATAGCCTTAAACTTGCTCATTTAAGCAGAATTAACTGGCAACAGGATAAGTGCCGGGTATCAGGATATCGGTATTAACTTTTTTGATATCGGTGTGGCCGGTAAAAGCCATGGTGGTATCTAATTCGTTGTAGATGATTTCGAGAGCGCGTCTTACGCCGTCCTCACCATATGCACCCAGGCCATACAGAAAGGCACGGCCGATCAGTGTACCTTTGGCACCCATGGCCATGGCCTTTAATACATCCTGACCTGTACGGATACCACTGTCTAGCCATACTTCGATGTCGTTGCCCACGGCAGAGATGATATTGGGTAAAGCGTGAATGGTAGAGGGAGCGCCATCTAGCTGGCGACCGCCATGATTAGATACCACGATTGCATCAGCACCGGATTTGACCGCCATTTCAGCATCTTCAGCATCCAGTATCCCTTTGATAATCAATTTACCGCCCCATAAATTCTTGATTTCTTCAATGTCTTTCCAGCTTAGACGCGGATCGAATTGTTCGCTTGTCCATGAGGCCAGTGAAGACATGTCAGCTACGCCTTTGCAGTGACCAACAATATTGCGGAAAGTGCGGCGTTGGGTATTAAGCATAGCCAGACACCATTCCGGTTTGGTGGCCAGATTAATCCAGTTGCGCAAGGTGGGTTTTGGGGGGGTAGATAGACCATTTTTAATGTCTTTATGGCGCTGCCCCATTACCTGTAAATCAGCAGTAACTACCAGAGCAGAGCAATTGGCAGCCTGAGCACGGCGAATAAGGTCGCGCATAAATTCGCGGTCGCGCATTACATACAATTGAAACCAGAAAGGAGTGCTGGTGTTTTCTGCCACATCTTCAATGGAGCAGACGGACATAGTGGATAGAGTGAATGGGACCCCGAATTTTTCAGCAGCGCGCGCCGCCAGAATTTCTCCGTCGGCATGCTGCATACCAGTCAGGCCAGTAGGAGCGATTGCAACCGGCATTTTCACTTTTTGCCCTACCATAGAAGTTTCCAGTGTACGGCCGGTCATATCAGTTAGTACACGCTGACGCAGCTTAATCGGCTGAAAATCGGTGGTATTGGCATGATAGGTAGTTTCTGTCCATGAACCAGTATCTGCGTAGTCGTAAAACATTTTCGGTACTTTGCGCTTGGCCACTTTGCGCAAATCTTCAATACAGGTTATTTTGCTTAATTTGTTTTGCATGTAGATACCTAATTTTCAGTTTTTTGGTAAATGTAATTATTATCCTGAATTTTCGCCTGAATCTTACGGACTGAACACCAGTAAGTTACAAACCGACAACACGGGACAATTTATAAATCATCAACATAATCAGAATCAGCAGACAGCTGATGCCTGCCAGCATAGTCCACGGTCCCCAGCGCTGAGAACGTCCGCAAAATCCGGCTGTTAAAATGGCACAGCAAACGCCCAGCAGGATAAGCAAAATATAAAAGTTCATCTTTTACTCCGGTAGAAATATATTTATAGTCAATAATTAATGTACTTATTGTAACGGCCGTTTCACAGACATGTCTGTTTTTTTTACAATCACGCAGGGTATTTGCTAGGTTAACCAAAATCTGAAGAGTAAAGCAACATTTTGTTAGTAGCCAGAACGTATGCCTGCATACTTATTTATACTCCTCTTAATATCCAAATTCAGCTTATGAGCAATATTATTCTCAGTAAAAAGACTTTCTCTTCCATGACGCGCCTAAAATAAAACCCCGCTAGTTAGCGGGGTTTTATTTTAAAGGAAAAACTTAGTCTTTTTTCTCTTTATCTTTTACTTCTTCAAATTCAGCATCAACAACATCATCGTTACCTTTGCTTTGAGCCTGATCTGCTTGTGCTCCAGCCTGTTGGCTTTCTGACTGAGCCTGAGCATACATCATTTCGCCCAGCTTCTGGCTGGCTGCACCCAGTGCTTCTGATTTAGCATCAATTGCAGCTTTGTCTTCACCTTTAACAGCTTCTTCAGCTTCCTTAATGGCTGCTTCGATTTTTTCTTTTTCAGCTGCATCAAGTTTATCACCGTATTCGCTCAAAGATTTCTGCACTGAGTGAATCAGAGCTTCGGCCTGATTGCGACTGCTTACCAATTCAGCCAGTTTGCGGTCTTCTTCTGCATTGGCCTCTGCATCTTTTACCATGCGTTCGATTTCTTCTTCGCTCAATCCAGATGAAGCTTGAATAGTAATGTTAGCTTCTTTACCTGTACCTTTATCTTTGGCAGAAACATGCAAAATACCGTTAGCATCGATATCGAAAGTTACTTCTACTTGTGGTACACCGCGTGGAGCCGGCGGAATGTCACCCAGATTAAACTGTCCCAGACTCTTATTAGCAGAAGCACGTTCACGTTCACCCTGCAATACATGAATGGTTACAGCACTTTGATTGTCTTCAGCAGTAGAGAATGTCTGAGTTGCTTTGGTCGGAATAGTGGTGTTTTTATTGATGAGCTTGGTCATCACACCGCCCATGGTTTCGATACCCAAAGACAACGGGGTTACGTCCAGCAGCAATACGTCGCTACGGTCACCGGCCAGTACTGCCCCTTGAATTGCTGCACCAACAGCCACTGCTTCATCAGGGTTAACGTCGCGACGCGGTTCTTTACCAAAGAAATCTTTTACAGCCTCCTGTACTTTTGGCATGCGGCTCTGACCACCTACCAAAATCACATCGTTAATGTCGTTCACACTTAAACCGGCATCCTTGATGGCAGTACGGCAAGGTTCGATAGAACGGGTAATCAGATCTTCAACCAGACTTTCAAATTTGGCACGGGTGATTTTCATGGCCAGATGTTTCGGGCCAGTCGCATCCATGGTGATGTAAGGCAGGTTGATTTCAGTTTGTTGTCCACTGGAAAGTTCAATTTTGGCTTTTTCAGCGGCTTCTTTCAGACGTTGCAATGCCATTACATCATTTTTCAGGTCGATACCCTGATCTTTTTTGAATTCATCGATGATGTAGTTAATCAAACGTTGATCGAAATCTTCACCACCAAGGAAGGTATCGCCATTGGTAGCCAGTACTTCAAACTGTTTGTCGCCATCAATTTCGGCAATTTCAATAATGGAAATATCGAAAGTACCGCCACCTAAGTCGTAAACGGCAATTTTACGGTCGCCTTTTTCGCCTTTGTCCATACCAAAGGCCAGAGCAGCAGCTGTAGGTTCGTTGATAATGCGTTTTACATCCAGACCAGCAATACGGCCGGCATCCTTGGTAGCCTGACGCTGACTGTCGTTAAAATAGGCTGGCACAGTGATAACAGCTTCAGTAACCTTTTCACCGAGATAATCTTCGGCTGCTTTTTTCATTTTACGCAGTACTTCAGCAGAAACCTGCGGAGGAGACAGTTTTTCACCATGTGCTTCCACCCATGCATCGTTGTTATTGGCTTTAACAATCTGGAAAGGCATGGATTTGATATCGCGCTGTACTTCAGCATCGTCGAATTTACGTCCAATCAGACGTTTTACTGCATAAATAGTGTTTTTAGGGTTAGTGACTGCCTGACGTTTGGCCGGTGCACCAACCAGAATTTCATTGTCGTCCAGATAAGCAACAACAGAAGGTGTGGTACGTGCACCTTCCGCATTTTCAATTACTTTTGTCTGGCCACCTTCTGAAATGGCAACACATGAGTTGGTCGTACCCAAATCAATACCGATTACTTTTGCCATATTTAAAATCTCCTAATTATTTAATTTCGTGATTTGCAGCATTATCTTACAGTTGCAAATAGGCAGTATGAAACCACCGTTATACTATTGCTAATGAATCGTAAATGGGTATACCTGATACGATTTCAAGCATAGTTTTGCAAATTTTATCCAAATTATTGCACCCCTAATGTCTGCTTTAATATCAATAGCGTTTGCTTACATGGTTGTATGTTATATTCATTCAGGCTTAAACAGTAAAATCATCCTGCTTTTGTCAATGCCGTCTGATACTAATTTGCGCTATGTCAGACGGTGTTTTTCAATATGAGTTTACAATCACTCAAGACATTAATGATTTCTGTCTGGCTGTATCTATTTCTTCATGATTAGGAGTAAGTTGTATGCCTGTCAAAATTGGGTTCAAGCCCATTCCCGCTGCCGTAGCGCTGTTAATCGGCCTGATAGTCTGGTTTGCCATCCCGGTACCAGAAGGGGTTTCTCCTCAAGCTTGGCATTTGCTGGCTATGTTTGTTGGTGTGATTGCAGCTATTATCGGCAAAGCTATGCCCATTGGTGCGCTGTCTATCATCGCTATTATGCTGGTAGCCGTAACTGGTGTTACTGCAGACACACCCAGCAAAGCCATGAATGATGCTTTAAGCAGCTTTGGTAATCCACTTATCTGGCTGATTGGCGTAGCAATCATGATTTCTCGTGGTTTGCTGAAAACTGGTTTGGGCGCTCGTGTCGGCTACCTGTTTATCGGCTTGTGGGGTAAACGTACCTTAGGTGTGGCCTATAGTCTGGCAGTGGTGGAACTATTATTGGCTCCAGTAACCCCCAGTAATACAGCCCGTGGTGGTGGTATCATTCACCCAATCATGAAATCTATAGCATCCAGCTATGATTCAGACCCTGAAAAGGGCACCGAAAAACGCATGGGTAAATTTCTGGCATTGGTAAATTACCACGCTAATCCCATCAGTTCAATTATGTTTATTACCGCTACAGCACCCAATCCTTTGATTGTGGATCTGGTAGCCAAAGCCACCAACAGCGATATTCATCTTTCTTGGGGTACTTGGGCGCTGGCCATGCTGGTACCCGGTTTAGTAGCGATGTTCTTGATGCCGCTGATTATCTACTGGTTGTATCCGCCTGAAATCAAGCACACTCCGAATGCAGTGGCTTTTGCCAAAGAGCGTTTGAAAGAACAGGGCCCGATGACACGTGATGAAAAAATCATGCTGGGTATTTTTGCGGTATTGCTGATTCTGTGGGCAGGTATTCCGGCCATGCTGTTCGGTAAATCCTTTGCGGTAGATCCGACCACCACCGCGTTTATCGGTTTGTCGCTTCTTCTTTTAACCGGCGTATTGAGCTGGGATGACATCCTGAAAGAAAAAAGTGCGTGGGATACCATCACTTGGTTTGCTGCATTGGTAATGATGGCAACGTTCCTGAATAAACTGGGACTGATTACATGGTTCTCCGGCGTACTGGAAAGCAGTATTGGTAGTCTGGGTATGGGCTGGATGGGTGCCTGTACACTATTATTACTGGCGTATATGTATGCACATTATATGTTTGCCAGCACCACGGCTCATATTACCGCTATGTTTGCCGCCTTTTACTCAGCCGGTCTGGCATTGGGTGCGCCGCCCATGCTGTTTGCGCTGATGATGGCTGCTGCTTCCAGCATTATGATGACCCTAACTCATTACGCTACCGGTACCTCACCTGTAGTATTCGGTTCCGGCTTTGTGACCCTAGGTGAATGGTGGAAAATTGGTTTCATCATGAGCGTGATTGAACTTGCTATCTTCGTTGTAATTGGCGGAGTTTGGTGGAAAGTTTTGGGTTACTATTAATCTGTTATCTTCACAGCAGCAGGCTGCCAAAAGGTTTGGCAGCCTGTTTTATTGTTTAAAATCAAATTTAATGCGTCAATTCAGAAATTCGCTTGTTAATATCGTCCGGATTCGGTTATGATGCAGTGCCTTAAGGGAGTAGTTTCACAGGTAATATCTCCAATACCTGTGGTTACGATCAACATATTTGCAGCATTTGCTGTATGGTCGTAACGTCTAACCAGATGGTGGATTAACGAGACTTGAGACAGGATAAAACTGCAATGGCGGGCGTTTTATCGTGTCTTTTGTCTATGCCCGCCTACGGTATCTCATAATGATTCATGCTTTTCTTTCTTCCGTTGTTCCCGTTGCACTGGCTGAGATTGGCGATAAAACTCAATTACTGACATTATTTTTGGCTACCCGCTTTGCGCGTAAATATGCCATTATTGCTGGTATGTTATGTGCCACATTACTTAATCACGTTGTTTCAGCATGGTTTGGCGTAGAAGTCGCACGATTTTTTACCCCGCAGTTAATGGGCTGGGTAGTCGGTATCAGTTTCTTAGTCGTGGGATTGTGGCTATTAAAACCAGATAAGGATGATGGTGTAGATACCCGATTCATGCGCTACGGGCCGTTTGTGGCTACATCTGTTTTGTTTTTTCTGGCTGAAGTAGGGGATAAAACCCAAATTGCTACCATATTGCTGGCAGCACAGTATCGGGATTTATTTTCTGTAGTTATGGGCAGTACAGCAGGCTTATTGTTGGCAAATGTTCCAGTGATATTTTTTGGTAATTGGCTCATGCAACGATTGCCCTTAAACCGCATCCGCATAGGTGCCTGCGTCTTGTTCTGTCTATTAGGCATCGTGACACTCATTCAGACATACTTAAACTAAATATCATAAATGTTCAGACAGATTAATTCCTTTATTCCAGTGCCAAACATAAAATGCAAAAACAAATAACAAGATGTGAATGGGTCAACGCTGATCCACTATATCAGCAGTACCATGATAATGAATGGGGGCAGGTGCAGAAAGACGGCCAGAAATTGTTTGAAAAAATCTGTCTAGAAGGCCAGCAGGCCGGACTATCATGGATAACGGTATTAAAAAAACGTGCTGAATACCGGCGTTGCTTTTATGATTTCAATCCGCAAAAAATTATAACCATCAATGATATTGAGCCATTACTCCGAAATCCGGGACTAATACGCCATCCGGGCAAATTACAGGCAATTATCCATAATGCGCATGCCTATCTTTCCATGCAAGAACAGGGAGAAGATTTTGCTAATTTTATCTGGTCGTTTGTCAATCATCAGCCGATTATCAATCATTATTCGCATTTATCCGAAGTGCCGACTCAGACAAAAATAAGTACGGCCATGTCAAAAGCGCTGAAAAAACGCGGTTTTAGTTTTGTCGGTCCCACCACTTGTTATGCATTTATGCAATCAATGGGACTAGTTAATGATCATCTGCAAGGCTGTTTTTGCGCCCAACATTAAAAACCGCTACTCAAATACATTATCAAACAATAGAAAGTACCAGATTCCACCGCAACAAGAAACATGATAATTATGTTTTTGGTATAATAAAATTAAAGGAAGCAAAGATACATCAATAATTTGTTACAAAAATATATCCAGATACCATACAGGTATAATTTGGAATTAAATACCAAAAGCAGAATAAATGTGATACAAACTTGTTTAGGGTGTTTGATTCAGATTAGACGTAAGATGCAATGAGCCTTAGCCATGCAAAACAAGTTCAAACTCAGACTCCATCTCAGTTTAGGCATACTATTGTCAACATATTTAAATCTAGCTTGGGCAGAAGATAATTCAACTGCCAATGTTGCCGCTAGCGAACCGACACAAGTGACATGGTATGCATGTCCATTGGCCAATAACCATGTCAGTTACACAACTAAACCTTTAGACGTGCACTGCCAGATAGCCAAACATCCGCCTACCGATGGTGACAATTTAAAAAAATATTCATTAGAAAATCAGAATGCACCTGGTTTAGAACAGTTACAGCGGTTATGGTACAGCGCTGAATTCGGACGTGATGGCGACTTAATGAAAACCCCGCCAGCTCCTAAAATCGGCATTCTACTGCGTCAGCAAATGCCGAAGTCAGAAGCATCACCTAAAATCAAAAATAACCAACCTACCGTTCCAGCCAAAATAATCATCGTACCCAAGCCAACACCGAAACAGCTTGTACAACGTGATATCGTCAGTGAACAGCGGGCACTGGCTGCTGCACAACAGCAACTGCGTCAAGCGCAAAAACAAGGTGTCGCCGTTCAGATTCAGCGTTGGCAGCAGAATGTTAATGATAGGCAGGCCAATATCCGCGTACTCAGGCAGGAATTAAACCGTTATTAAATATCACTGATTACAAAATAGTAAAAACAATCGTAGAAAATTATCAAACCTGAAGCCAGAAAGTTACCGGTCCATCATTTACCAAAGAGACCTGCATATTGGCTGCAAAAATACCGGTTTCAGTGGAAATCTGCCTTTGACACAATTCAACGAAATAATCATACAAGCGTTCCGCTGCAGCCGGCGCAGCACCTCTAGTAAAGCTAGGTCTGGTGCCTTTTTTAGTGTCTGCAGCCAGTGTAAATTGTGATACCACCAATACTTGCCCGCCTATCTGCCTAACATTCAGATTCATTTTATTATCCTGATCACTGAAAACACGGTAACCAAGTACCTTATCGCAAAGACGTTCAGCCTTTTGTGTATCGTCTCCCTGTTCAACACCTAATAAAATCAGTAATCCCTGTTTTATCTGACCAACTGTTTCGCCATTCACTTCCACATTAGCTTGCTTAACGCGTTGTATTAAAGCAATCATGCAAAATTCCTTTAAAATCTAAATGTCTCATTCAAACGCTTCAGGTTTATCTGCTAAAACAAACCATAGCTATAGACCAAATTATCCATTTTGAAAAAGACTGATAATCAAACTGACTAATGAAAAAACGCCTGCTTAGACACAGACGTTTTTCAGAAAAGCGAGATATTAATCCACATCATGGATAAACTTCACGCCGGTCAACTGCGAAGACAAGATAGCTGATTTGATAATACGTAAAGCCTTAGGCCGGACAAAATTACGACGCGAAGCCAGTACCACTCTTCGCTCAGGTGTCGGTTTTGAAAAAGGAATAATGCTGAATAATAAATGATCATTATCCGTTAAAGCAGTCGCTGGCATCACACTGATACCCAAACCGCTGGCCACCATATGCCGGATGGTATTGATAGAGCTGCCCTGAATACTGTTCGATAGGCCCAGAATTTTCTGGCGCGAAGCCAGTTCCTGACAACTATCCAGCACATTATCACGCATACAGTTACCCTCAGTCAGCAGCAACACCCGTTCCTCACCCAGCTGTTTCGGCGTTACCTCGTCCAAATGCTCAAATGCATGACCCTTAGGCACAATAACAAAAAAGGGTTCATCATAAAGCGGTATCGTTTGCAAACCGTTTTCCTGAAACGGTTCTGCAACAACAATCGCATCCAGATCGCCTCGCTTAAGCGATTCTTTTAAAACATCCGTATAATTTTCATCCAGCTGTAAAGGCATTTCTGGCGCCAGCTGACGTAGAGATAAAATCAGCTTTGGCAGCAAATAGGGAGCAATAGTGAATATCAGCCCTAGCTTGAAAATTCCTTCAAGCTCACTTTGCTCCTGATTGGCCATCAACTTAATGCGGTCAGCCTCCTCAAGCACACGGCGAGCCTGAAGCACAATGCGCTGACCAGCATCAGTTGTCATTACCTCGTTACTGCTGCGGTCAAATAAAGTCAGCCCCAGCTCTTCTTCCAGCTTCTTAATTGCAATAGATAAAGTAGGCTGGCTCACAAAACATCGCTGGGCAGCACGCCCAAAATGTTTTTCCTGAGCAACAGCCACAATATAGCGCAATTCAGTCAGCGTCATTCACTGGCCTTTTTCTTTCCTGTTTCCGGTAAAGTAATATTAAGTGCCAAGACATCCATACCATCTTTCTTTTCTTGAGAAATATGAATATCGTCTAAAGAAACATGGACATACTTTGAAAGTACTTGCAACAGTTCCTTTTGCAGCGTAGGCAAATAATCCGGAGTCTGAGTAGCGCGTTCCTGCGCAATAATAATCTGCAAACGGTCACGCGCTGTCTGAGCGGATTGCTGCTTTTTGCCAAAAAGAAAATCCATTATAGACATGTCTTAACCTCCGAACAGACGCTTGAGAAAGCCTTTTTTTTCAGCATCCACAAAGCGGATTGGACGGTCTTCACCCAGCAGGCGCGCAACAACATCTTTATAAGCTTCCGCCACTACCGAATTTTCCTGCAAAATTACCGGCGTGCCAGAATTAGAAGCCTGCAATACGTTCTGGGATTCTGGAATCACACCAATCAGCGGAATACGTAAAATATCCTGAATATCTTGTACAGACAGCATCTCACCTTTGTCTACACGTTCAGGTGAATAGCGCGTAATCAGCAAATGTTCTTTTACCGGTTCACTGTTGGTTTCAGCTCGTCTGGATTTGCTCGACAAAATACCCAGAATACGGTCAGAATCACGCACACTGGAAATTTCTGGGTTAGTGGTAACAATTGCCTCATCCGCAAAATACAAGGCCATCAACGCACCCTGCTCAATGCCTGCCGGTGAGTCACAAACCACATATTCGAAACCCATCTTCGTTGTTAAATCCTTCAGCACCTTTTCCACCCCATCACGGGTCAGTGCATCTTTATCACGAGTTTGCGAAGCAGGTAACACATAAAGATTATCACAGTGTTTATCCTTGATTAATGCCTGATTCAGCGTAGCTTCATCCTGAATAACATTAATCAGGTCATAAACCACTCGGCGCTCACAACCCATAATCAAATCCAGATTACGCAAACCCACATCAAAATCAATTACCGCAGTTTTATGGCCGGCTAAAGCCAGACCAGTTGCAATACTGGCACTGGTCGTGGTTTTACCCACGCCGCCCTTACCTGACGTCACCACAATAATCTTTGCCACAATTAAATTCCTTTTGTTATATAAACGAATCTACAAAACATTCACAAATCAGCCACACACCGATGCGTGTCCCTGAATTAACTAATGCGCCTGAATCGCACTGAGTACCAGCCGGTCATTTTGCAGGAAAATCTGTACCGGATGGCGATCCAGATGCGCCGGCAACTGCTGGTCAAAAATACGATAAATACCGGCCACAGATACCAGCTCAGCTTGCATAGACTGAGCAAAAATACGTGTTTCCTTATTCCCTGCCGCACCGGCCAGAGCTCGTCCGCGTAAAGGACCATAAATATGAATATTGCCATCAGCAATGATTTCCGCCCCTTCACTGACCAAACCCAGAACAATCAAATCTGATTTTTCCGCATATACTTGCTGACCTGTTCTTATGGTGCGATCAATGACCAACGTAGGCAGAGCACTTGCAGCAACTGAAGAATTTATTTTGTCATTAACATCGGCAGACGGCTGAACCAGCGCATCAGCCACAGCTTTAACCCTACTGTTAGCCTGTTCTTCCGGTAAAATACTGAAAGCTATATTATGTTGTTTGGCTAAGCTGACCCAGGCTGCATCAGAATGACGGATAGCAATAATACGCAAATGATAACGTGAAAACAGTGCCACAATTTTAGCCAAGTCCAATGTTTCCGGATTGGTAAGATTGTGCAGATCAAGTGTAAAAGGCATATTACGCAAATTACCAAAACGCTCTGCACGTTGCTTTAATTCATGGTTAATCAAAGTCAGGTCATCCGTCAGCAACTGTACCGACAAAGTATCTAGACGCGCGGATTTCACATTAAAAGCTGGTTTCATTAACGTGTTTGCCCAAAAAATTATGATTAGAATAAAGAGTAAGTACCGAAGTGTACCGTTTTGGTTAAGCGGCTTCAATTACAACTCATATCCTTCAGCAAAATAATTACCTAATCAACCCTATAAAACCCATAATGACCAATATCCCCACCATCAAACCACAACTCAATATGTCTTCCCAACTGCGTGTAAATATCATCGGTACCGGTAAAGTAGCCTCCAGCCTCGCCATCATCTGGCATCAGAGCAAGCAAATAAATATACAGGCAGCATGGAACCGCAGCTTCACTACAGCGCAAAATCTTAAAAACCATATACCTTCTGTTCAACTATGCCAAGAATTGAGCAATCTACCGCCAGCTGATATTTATGTTATAGGTGTCAGCGATCAGGCTATCGAAAAAATAAGCTGGCAAATTCAACAAAATCATTGCCTAACACCCAATTCATTAGTTATTCACCTAAGCGGTGCATTAGACAGCAAAATATTAAAATCAAACCAAAATAAAGTGCTGGCAGGCTCCCTGCATCCGGTATTTCCTTTTGCCTCAATCGAAATAGCCTTAAATCAATTAGCCGGACACATGTGCGCCATAGAAGGCGATAAAGTTGCTTTACCTATACTGCAACAACTGGCTCAGGCTGCAAAATTAAATAGCTTTATTATTGATGCAAACCAGAAAAGCCGCTATCACACCGCACTATCAGCCAGTGCCAATTTTCTAGTTACCTTAAATGCATATGCACGTAATATACTTACTTCTTTGTCTATACCGAAAAGCCTGGCTGAACGACTGGTAAATCAGCTCATGCAGCAAAATCTAAACCAACTACAAACAATGGTTCCGGAAGAAGCCCTTACAGGGCCAATAAAACGTGGCGATAGCACCACAATCGCAAAACATTGGCAGGCATTAAACACAACAGAGCAGGAGATATATAGTGTACTCGCCAAGCAGACATTAAATTTGACCAAATTAAGCCAAGAAAAGCGTCAGCAAATATTACAAATCATCTCACCAACGCAAACGAAGCAAGATAAGAGTCATAAGAAGTGAGGGATTGAGTTAAATGACTGAAAGAAGACCAATAACCGGGGCGAGAGCGGTAAAAATAAAGCTTATTAAAACAGTGGATTGGCAGATTGGATAAAAATAA